>NZ_JBEZIQ010000001.1:0-427727 GCF_040651155.1 Kitasatospora sp. NPDC048545
ATTAAGCCGCCGCCCCTCAAATACTCGCCCCTCACCCCCGCTCCAGGGGGCGGGCCCCCCCGCCGCGGCGCGGCGGCGGGGCCCCTGCGCGTGACGGCGGGTGATCCCCGGTGCTACTTGGCGACGACCATGGCGTCGCGGATCGTCCGGGTCTTGGCGGCCGCCTGGTCCGCGGTGAGCGCCTGGCCGCTGCCGCCGCTCAGGCTGACCTTGGTGAAGGAGACCCGGCCGGTGGTGGACTTGTCCGCCCACACGCAGATCGTCGGGCCGGGCTTGCCGAGCATGGTCGACGTGCCGCAGGAGAGCTTCGCCGCGGAGTTGTTGGCGTCCTGCGCCGGGAAGTCGGTCATCGTCAAGGACAGGCCGCCGCTGTCCTTCTTGGAGTCCTCGATGATCTGCCCGGGGTCGTTGAGGTCGCCGTAGACGCCGATCACCGAGAAGGTGTCCATCGCGTCCGAGCCCTTGCTGTAACTGGCCACCAGGACGTGGAGATCCGTGCCGAGCTTGGACGCCTCGGGCTTGCTCATGTCGGCGGCCTGCTCCTTCGCCGACTTCTGGACGTAGCCGTCGGCCAGCGTCTGCGGGGCGGTGATCTTGTACTTGCCGCCCTGGTCGCTGCCACCGAGGAACTTCCAGGCGGCGAAGCCGCCGCCGCCCAGCACCAGCGCGCCGATCACCAGACCGATGACCAGGCCGCCCTTGCCCTTCGGCGGCGGCGCCACCGGGTAGCCCGGCTGACCGTACGGCGCCTGCGGCGGCGCGCCGTACGGCTGCTGGGGCGCGCTGTAGGGCTGCTGCGGCGGGTAACCGTACTGCGGCTGCGGTGGCGGCTGCGGCGCGCCGTAGGCCGGCTGCGGCGGCTGGCCGTACTGCGGCTGGCCCCCGTAGGGCTGTGGCTGTCCCTGCGGATACTGCTGTCCCTGGCCGTACATCTGCTCTGTGCTCCCCCGCCGCACCCGCGGCCTGTCTGGTGTGGAGTCCTTCCGTGCACGTCCGGTCGACCGGACGAGTGCCCGGGCACGCTACCGCACGGGGCCCTTCCGGGGCCCGTCCGGGCGCGGCGGGTCCACGGACCGAAAGCGGTTCGTGACCCGTTCCCCCGGTACGTAAACTGTTCGTCGTGACCGACACGACGAACCAGCGCCCCGTGAGCACCTCCGCCGGGGACGAAGCAGCCACCCTCCCGACGACCTACACCCCCGCGGACGTAGAGGGCGAGCTGTACGAGCGCTGGGTGGAGCGTGGGTACTTCAGCGCCGACGCGAAGAGCGACAAGCCGCCGTTCACCATCGTCATCCCCCCGCCGAACGTGACCGGCAGCCTGCACCTGGGCCACGCCTTCGAGCACACGCTGATCGACGCCCTGGTCCGCCGCAAGCGCATGCAGGGCTACGAGGCCCTGTGGCAGCCCGGCATGGACCACGCCGGCATCGCCACCCAGAACGTGGTCGAGCGTGAGCTCGCCAAGGAGGGCAAGTCCCGCCACGACCTGGGCCGCGAGGCCTTCGTCGAGCGCGTCTGGAAGTGGAAGGCGGAGTCCGGCGGCCAGATCTCCGGTCAGATGCGGCGCCTCGGTGACGGCGTCGACTGGTCCCGCGAGCGGTTCACCATGGACGAGGGCCTGTCCCAGGCCGTCCAGACCATCTTCAAGAAGCTCTTCGACGACGAGCTGATCTACCGCGCCGAGCGCATCATCAACTGGTGCCCGCGCTGCCTGACTGCCATCTCGGACATCGAGGTGGAGTACCAGGACGACGACGGCGAGCTGGTCTCGATCCGCTACGGCGAGGGCGAGAACTCCATCGTCGTCGCCACCACGCGCGCCGAGACGATGCTGGGCGACACCGCGGTCGCCGTCCACCCGGAGGACGAGCGGTACAAGCACATGGTCGGCACCGAGATCGAGCTGCCGCTGACCGGCCGCCGGATCCCGATCGTCGCCGACGCCCACGTCGACCCGGAGTTCGGCACCGGCGCCGTCAAGGTGACGCCCGCGCACGACCCGAACGACTTCGAGATCGGCCAGCGGCACGACCTGCCGAACATCGCCGTCATGGACGAGCACGCCGTCATCACCGTGCACGGCCCCTTCCTCGGCCTGGACCGCCTGGAGGCCCGCTCGGCGATCGTCGCCGCGCTGCGCGCCGAGGGCCGGATCGTCTCCGAGAAGCGCCCGTACAGCCACTCGGTGGGCCACTGCTC
Organism: Kitasatospora sp. NPDC048545; assembly: GCF_040651155.1. Lineage (NCBI taxonomy): Bacteria > Bacillati > Actinomycetota > Actinomycetes > Kitasatosporales > Streptomycetaceae > Kitasatospora > Kitasatospora sp. NPDC048545. Next base: position 2,203 of record NZ_JBEZIQ010000001.1, read on the forward strand.
GCGCTGCAAGACCACCATCGAGCCGCGGCTGTCCATGCAGTGGTGGGTCAAGGTCGGCCCGCTCGCCCAGGCCGCCGGTGACGCGGTCCGCGACGGCAAGGTCAAGATCCACCCGCAGGAGATGGAGAAGCGGTACTTCGACTGGGTCGACAACCTGCACGACTGGTGCATCTCGCGCCAGCTGTGGTGGGGCCACCGCATCCCGGTCTGGTACGGCCCGAACGGCGAGGTCGTCTGCGTCGGCCCGGACGAGCAGCCGCCGAGCGGCGAGGGCTGGCACCAGGACACCGACGTCCTGGACACCTGGTTCTCCTCCGGCCTGTGGCCGTTCTCCACGCTCGGCTGGCCGGAGCAGACCGACAGCCTCGCGAAGTTCTACCCGAACTCCGTCCTGGTCACCGGCTACGACATCCTGTTCTTCTGGGTCGCCCGAATGATGATGTTCGGCCTCTACGCGATGGACGGCACCCCGCCGTTCCACACCATCGCGCTGCACGGCATGGTCCGTGACCAGAACGGCAAGAAGATGTCGAAGTCCTTCGGCAACGTGGTCAACCCGCTGGACTGGATGGACAAGTACGGCTCCGACGCGCTGCGCTTCACGCTGGCGCGCGGTGCCAACCCGGGCGTCGACGTGCCGATCGGCGAGGACTGGGTCCAGGCGGCCCGCAACTTCGCCAACAAGATCTGGAACGCCACCCGCTTCGCGCTGATGAACGGCGCCACCGTCGAGGGCCCGCTGCCCGCGCCGGAGGAGCTGACCGCGAGCGACCGCTGGATCCTGTCGCGCCTCAACAGCACCGTCGCCGAGGTGGACGGGCTGTACGAGGACTACCAGTTCTCCAAGCTCTCCGAGGCGCTGTACCACTTCGCCTGGGACGAGGTCTTCGACTGGTACGTCGAGCTCTCCAAGACCACCCTGGCCAAGGGCGGGCCGCAGGCCGACGCCGCGCGCCGGGTGCTCGGCGAGGTCTTGGACGTGACGCTGCGCCTGCTGCACCCGATCGTCCCCTTCGTCACCGAGACGCTGTGGACCACGCTCACCGGCGCCGAGTCGGTCGTCATCGCCGACTGGCCGCAGGACAGCGGTTTCCGCGACGCCGCGGCCGAGGCGGAGATCGCCACGCTGCAGCAGGTCGTGACCGAGGTCCGCCGCTTCCGCACGGACCAGGGCCTCAAGCCGGGCCAGCGCGTCCCGGCGAAGCTGGAGCTGGGCGGTACCACGCTGGAGGCCCACGAGGACGCGATCCGCTCGCTGTTGCGGCTGACCGTCCCCGAGGAGGGCTTCTCGGCCACCGCCTCGCTGCCGGTGGCCGGTGCCACCGTCGCGCTGGACCTGTCCGGCACCATCGACGTCGCGGCGGAGCGCAAGCGCCTCGCCAAGGACCTCGCGGCCGCCGAGAAGGAGAAGGCGCAGACCACCGCCAAGCTCGGCAACGAGGCGTTCCTCGCCAAGGCGCCGGACGAGGTGGTCGCCAAGATCAAGGTCCGTCAGGAGGCCGCCGAGGCCGACATCGCCCGGATCACCGCCCAGCTCGCGGCGCTGCCGCAGGGCTGAGCCCGCACCGGTCCGTGAGGGGCCGCACTCCGCGACGCGCGGGGTGCGGCCCCTCGGCGTTTCGCGGTGCAGGGGTCGGGTTCCGCCGTGGGCGGCTTTCGTTACGCCTAATAGCGCAGAAACATTGCTCCCTTCCGGCGAATATTCATCCTGGACCGGGTGAGGTCCTATTCCGAGCGAATTGATTCCGGTCTTGCCCGCGCGCGTTCGCGGAAGTTTGCAGGTGGGATGTGTACGGTGTGCACGGAGTTTCCGAAGGGCGTCTCTGCTGAGCGTTCCGCGGGGTGTTCCTGATGGGTGACGGACGGGAGGGCACGGCGTGGTGGTGACCGAGGAGTTGGCCGACGAACTGCCTGCCGAGGCGGTCGAGGAGGCCAAGGCCAGGGCGGCGACCCTGTTGCTCGCCTTCCGGCACGGGAACCAGCTCGCGTTCGACCACGAGCTGGAGGTGCTGTTCGCCGAGCGGGCCGAGCGCGAGGTGACCACCCTGCTCGCCTGGATCGCCGCCGAGGCCGTCCGCAAGGCGTACGCCCCCGAGGTCGGCGACAGGGTGCTGCGGGCGATGGCCCGGCGGGCACCCGCCGACACCGGCGCCGTCGCGGTGGACGAGGAGAGCGCCGACGCGGCCCGGCTGATCGAAGCGGTGGCGGCCGGCGAGGTGGCCGAGGTCCGCGGCCTGGTCGCCGCGACGGCCGACACCACCTTCCTGCTGGGCGGTCTGCTGCAGGGCGTCGCGATGATGCTGCCGCTGCTGCCCGAGGGCGAACTGGTTGAGATCACGGCCGAGTTGCGCCGTCGACACGGAGGCGCCGCGCACCTGCCGGAGGCCCGGGCCGGGGTCTGAGCCCGGGACCGCGGCAGGCCGCCCGCCGTACTCACGGCGGGCGGCACCGCGCCTACGGCATGGTGCGCAGGTGGGCGCCGATGGTGGCGGCGACGGGGTTGCCGGCCTTGGCGTCCCAGTCGGTGGACCAGGTCATCGCCCCGTCGATGCCCGGCCAGGTGGTGTCCGGCCGGTAGCTGCCGCAGTCGGTGCCGGCCGCCGGGCAGTCCAGTGCGTCGGTGACCGTGCCCGCGCTGACGTAGCCGCCGCCCGCCGCGCCGGTGGAGGCCGGCACCCCGAGGCCGTGGTGGTGGTCGGGCTGGGGGAAGGCTGCGGGCCGCCGGGGCCGAGCAGCGAGACGTCGTCGGCGAGGAAGGCCGGCTGTGCGTACCGGCAGTGCAGGTAGACGGTGACGCCGGTGGTGGTGGGGCCGGTGGTGAAGCCGGTGCTCAGCCGGGTCCAGCCGCCGGAGGGCGTCCAGGTGCTGGGGTCGGTGCCGCCGGCGCCGTACGGGGTGTCGATGGTGCGCTTGGGAGCTACCGGCAACTCAAGTCCGGTTCGGGGAAGGAGACTTGCCCCAGAAGGTGGAGCGGACCAATCCGACTGTCAAGAGGGCGCCAGGCCCGTTCGGCCCGGGTCTCAGGCGGCCAGTGCCGGAGCCTGGACCCCGGCGGGTTCGGCGAGCGCGGCGGTCAGCGCGGCGATCCGGGCCGACGCCAGGCCGTCGCCGTACGGGCTGGGGGCGGCCGCCGGCCGGGTGAGGCGCTCGGGGGTGTCGGAGAGCCGGCGTTGCGCATCCGGACGCCGATCTGGACGGCGCCGGCGTCCGGGCGGCCGAGGGCCTTGTCGTTGCCGACCCGGGCGAGGGTGCCGGGGTCGAGCCGGCCGTCGGCGTCGACCACGCCGATCACCACACGGGAGCGGTCGGTGTCCCCGGGCAGCCAGGCGGAGATCTCCCGGTAGGCGGCGTTGAGGGCGGCGCCCTTGCCGATCCGGGCGTGCGGGTGGCGGCGCCGGACGAGGTGGACGTGCGGGTCGCGGGCGGCGGCGGCGAGCACGAGTTCGCGGGTGGCGTCCTCGCTGTCGTCGTCGATCACCCACAGGTGGGCCTCGGGCGCGGAGGCGCGCAGGCCGTCCAGGGTCTGGGTGACCACCGCCTCCTCGTCGCGGCACGGGACGACCAGGTGCCACTGGAAGGCGGCCGGGTCGCCGGGTTCGGCGGGCCGGTTGTGCCGGAAGGCGTGGCGGGAGCCGGCCCAGTACACGAGGAAGCGTCCGAAGACGAGCGCCATGTAGCCCACGAGGGCCAGGGAGATCAGTCCGGCGACCCGGACGACGGCGTCCTGTCGAAGCGTGATCCAGTCGTGCAGGGCGTCGGGCATGGCGCAGTGCTCCTGGTGATCAAAGGCTGGCGGCTCCTGTCGGCTGCGAATTGCTGCTTCGTTGCGGCTTGGATTCGCTAAATGAATAGTAAAGGGGTTAAACTGGTTCGTAGCGGCGAAGGTCGGACAAAGTGGCCGTTCTCACCCCGCCCATCACCCTGTGAGGACGCCCCGCCACCGCTCCGTAGACTGTGGTCGTGAGCGACAAGGCCGACCCGAACCCGTACACCATCCGCCCCGCCGACGGCGGCACCGGCGACGCCCTGCGCGACGTCGAGGCCGAACTCTCCAAGCGCTGGCCGGAGAACAAGCTGGAGCCCTCGCTCGACCGGATCGAGGCGCTGATGGACATCCTGGGCCAGCCCCAGCGGTCCTTCCCCTCCATCCACATCACCGGCACCAACGGCAAGACCTCCACCGCCCGGATGATCGAGCAGCTGCTCAACAGCTTCGAGCTGCGCACCGGCCGCTACACCAGCCCGCACGTCGAATCCGTCACCGAGCGGATCAGCCTGGACGGCGCCCCGATCGCCCCCGAGCGCTTCGTCGAGGTCTACCGCGACATCGAGCCCTACGTGCAGATGGTCGACGCGGCGCAGCCGGTGCCGATGTCCTTCTTCGAGGTGCTGACCGGCATGGCCTACGCCGCCTTCGCCGACGCCCCGGTCGACGTCGCCGTCGTCGAGGTCGGCATGGGCGGCTCCTGGGACGCCACCAACGTCATCGACGCCGCCGTCGCCGTGATCACCCCGATCGGCCTCGACCACACCGACAAGCTCGGCGGGACCACCGGCGAGATCGCCGTCGAGAAGTCCGGGATCATCAAGCCCGACGCCGTCGCCGTCGTCGCCCAGCAGCAGCTGGACGCCGCCCAGGTCATCCTGCGCCGCGCCGTCGAGGTGGACGCCACGGTCGCCCGCGAGGGCATGGAGTTCGGCGTGATCCGCCGCGAACTCGCCGTCGGCGGCCAGCTGGTGACGCTGCGCGGACTCGGCGGCGAGGAGTACGAGGACGTCTTCATCCCGCTGCACGGCGAGTACCAGGCGCACAACGCGGCGCTCGCCCTGGCCGCGGTCGAGGCCTTCTTCGGCGTCGGCGGCGCCCGCGGCGGGCAGCTCGACGTCGACAAGATCCGCCAGGCCTTCTCCGGCGTCTCCTCGCCCGGCCGCCTGGAGGTCGTCCGCCGCAGCCCCACGATCGTCCTGGACGCCGCGCACAACCCGCACGGCGCCCGCGCCACCGTCGCGGCCCTCACCGAGTCCTTCGGCTTCACCCGGCTCGTCGGCGTGATCGGCACCTCCGGCGACAAGGACGTGGCCGGCGTGCTGGAGGCCTTCGAGCCGATCCTGGCCGAGGTCGTCATCACCCAGAACTCCACCCACCGCGCGATGGACGTCGACGAGCTCGCCGCCCTCGCCGTCGAGGTCTTCGGTGAGGACCGCGTCCAGGTCGAGTCCCGCCTCGACGACGCCATCGCCGCCGCCGTCACCCTCGCCGAGGAGGAGGGCGACCTCGGCGGCGCCGGGGTGCTGGTCACGGGTTCGGTCATCACGGTGGGCGAGGCCCGCCTGCTGCTCGGGAGGAAGTGAACATGAGGACGCTCTGTTCCTCGACGCTGATCGGCGAAGCACTGCTGATCATGTTCGCGGCACTGGTCGCGATGCGTCTCTCGGACGTCTCCGGCGGGGAGATCTGGACGGTCAGCGGCATCGCGATGGCGCTGTGCATCGCGCTCTGCGGCATGATCGACCGCCCCGGCGCGGTGCAGATCGGCTGGGCGCTGCAGATCGGCCTGATCGCCAGCGGCTTCGTCCTGCCGACCATGTTCGGCCTCGGCGTGGTCTTCGCCGGCCTGTGGTGGTGCTCGGTGCACTACGGCCGCAAGGTGGACGCCTTCAAGGCGGCCCGCGCGGCCGCCACCGAGGCGGCCGCCGTCCGGGCCTAGGGCCCGTCCCCGTGCCCCCGCGGGCGGGCGCGCGGGGGCAGGACCGGGGGTCCGGACCGGCCGACCGACACGCCGTGTACGCAAGGTAACCTCTGCCGTGTCGGCCCACCCGTCGACCCGACTGCCTGCCGAACCGAATCCCCAGGAGACGCACCGTGTCCCAGCGCACTCTCGTCCTGCTCAAGCCCGACGCCGTCCGCCGCGGCCTGGCGGGCGAGATCATCAGCCGCATCGAGCGCAAGGCCGGCTGGCGCTTCGCCGCGATCGAGCTGCGCACCTTCGACCGGGCGACGCTGGAGCAGCACTACGCGGAGCACGTCGGCCGCCCGTTCTACGAGCCGCTGCTGGAGTTCATGACCTCCGGCCCCTCGCTCGCGCTGATCGTCGAGGGCGAGGAGGTCGTGAAGGGCATCCGCATGCTGGCCGGGGCCACCAACCCGCTGGAGGCCGGCGCCGGCACCATCCGCGGCGACTACGCGACGATCACCCGCGAGAACCTCATCCACGCCTCCGACTCCCCGGAGTCCGCCGAGCGCGAGATCAAGATCTTCTTCCCGGCGCACGCCTGAGCCGGCCGGGCGACACGCCCGGAGGACCTCGGGACTGCCCCGGTCGGGACCATTGACCCGGCCGGGGCATTCTTATCGTGAAATAGGGAACTGGGGATCCCGACACGGCGTCCCAATCCGGGGAGAAGCGATCACGCTCCGGACAATGGACGGTATGCCCCGCGTCGACGTCCGTACAGTGCAGCGTGACTACGATGGACGCGACTCAAGGGCCCGGTAAGGCAGCTCAGCTGGTCTCCGCCCAAGCGTGGGCGCACGCAGTCGTCCACCCCCCCCATGAACTCCGAGCCCGGGAAGGCACCTACACCCCATGGCGAGCAACCTGTCGTTCATCGGCCGCGACTTGGCGATCGACCTCGGAACTGCCAACACGCTGGTGTACGTCAGGGGCAAGGGCATCGTCCTGAACGAGCCGTCGGTCGTCGCGGTGAACACCAACACCGGCGGCATCCTCGCCGTCGGCGCCGAGGCCAAGAAGATGATCGGCCGCACCCCGGGCAACATCGTCGCCATCCGCCCGCTCAAGGACGGCGTGATCGCCGACTTCGAGATCACCGAGCGCATGCTGCGGTACTTCATCCTCAAGATCCACCGCCGCCGCTACCTCGCCCGCCCGCGCGTCGTCGTCTGCGTGCCCTCCGGCATCACCGGCGTCGAGCGCCGCGCCGTCATCGAGGCCTCCTCGCAGGCCGGCGCCCGCCAGGTGCACATCATCGAGGAGCCGATGGCCGCCGCCATCGGCGCCGGCCTGCCCGTCCACGAGGCCACCGGCAACATGGTCGTCGACATCGGCGGCGGCACCACCGAGGTCGCCGTCATCTCCCTCGGCGGCATCGTCACCGCCCAGTCCATCCGGGTCGCCGGCGACGAACTGGACAACGCGATCGTCCACCACATCAAGAAGGAGTACTCCCTCCTCCTCGGCGAGCGCAGCGCCGAGCAGATCAAGATGAGCATCGGCAGCGCCTTCGGCCTGGAGGGCGAGAAGGACGAGCACGCCGAGATCCGCGGCCGCGACCTCGTCAGCGGCCTGCCCAAGACCGTCGTCATCTCCGCCGCCGAGGTCCGCGAAGCCATCGACGAGCCGGTCAACTCGATCATCGACGCCGTCAAGACCACCCTCGACCAGTGCCCGCCCGAGCTGGCCGGCGACGTCATGGACCGCGGCATCGTGCTCACCGGCGGCGGCGCCCTGCTGCGCGGCCTCGACGAGCGGCTGCGCCGCGAGACCGGCATGCCGATCCACATCGCCGAGAACCCGCTCGACTCCGTCGCGCTCGGCTCCGGCAAGTGCGTCGAGGAGTTCGAGGCCCTCCAGCAGGTACTCGACGCCCAGCCGCGCCGTTAGCACCACAGCACACATCCGACACGACTGAACGGGCCGCCGCCCGGGCCCCACGGCCCTGGGCGGCCGCCAGGTACGAAGGGGCAGTACCACCACCGTGAGGGACACACGAGAGAGCCGGCTGCTGCTCATCCTGCTGGTGGCCGTCGCCTTCGCGCTGATCACCGTGGACATCAAGGGCGGTGAGGACTCCCCGCTCGGCCCCGCCCGGCACGCGGCCGCCGGTGTCCTCGGGCCCGTCGAACGCGGTGCCGCCACCGTCGTCGACCCGGTCGCCGACACCGTCCGGGCCTTCCGGGACGCCGCCACCAACAGCGGCCGCACCGACCAGCTCGCCCGCGAGAACACCGAACTGCGGCAGAAGCTCGCCTCCTCCGACATGGCCGCCGGGCGCACCAAGCAACTGGACGACCTGCTGCGCACCGCCGGCGCCGGCGGCTACACCGTCAAGGCCGCCCAGGTCATCGCGATCGGCCCGGCCCAGGGCTTCTCCTGGACCATCACAGTCGACGCCGGCAGCGACGACGGCCTCACCCGCGACATGACCGTGATCAACGGTCAGGGCCTGGTCGGCCGGGTCACCACCGTCGCCCCGACCACCGCCACCGTGCTGCTCGCCTCCGACCCCGGCTTCTCGGCCGGCACCCGCCTGGAGGGCACCGGCGAGATCGGCTTCGCCTCCGGCGGCGGCGACAGTCCGATGAAGGTCTCCCTGCTCAACGGCAAGGCCCAGGTCAAGGCCGGCGACCGGCTGGTCACCTTCGGCTCGCAGAGCGGCCGCCCGTTCGTGCCCGGAGTCCCGGTCGGCAAGGTCACCGAGGTCCAGGCCAATGCCGGCCAGCTGACCAAGACCGTCCTGGTCGAGCCCTTCGTCCAGTTCACCCGGCTGGACCTGGTCGGCGTGGTGGTCGTGCCGCCGCGCGCCGACCCGCGGGACGCCGTCCTGCCGCCCGCCCCGGGCCAGGCCCCGGCCGGCGCGCCCGCCGCCCCGCCCGCCAAGCCCACTGGGGGGAACTGAGCCATGCGCCTCGCCCGCATCCCCGTCTCCGCCTGCCTGATCCTGCTCGGCCTGATCCTCCAGGTCAGCGTCTTCGGCCGGCTCCAGCTCCCGGGAGCCACCCCGGACATACTGCTGCTCGTCGTGGTCGGCCTGGCCATGGTCTACGGGCCCACCGGCGGCTGCCTGGTCGGCTTCGCAGCCGGCCTGCTCGCCGACCTCGCGCCGCCCTCCGACCACGCGATCGGCCGCTACGCGCTGGTGCTCTGCCTGATGGGCTACGCCGCCGGCCTGCTGCGGCCCGACCACGGCCGCCAGCGCTCGGTCGCCGGCTCGCTGCTGGTGGTGGGCGCCGCCGCGGTCGCCTCCACCCTGCTGTACGCGCTGGTCGGCGCGCTGGTCGGCGACACCGCAGCCCGGCACGTCGGCCTCGGCGGCCTGGTGATCAGCGCCCTGCTGTACGACCTGCTGCTGGCACCGTTCGTGGTGCCGCTGGTGATGCTCCTCGGCCGCCGCTTCGGGCGCGACCCGGTGGCCGCCGCCGACGACGACCAGGGCGGCCCGGGCATGGGCTCGCTGGCCCGCTACCGCACCACCCGCGAGGTCTCCTCCGGCCCGTCGTACAGGAAACGGCGCGTGCCCGGCTTCGCCCGCCGCCCGTAACCGGACCGGCCCCGACCTCCCGACTTCCCCGCACCCTGGAGCGCACGAGACGTGAGCAACATCCCCGAGACCGGCCGCACCCGGCGGGTGACGATCCGTCTGGTGGTGCTGCAGATCCTGGTGCTGTCGCTGCTCGCCACCCTCGGCGGTCGGCTGTGGTACCTGCAGATCCGCAACGCCAAGGAGTACACCGCCAAGGCGACCGGCAACCACATCCGCGAAGTGGTCGAACCGGCCGTCCGCGGCGAGATCCTGGACGCCTCCGGACGGGTGCTGGCTGGCAACGAGACCCGGCTGGTGGTCTCGGTCAGCCGCACCTCGCTGCTGCAGCAGAAGGACGGCGGCAAGGCGGTGCTGGCCCGGCTGGCCGACGTGCTCGGGATGCCCGCCAAGGACGTGCAGGAGAAGGTCCGGCTCTGCGACGCCAAGACGCCGCAGCCCTGCTGGAACGGCTCGCCGTACCAGCCGATCCCGGTCACCAAGGAGGCGACCACCCAGCAGGCGATGCAGATGATGGAACGCCGCGAGGACTTTCCCGGGGTCACCGCGCAGCCCACCGCCGTACGCCGCTACACCGGCGTCGAGGGCGCCAACATGGCCCAGGTGCTCGGCTACCTCTCGCCCGTCACCGACGACGAGGTCAGCAAGACCGCCGCCAAGAGCGGCCTGGACCGCTACCTGCCGGCCGACCAGATCGGCCGGGCCGGCCTGGAGTCGGTGTACGACCGCGACCTGCGCGGCACCGCCGGCATCACCCAGCTGGAGGTGGACAACCTCGGCCGGGTGATCGGCACCGCCGGCGCCGTCGCCCCGCAGACCGGCGACAACCTGGTCACCAGCATCGACGCCCGGGTGCAGAAGGTGGTCGAGGACAACCTCGCGCAGGCCATCGCCGACGCCCGGAACACCTTCGACAAGGTCACCAACCGCAACTACGAGGCCGACTCCGGCGCCGCCGTGGTGATGGACGTGCACACCGGGCGGATCATCGCGATGGCGAGCGCCCCCACCTACGACCCGAACCTCTGGGTCGGCGGCATCAGCGGCAAGGACTACCAGTCGCTGACCAGCAAGGACTCCAACTTCCCGCTGCTGAACCGCGCCATACAGGGTCAGTCCGCCCCCGGCTCGACCTTCAAGGTCATCTCCACCACCGCCGCCGTGCAGGCCGGCTACTCGCTGGACGGCACCTACCCGTGCCCGAAGAGCATGACCATCGGCGGGCGCGAGTTCAAGAACTTCGAGAGCGAGAGCTTCGGCTCCATCTCACTGGAGAAGGCGCTGGAGGTCTCCTGCGACACCGTCTTCTACGGCCTGGCGAACGACCAGTGGGTGAAGGACGGCGGCATCAAGCCGAAGAAGGACGCGGCCGACTGGTTCTTCAAGACCGCCCACGAGTTCGGCCTCGGCGCCAAGACCGGCATCGACCTGCCGTCCGAGGTCACCGGCCGGGTGCCCGACCGGCAGTGGAAGCAGTCCTTCTACGACAACAACAAGGACGCCTGGTGCGCCCAGGCGAAGAAGGGCGGCAACAGCTTCTCCGACCAGATCGCCAAGGAGAACTGCGTCGACGGCTACCAGATGCGCGCCGGTGACGCCGTCAACTTCGCGATCGGCCAGGGCGACACCCTCGTCACCCCGGTCCAGATGGCCCGGATCTACTCGGCGCTGGCCAACGGCGGCACCTTCTACCGGCCGACCATCGCCAAGGCGGTGATAAGCCCGGGCGGGGACCTCGTCCGCGAGATCGCCCCGCAGGCGGACGCCACGTTCCCCGGTGACCAGAAGCTGCTGAGCTACATCAACCAGGCCACCGAGGGCGTCGTCAAGAGCGGTACCGCCGCCTGGAAGTTCACGCAGGCCGGCTGGCCGCAGGACAAGATCGCGCTGCACGCCAAGACCGGCACCGCCGAGGTCGAGGGCAAGCAGACCACCTCCTGGCTGGCCACGTACAGCAAGGACTACGCGATCATCATGACGATCAGCCAGGGCGGCACCGGCTCCGGCGGCTCGGGTGACTCCGTCCGCCGGATCTACCAGGCGCTGTACGGCGTGGACGACAAGGGCAACGTCGACACCACCAAGGCGCTGCTGCCCGCCCCGCAGGCCGAGCTGCCGAAGTTCAACCCGGACGGCACCGCGATCATCAAGCCGGCCGCGTACTCCGTCGACCAGGCGCCGGGCGCGGCCCAGGCGCCCGCGCTGATCCCGGTGCTCCAGGACGCGACGCAGGCGGACCCGGCGCCGGCGACGGCCTTCCTCGACCGGACACCTCCGACCGACCGCCCGGCGTCGTACACCGCGGCCGACGCCGCGCTCGAACCCGGCCGCAGCCCGGGAAGGGGACGGGCATGACCTCCTACGGCTCCTACCGGCAGCTGCGGCTGGCCCCGCAGCGCGGCGGGGTCTCCAAGGCCCTCGCCAAGGACTCCCCGCTCTGGCGGCTGGACTGGATACTGCTGCTGGCCGCGCTGGCCCTCTCGGCCGGCAGTTCGCTGCTGGTCTGGTCGGCCACCCGGGGGCGCGACTCGCTCACCCACGGGGACCCGCAGTACTTCCTGTACCGGCACCTGACCAACTTCGTGGTCGGGCTGGTGCTGTGCTCCGTGGTGATAGCGATAGGGAGTCGTCGCTTCCGCACGATCGTGCCGTTCCTGTACGTCGGCGTGATCCTGCTGCTGCTGGCGACACTCAGCCCGCTGGGATCCACCATCAACGGCGCGCACTCGTGGATCCAGCTCGGCGGCGGATTCTCGATCCAGCCCGCCGAGTTCGCGAAGCTCGCGATCGTGCTGGCGATGGCGGTCGTGCTGTCCGACCAGGTGGACGCGGGGGAGCGGGAGTTCCCCTCGCACCGGGCCGTGTTCCGCGGCCTGGTCTGGGCCGGCCTGCCGATGTGCATAGTGCTGCTGATGCCGGACGCCGGCTCGGTGATGGTGATGGCCGCGATCGTGCTCGGCATCCTGCTCGGCTCGGGCGCGGCGAACCGCTGGGTCCTCGGGCTGCTGGTGACGGGCGCCGCCGGATGCGTGGCGATCTGGAAGTTCGGGCTGCTGAGCAAGTACCAGATCGACCGCTTCGCCGCCTTCGCCAACCCGCAGCTGGACCCGAACGGCGTCGGCTACAACACCGCGCAGGCCCGGATCGCGATCGGGTCGGGCGGGCTCACCGGCAAGGGACTGTTCCACGGGACCCAGACCACCGGGCAGTTCGTGCCGGAGCAGCAGACCGACTTCGTGTTCACCGTCGCGGGCGAGGAACTCGGCTTCGTCGGGGCGCTGGCGATCATCCTGCTGGTCGGCGTGGTGCTCTGGCGGGCCGGCCGGATCGCGCGTCAGGCGACCGACCTCTACGGCACGATCGTGTCGGCCGGGATCATCGCCTGGCTGGCCTTCCAGGCCTTCGAGAACATAGGGATGTGCCTGGGCATCATGCCGGTCGCCGGCATCCCGCTGCCGTTCGTCTCGTACGGAGGGTCCTCGATGTTCGCGAACTGGATGGCGATCGGGTTGCTCCAGGCGGTGCGGAGCCAGCGGCCGATAGCGGCCTGAGCGGGTGTGCGCAGGGGACGGTCCGGGGAAACCCGGGCCGTCCCCTGCGCGTGCCCGACCCGGCGCCCCTTCCCCCGGCGCCCGGCCGGCGGTGCGTCAGCGCGGCTGGAGCAGGCAGTCGGCGGCGGTGAGCACGGCACGGGACTGGTGGGCCAGCTGCTCCTGCACCGGCACCCAACGGGCACCGAACCGGTGCCGCAGCCGGTCCAGACTGTCCGCGACGACGGCACGGGCGCGCTCGCGGGTGGCCTCCGCACCCGGGCCGCGGGCGTCCGCCAGCAGCCGCAGCAGGATCGACGCCACCCGCAAGGGCAGCCGGGCCGCCACCAGCCCGGCCGTGGTCACCCGCGAGGACGAGAGCGGCCCGGGGCGCCAGCGGTCCAGCCACTCCTCGGCCACCCGCGGGGCCACCGCCAGATTGAACTCGGCGGTGCGCACCATCGGCCCGTACGCCTCGTGGCCGTGCACGGGGACCCGGGCCAGCAGGGCGGTCAGCTCCTCTGCGCGCACCGTGAGCTCCCGGGCGGCGGAGGCGAGCGCCCGCGGTCCCGCCGGGTGCGGGCGGGCGTCGCCGACCGCGTCCACGGCCCACATCGGGACCTCCAGGACGGCGCTGACCGCACCGTGCCGGGCCGCGTACGACCAGGTCGACAGCTCGGGCTCGTCCGGCAGCGCCCAGGAAGCCCCGGAACTGCCCGGGACCGGCATCAGATAGGTGCCGGGGGCCGGGCTGGCCCAGCCGATCGCGTCGTAGGAGTCCACGTCCAGGGGGAGGCCGGCCCGCTCGGCGGAGCGGGCGAAACGCTCGGACAGGCCGGGAACCGGACCGGTGAGCTGGACGAAGGACCCGCCGAAGTCCACCCCGTGCAGCGAGCACTGCAGGAAAGGGCGCAACTCGTCGATCAGGCCTGTCAGCGCCACGCTCTCCGGCATCGGCGGACGGCCGGAGCCGGGGGCGGGCAGCAGCTCGGGCTGCTCCTCGAACGCGGGGCGGAAGAAGTGCTCGTAGTGGCGGCTCATGGTGAGCGGGCCGTCCAGCCAGCCGGCGTTGAGCGCGGCGCCGTCCGGGTCGAGGCAGAGCAGCAGGTGCCAGGAGAGGCCGGGACGGGCGGGGCGGTCCAGCAGCAGCTCGGCCAGCCGCACCGCCCCGGCCGTGCCGATCGGCTCGTTGGGGTGCGGGCCGCCGACCACGAGCGCGGTGCGCGGGCCGCGGTCGACGGACAGCAGCAGCAGCGGGCGTCCGGCCCGGGAACGGCCCACCTCGCGCAGCCGGCAGCGGTCCGGGTGGCGCAGGGCGAGCCGCCGGGCGGCGCACTCGGCCTGGGCCGGCGTGGGGTAGCGGGCGGGCCGGGAGTCGAGGGGCCGGAGGGGGCGGATCCGCCGACCGGTGTCGGTCATGGTTCTCCTTGCGCCGGTCGTACGGCTCGTACGGCCGCTGGGGCGCGGGCACGCGGGTGCGCCGCCGGGCACGGAGTGCGGGCGGGGGACGGGGCACCGCGGGCCGGGGACGGCGGCCGGGCGGACACGGGACGGGCCTGGTGAGGGTGGACTGGGCCGTGCGTGAGGGGCGGGAGGGCATCGCCGGGGGAACTCCGACGAGGCCGTGCGTGAGGGGCGGGAGAGGGCATCGCCGGGGAACTCCGACGAGGGCCGAGCGTACGACCCAACTCCCTTGTCCGGAAGGGGCACAGGGGTTCTTGGCGGAGCCCTGTCAGTAGCGCACGGGCCGCTCGGGCGTGTCAACGGCGGACGGCGCCGGGCGGCGGGCGCGCACTGCGCGTGCCGGGGCGGGTGCCCGACGGGCGGGTCGCGCCGGAGCGCGGAGGGCCCGCGCTCCGGGGCAGACGGCCCCATCCCCGGATTGGGCTACCCTTGAGGGTCACCCCTCCCGTGCCGACTCGCGGCACCGAATCACGTCGTAAGGGTTCCTAGTACATGACTGTCGAATCGGTCTTCCCACGCCTGGAGGCCCTCCTCCCGCACGTCCAGAAGCCGATCCAGTACGTCGGCGGCGAGCTCAACTCGACCGTCAAGGACTGGGACGCCTGCGACGTCCGCTGGGCACTGATGTACCCCGACGCCTACGAGGTCGGGCTGCCCAACCAGGGCGTCATGATCCTCTACGAGGTGCTGAACGAGCGCGAGGGCGTGCTCGCCGAGCGCACCTACAGCGTCTGGCCGGACCTGGAAGCGCTGATGCGCGAGCACGGCGTCCCGCAGTTCACCGTCGACGCCCACCGCCCGGTGAAGGCCTTCGACGTGTTCGGCCTGTCGTTCTCCACCGAGCTCGGCTACACCAACATGCTGACCGCGCTCGACCTGGCCGGCATCCCGCTGGAGGCCAAGGACCGCACCGACGAGGACCCGATCGTCCTCGCCGGCGGCCACGCGGCCTTCAACCCGGAGCCGATCGCCGACTTCCTCGACTGCGCCGTGGTCGGCGACGGCGAGCAGGCCGTGCTCGACATCACCGAGGTCGTCCGCGCCTGGAAGGCCGAGGGCCGCCCGGGCGGGCGCGACGAGGTGCTGCTGCGCCTGGCCCGCACCGGCGGGGTCTACGTCCCCAAGTTCTACGACGTGGAGTACCTGGCCGACGGCCGGATCGGCCGCGTCGTCCCGAACGCCCCGGGCGTGCCGTGGCGGGTGTCCAAGCACACCGTGATGGACCTGGACGAGTGGCCGTACCCCAAGCAGCCGCTGGTCCCGCTCGCCGAGACGGTGCACGAGCGGATGTCCGTGGAGATCTTCCGCGGCTGCACCCGCGGCTGCCGCTTCTGCCAGGCCGGCATGATCACGCGCCCCGTGCGGGAGCGAAGCATCACCGGCATCGGCGAGATGGTCGAGCGCGGGCTGAAGGCCACCGGCTTCGAGGAGGTCGGCCTGCTGTCGCTGTCCAGCGCCGACCACACCGAGATCGGCGACATCGCCAAGGGCCTCGCGGACCGCTACACCGAGGACAAGATCGGCCTGTCGCTGCCGTCCACCCGCGTCGACGCCTTCAACATCGACCTCGCCAACGAGCTGTCCCGCAACGGGCGCCGCTCGGGCCTCACCTTCGCCCCCGAGGGCGGCAGCGAGCGCATGCGCAAGGTGATCAACAAGATGGTGTCGGAGGAGGACCTGATCCGCACCGTCGCCACCGCCTACGGCAACGGCTGGCGCCAGGTGAAGCTGTACTTCATGTGCGGCCTGCCGACCGAGACCGACGAGGACGTGCTCCAGATCGGCGAGATGGCGAAGAACGTCATCCAGAAGGGCCGCGAGGTCACCGGCCAGAACGACATCCGCTGCACCGTCTCCATCGGCGGGTTCGTGCCCAAGCCGCACACCCCGTTCCAGTGGGCCCCGCAGCTGTCCGCCGAAGCCACCGACGCCCGCCTGGCCAAGCTGCGCGACTCGATCCGCGGCGACCGCAAGTACGGCAAGAACATCGGCTACCGCTACCACGACGGCAAGCCGGGCATCATCGAGGGCCTGCTCTCCCGCGGCGACCGCCGCGTCGGCGCGGTGATCCGCGCGGTCTACGAGGACGGCGGCCGCTTCGACGGCTGGCGCGAGTACTTCTCGTACGACCGCTGGATCGCCTGCGCCGACAAGGGCCTGGCCGGCACCGGCGTCGACGTCGACTGGTACACCACCCGCGAGCGCACCTACGAGGAGGTGCTGCCCTGGGACCACCTGGACAGCGGCCTCGACAAGGACTGGCTCTGGGAGGACTGGCAGGACGCGCTGGAGGAGGTCGAGGTCGACGACTGCCGCTGGACGCCGTGCTTCGACTGCGGGGTGTGTCCGCAGATGGACACCCACATCCAGATCGGCCCGACGGGCAAGAAGATGCTGCCGCTGACGGTCGTCAACAAGTAGTCGCCGACAAGTGACGGTTGCCACACCCGCGACCCCCGGCCGGAACCTCCGGCCGGGGGTCGCGGGCATGCGGCTGACCAGGGGCGGAGCGAGGGGGGCGGCGGGGCGCGTACCCTTTGAGGTGACAGAGTCCGGGCAGTGGCGGGAACGCGCCGCGCCGGACGGGGACAACTGACTAAGGACTGAGCGACCCTGGCACGCCGTACGCCCGACGGTCCGCCGCCCGCGCCGACGGTGCAGCGGATTCGTCTCCGCTACACCAAGCGCGGCCGGCTCCGCTTCACCAGCCACCGCGACTTCCAGCGCGCCTTCGAGCGCGCCCTGCGCCGGTCCGCCGTTCCGATGGCCTACTCGGCCGGCTTCACCCCGCACCCGAAGGTCTCCTACGCCAACGCGGCCCCCACCGGGGTGGCGAGCGAGGCGGAGTACCTGGAGATCGGCCTGGCCGCCGTTCGCGACCCCGAACAGCTCCGGGCGCAACTGGACGAGTCGCTGCCGACGGGCCTGGACGTGATCGACGCGGTCGAGGTGCGGACGCCGAACTTCGTGGAGCGCCTGGAGGCCTCCGAGTGGCTGGTCCGGCTGGACGGCGTCGAGCCGGACGAGGCCGCCGCCGCGGTGGCGCGCTTCCTCGCCGAGGAGCGCGTCGAGGTCGAACGCCTCACCAAGAACGGCGTGCGGGTCTTCGACGCGCGCGGTGCGGTGGCGGCACTCCAGATCGTCCCGCCCCAGGTCGACGGCGGTGCGGACACGGAGGCCGGAACCGACCGCGATGTTCGGACCGGCCGTCCCTGTGCGATACTGCGCCTGGTAGTACGACACGCCACACCCGCCGTACGACCCGACGACGTATTGTCCGGTCTCCGTGCGACGGCCGACCTGGCGCCGCCGGTCCCCGCAGAGGTGACCAGGCTGGCGCAGGGGCCGCTCGACGAGGGGACCGGCACGGTGACCGACCCGCTGGCGCTCGACCGCGCCGCGGCCCAGGCCGGCTCGGAGCCGGGCGCCGGGCCGCGCGCTACCGCGCCCGCCTAGCGGGCGGAGGCCGGGTCCAGTACTCACTGGACCCGATGGTCCTCCAGGGTTCCCGCGGCTCCCCAGGGGAGCGAGCGTCGTCGCAGCACAGGCCTGCCAACCGGGGCCTGCCGGCCACGAAGGCCGGTGGGCCCGGGACCCGGTCCGGGAGCCACCCGGGGTTGGGGGACGGCGCAGCTTGGGAAAACCTCAGAAGACTGGTCAGAACCAGAAGACTTTCGACACCCCGCCGAGCGCGGGGCGCCGAGCGAGACTACGAGCCCCTGTGCGGCCTCGCGTCCGCGCGGCGGCACCGTGAAAGGGTCCGGCCCGAGCATCCTCGCGATGCCGGCCGCCCACCGGTGCCGTGCCGTGCCCGGATGCGGAGCCCGGGGGCCTGACGGGAGATCCACCCGCATGCTCGATAACACCGATCCGCAGACTGCGGCCACGGAACCGAACGAAACCACCGCGACCGGCAGCGAGGGCGCGTCCGCCGCGCCGCCGCGCCGTCGTCGCCGCGCGGTGTCCCGCCCGGCGGGCACCCCGCAGGGCGCCGCCGCCGACGCCGCCGAGACCGTCCTGCCGGCCGAGGCGCCGGCGGCCGGGACCGCCCCGGCTCCGGCCGCGGAGACCCCCGCCGCCGAGAAGCCGGTCCGGGCCCGCCGCACCCGCAAGCGCGCCGAGGCGCCGGCCGGTGCGCCCGAGGCGTCCGCGATCGTGGTCACCGCGCCCGAGGCCGCCGAGGCCCCGGCGGCGGAGACCGCCGTCGAGGCGCAGGCCGAGAAGAAGGACGAGAAGGCGGAGAAGCCCGTCCGGGCCCGCCGCACCCGCAAGCGGGCCGAGGCCCCGGCCGGTGCGCCGGCCGCCGAGGAGCCCGCTGCCGAGGAGCCCGCCGAGACCCCTGCTCCTGTCGCCGCCCCCGCTGCCGAGCCGGTGGCCGAGGAGGCTCCGGCCCGTCGCCCCCGCCGCCGTCGCGTGGTCGAGGCCGCGCCGGTCGTCGAGGCCCCGGTCGAGGAGCCGCC
This sequence comes from Kitasatospora sp. NPDC048545, assembly GCF_040651155.1. Taxonomy (NCBI): domain Bacteria; kingdom Bacillati; phylum Actinomycetota; class Actinomycetes; order Kitasatosporales; family Streptomycetaceae; genus Kitasatospora; species Kitasatospora sp. NPDC048545. Next base: position 20,939 of record NZ_JBEZIQ010000001.1, read on the forward strand.
GGCCGAGGAGCCCGTCGTCGCGGAGGAGTCCGAGGAGGAGGCCGCCGCCGAGCCGGTGGCCGCGCCCCCCGCCCCGGCCGTCGAGGCCGAGCCGCACCACCGGGTGCGCCGTCGCGCCGTCCGTCCGGCCACTGCGGTCTTCCAGGCCCCGGTGTTCCAGGAGCCGGCCCCCTACGTCGCACCGTCCGCGCAGCAGCAGCAGCAGCCCGCCGCCGCCGCCGTCCCGGCGCCGGTCGAGGCCCCGGCCGTCGCGGAGCGCGACGAGGAGGACGAGTTCGAGTACAGCGGCGTCGGCCGCCGCCGCCGGGTCCGCGCCCGCGTCGAGCCGGGCCGCCGCAAGTCGGCCGCCAAGGCTACGGCCGCCAGGACGCAGGCCGCCGCGGCCCAGGCCGCGCCCGTGCAGCCCGCCCCCGCGCAGGCCGCTCCGGCGCCGGTCGCCGCCGCCCCGGTCGAGCAGCCGGCCGTCGAGGAGCCCGTCGAGGAGACCCCCGCCGCCGGTCCGGACACCGAGGGCGACTGGGAGGACGACCGTCCGTCGCGCCGTCGCCGTCGTGGCGGCCGCCGCCGTCGCCGTGGCGAGGCCGAGGAGTTCGAGGCCGCCGAGACCGAGCAGCCCACCCCCGAGGAGCCGGCCCAGGCCGTCGCCGAGGAGGAGGACGAGGACGACGACGACCTGGCCGCCGGCCTGTCCTCGTCGCGTCGTCGCCGTCGTCGTCGCCGCCGCAGCGGTGAGGCCGGCGCCGTCGAGACCGCCGAGACCACCGAGGACGGCGTCCGCACGGTGGTGAAGGTGCGCGAGCCGCGCCGCCGCTCCACCGAGCCGTCCTTCGACCCGGACGAGGTGCAGTCCATCAAGGGCTCGACCCGTCTGGAGGCGAAGAAGCAGCGCCGCCGCGAGGGCCGCGAGCTGGGCCGCCGCCGGGTGCCGATCATCACCGAGGCCGAGTTCCTGGCCCGCCGCGAGTCGGTCGAGCGCGTCATGGTGGTGCGCCAGAACGGCCAGCGCACCCAGATCGGCGTCCTTGAGGACGGCGTCCTGGTCGAGCACTACGTCAACAAGGAGCAGGCCACCTCGTACGTCGGCAACGTCTACCTGGGCAAGGTCCAGAACGTGCTGCCGTCGATGGAGGCTGCCTTCGTCGACATCGGCAAGGGCCGCAACGCGGTGCTGTACGCCGGTGAGGTCAACTTCGGTGCGCTGGGCCACGGTGGCCCGCGCCGGATCGAGTCGGTGCTGAAGTCCGGCCAGTCCGTGCTGGTCCAGGTCTCCAAGGACCCGATCGGCCACAAGGGCGCCCGTCTGACCAGCCAGATCTCGCTGCCCGGCCGCTACCTGGTGTACGTGCCCGAGGGCTCGATGACCGGCATCTCGCGCAAGCTGCCCGAGAACGAGCGGGCCCGTCTGAAGCAGATCCTCAAGAAGATCGTTCCGGACGACGCGGGCGTCATCGTGCGCACCGCCGCCGAGGGCGCCTCCGAGGAGGAGCTGACCCGCGACGTCCAGCGCCTCCAGCAGCAGTGGGAGGACATCCAGAAGAAGGCCGCCACCGGCAACGCCCCGGCGCTGCTGTACGGCGAGCCGGACATGACCGTCCGGGTCGTCCGCGACATCTTCAACGAGGACTTCACCAAGGTCATCGTCTCCGGTGACGAGGCGTGGGGGACCATCCACGAGTACGTCTCCAACGTGGCCCCGGATCTCGCCGGCCGGCTCCAGCGCTGGACCTCCGAGGTGGACGTGTTCGCCACCTACCGGATCGACGAGCAGCTGATGAAGGCGCTGGACCGCAAGGTCTGGCTGCCCAGCGGCGGTTCCCTGGTGATCGACCGCACCGAGGCGATGGTCGTCATCGACGTCAACACCGGGAAGTTCGTCGGCCAGGGCGGCAACCTGGAGGAGACGGTCACTCGCAACAACATCGAGGCGGCCGAGGAGATCGTGCGCCAGCTGCGGCTGCGCGACCTCGGCGGCATCATCGTGATCGACTTCATCGACATGGTGCTGGAGTCCAACCGCGACCTGGTGCTGCGCCGCCTGCTGGAGTGCCTGGGCCGGGACCGGACCAAGCACCAGGTGGCGGAGGTCACCTCGCTGGGCCTGGTCCAGATGACCCGCAAGCGGGTCGGCCAGGGCCTGCTGGAGTCCTTCTCCGAGGCCTGCGTGCACTGCAACGGTCGCGGTGTGATCGTCCACATGGAGCAGCCGAGCGCCCACGTCCACGCCCCGTCCGCCCCGGCGGGCGAGGCCGCCCAGGGCGGTGGCAAGCGCCGTCGCCGGGGCAAGGGCGGCGCGGGCCAGGAGGAGTCGCAGGCCGTCGAGGCCGGTGTGACCGAGGCGGCGGCCGAGGCCGCCGAGCAGGTCACGCGGGTCGTCGAGGCTGCCGTCGCCGAGTTGCCGGGCGAGCCGGTGCGCGAGGAGATCGAGGGCCAGCTGGCCCTGGAGGTTCCGGGCGACGAGGCCGTCGAGGCCCCGGTCGTCGAGGCGCCGGTGGCCGAGGCCCCGGTCGCCGCTCCGGCGGGCCGTCCGCGCCGCCGCGCGGTGCGCAAGGCGACGGCCCCGGCCGGTTCGCCGGTCGCCGCCGAGATCGTGGTGCTGCAGGCGAAGGCCGAGGCGGCGCTCGAGGCGGCCCTGGAGGCCGCGGCCCCGGCCGCCGCCGAGCCGGTCGTCATCGCGGAGGCCGAGGTCGTCGAGACCCCGGCCGTGGAGGCCCCCGAGGCTCCCGCCGCCCCGACCGAGGAGGCCCCGAGCGAGGAGGCCGCCGCCGAGGAGGCGCCGGCGCCGAAGAAGCGGGCCGCCCGCAAGACCGCCGCCAAGAAGACCGCCGCCAAGAAGACGACCGCGGCGGCCAAGAAGACCACCGCCCGCAAGACCGCCACCAAGCGGACCAGCGCGGCGGCCAAGAAGGCCGCGGCCGCCGAGGGTGATACGGCGTCCGAGTAGTGCCCACGCCCGGGGCGGGAGCCATCCCGCCCCGGGCCGTACGGGCCGGTTTGCCCCCCGGGCGGCCGGTCCGTATTCTTGACCATCGGCGTGTCTACGCCATGCTCCCGAGCACATCACCTTCCCGGGTCGCCGCGTTCGCGCGGAGGGCCGGGGAGAGGCTCCTGTGTCCGTACCCAGGCAGCTGGCGTCGGGGGTTCCGACCGAGCAAGGAAAGCAGGTACCGCATGTACGCGATCGTTCGCGCAGGCGGCCGCCAGCACAAGGTCGCCGTGGGCGACGTGCTGGAGATCGACCGCATCGAGGCCAAGGCGGGTGACTCGGTCGAGCTCTCGACCATCCTCGTCGTCGACGGTGACGCCGTCACCTCCGACCCGTGGGTCCTGGCCGGCGTGAAGGCTCACGCCGAGGTGGTCGACCAGACCAAGGGTGACAAGATCGTCATCCTGCGTTACAAGAACAAGACCGGCTACCGCCGCCGTCAGGGCCACCGCCAGCAGCACACCGCGGTGCGCATCACCAGCATCGACTCGGTCAGCAAGTAAGGGGATAGCGAGATATGGCACACAAGAAGGGCGCAAGCTCTACCCGTAACGGCCGTGACTCGAACGCCCAGCGCCTCGGCGTGAAGCGCTTCGGCGGCCAGGTCGTCTCGGCCGGCGAGATCCTCGTCCGCCAGCGCGGCACCCACTTCCACCCGGGTGCGGGCGTCGGTCGCGGTGGCGACGACACCCTGTTCGCGCTGACCGCCGGTGCCGTGCAGTTCGGCAACCGCCGCGGCCGCAAGGTCGTCAACATCGTGGCCGTCGAGGCCTGAGTCCGAACGGACTCCCGAGTCGCATGACTCACAGTGAAGGGTGGGCCGGAATTCTCCGGTCCACCCTTCACGCTTTACGCAGTAGCAAGCAGACTCTCGCGCACTGGAGGCACACCCATGACCACCTTCGTGGACCGCGTCGAACTTCACGTCGCCGCGGGTAACGGGGGCCACGGCTGCGCCTCCGTGCACCGCGAGAAGTTCAAGCCGCTCGGCGGCCCGGACGGCGGCAACGGCGGTGAGGGCGGCAGCGTCATCCTCACCGTGGACTCGCAGGTCACCACCCTGCTCGAGTACCACCACTCGCCCAAGCGCAAGGCCACCAACGGCAAGCCGGGCGCGGGCGGCAACCGCACCGGCGCGATCGGCGAGGACCTCGTCCTCCTCGTACCGGACGGCACCGTGGTGCTGGACCGCAAGGGCAACGTCCTGGCCGACCTGGTCGGTCACGGCACCAGCTTCGTCGCCGCCCAGGGCGGCCGCGGCGGCCTCGGCAACGCCGCGCTGGCCTCGGCCCGCCGCAAGGCGCCCGGCTTCGCGCTGCTCGGCGAGCCCGGTGAGTCCCGTGACATCGTCATGGAGCTCAAGTCCGTCGCCGACGTGGCCCTGGTGGGCTACCCGAGCGCCGGCAAGTCCTCGCTGATCTCGGTGCTCTCCGCCGCCAAGCCGAAGATCGCGGACTACCCGTTCACCACCCTGATCCCCAACCTCGGGGTGGTCACCGCGGGCGACACCGTCTACACCATCGCCGACGTGCCCGGCCTGATCCCGGGCGCCAGCCAGGGCCGCGGCCTGGGCCTGGAGTTCCTGCGGCACGTCGAGCGCTGTTCGGTGCTGGTCCACGTGCTGGACTGCGCCACCCTGGAGCCCGGCCGCGACCCGCTGAGCGACCTGGAGACCATCGAGTCCGAGCTCGCCGAGTACGGCGGCCTGGAGGACCGGCCGCGCCTGGTCGCGCTCAACAAGGTGGACGTGCCGGACGGCCAGGACATCGCCGACCTGACCCGCGCCTCCCTGGAGGAGCGCGGCTACCAGGTGTTCGAGGTCTCCGCCGCCTCCCGCAAGGGCCTGCGCGAGCTGAGCTTCGCGGTGGCGAAGATCGTCGCCGAGGCGCGTGCCGCCAAGCCGGCCGAGGAGTCCACCCGGATCGTGCTGCGGCCGGTGGCCGTCGACGACGCGGGCTTCACCATCACCGAGGAGGACGGCGCCTACCGCATCCGCGGCGTCAAGCCGGAGCGCTGGGTCCGCCAGACCGACTTCAGCAACGACGAGGCCGTCGGCTACCTCGCCGACCGGCTGGCCCGCCTCGGCGTCGAGGAGAAGCTCTGGAAGGTCGGGGCGCACGAGGGCGACACCGTCATCATCGGCCCGGACGAGAACGCCGTCGTCTTCGACTGGGAGCCGACCATGGCCGCCGGCGCCGAGATGCTCGGCCGCCGCGGTGAGGACCACCGCATGGAGACCCAGCGCCCGGCGGTCGACCGCCGTCGCGAGAAGCAGAAGGGCCGCGACGCGGCCGAGGCCGAGTTCCTCGCCTTCGAGGCGCTGTCCGGTGGCCGCCAGGCCGCCATCGACGAGGGCGACGACGAGGACTGAGCCGGTCCGGCCGGCTGATGCGAACGGCCCCCGCCACCTGTCGAGGTGGCGGGGGCCGTTCCCGTTCCGTAAGTGGCGCGGCGTCACTTGGTCCAGGCGGCCTGGACCTTGCTGATGTCGGTGGAGTCGCCGTAGCCGATCATCACCGGGGAGGCGCCGGCCGGGAAGCTGACGATGTCGCAGCCCTTGAACTCGACGCCCTTGGTGGCACCCGAGAAGCTCGGGGTGGTGCACTTGGCGACCGGGGTCGAGCCGACCGGGTTGGCGAACATCGCGGTGTTGCCGGTGGCGTCGTAGGCCTTGAGCTTGGAATCGGGGGCGCTGAAGGACAGCTTGGTGTCCCCGAGGTTCTTCATGGTCCAGCTGACGTAGAACAGTGCGCGGCCGTCCAGGCCGGTGGTGTTGGCCTTGGCGTCCTGGAAGTCCTTGAGCGAGCCCGGGACGACACCGGTGACGGTGAACTCCAGCTTGGTGCTGATGTTCGAGGTCTTGTCGGCGAAGTCCACGGTGGCGGGCTGGCCGAACTTCACGGCGGTGCCGGCCTGCGGCAGCTTGCCGCCGCCGGCACCGCCGCCCGCGGCGCCGGCCGTACCGGCGCCGCCGGTGGCCGCACCGCCCGTGGCCGCGCCGGTGGCACCGCCCGTCGGGGCGGCGGTCGAACCGCCGGCCGCGCCGGCGCCGCCGGCGCCCGCGGTGGCCGCGCCTCCGGCGGTGTCGCCCGGGGCGCCGCTGGTCGGAGCCGGAGCGGCACCGGTGGCGCCGCCGGTACCGGCCGGGGTGTCCGCGTTGTCCGGGCCGCAGGCTGCGAGGGACAGAGCGGTGGCCGCCGCCAGGGCGGCGACGGTCAGCTTGGTGGTGTACGAACGCATGATGCGCTTTTCTCCTGGGCGCGCAACCGCGAACCGTTGCCGGCCTGCCCAGTGCGGCGCCGCCCTCTCGTGACAGGAAGGGTCGAAGACGAAATGGGTCCAGCGGGCAAGAAGCCGTCCCCCGATCTGGCTTTCGGTCAGGGACCATACCAGCCATCCGGCTTGGCGGAAGGCCTGTGGCAAGCCCGTGACCAGGCCGGGTCCAGCCGGTGAAACGACCTTCGGGAGACCTGCGCGAATCGCGTAGATTTCGGGAGTGACGGCCGGGCCCGGGCCCGCCGTACCCGCACCACACCGGAAAGGCGTACAGCGAGATGAGCGAGGACTCCCTGCGGGAGGAGGTGCTGACCGCACGGCGGATCGTGGTCAAGGTCGGCTCCTCCTCCCTCACCACGGCCACCGGCGGCCTGGACGCCGACCGCGTCGACGCCCTGGTCGACGCACTCGCCAAGGTGCGCAGCGGCCCCGACGCCCCGGAGGTCGTCCTCGTCTCCTCCGGCGCCATCGCCGCCGGACTCGCCCCGCTCGGCCTGGACAAGCGGCCCAAGGACCTGGCCCGCCAGCAGGCCGCCGCCAGCGTCGGCCAAGGCCTGCTGGTCGCCCGCTACACCGCGTCCTTCGCCCGGTACGGCATCCGGGTCGGCCAGGTGCTGCTCACCGCCGAGGACGCCAGCCGACGTGCCCACTACCGCAACGCCTACCGCACCCTGGACCAGCTGCTGGCGATGGGCGCGATGCCGATCGTCAACGAGAACGACACCGTCGCCACCGCCGAAATCAAGTTCGGCGACAACGACCGGCTCGCCGCGCTGGTCGCCCACCTCGTCCGGGCCGACCTGCTGGTGCTGCTCTCCGACGTGGACGGCCTCTACGACGGCGACCCGTCCCGCCCCGGCACCAGCCGGATCGCCCGGGTGAGCGGCGCGCACGACCTCGACGGCATCGAGATCGGCAGCGCGGGCAAGGCCGGGGTCGGCACCGGCGGCATGGTCACCAAGGTCGAGGCCGCCCGGATCGCCACCGGCGCGGGCATCCCGGTCGTGCTCACCGCGGCCAGCCACGCGGCCGACGCGCTGGCCGGCCGCCCCACCGGCACGCTCTTCCTGCGCACCGGCGCCCGCACCTCCGACCGGATGCTCTGGCTGGCCCACGCGAGCAGCCCGCGCGGCGCCCTGCACCTGGACGCGGGCGCCGTCGAGGCGGTCGTCTCCGCCGGTGCCTCGCTGCTGCCGGCCGGGGTCACCAAGGTCGACGGGGAGTTCGCCGCGGGTGATCCGGTGGACCTTCTTGCCGAAAACGGCCACATCGTGGCTCGCGGACTGGTCAACTTTGATGCGAGGGAGTTGCCCCGCCTGCTCGGCCGGTCCACCCGCGACCTGGCCCAGGAGTTCGGCGCCGCGTACGAACGCGAAGTCGTCCACCGCGACGACCTGGTCGTTCTGCGCGGCTGACCGGCCGGCGGGCCGGCACCGGCCGCCGGCCGATCGGCGCAGCGCGGACGGAGGGCCGCTCCGTACCGGGAGCGGCCCGGCCGTGGGCGAGGAGGGGCGCAGCCGTACCGGTCGGCCGAAGGCCGACGGGGCCGGTGGGGACGACACGTGATCGCCGAACAGGAGGCCGCCGGTGGAACGCAGGCGCGAGGCAGCGCTGACCGGAGGGACGGCGGGCCGGCGGCTGACCAGCATCGACGGCGGCCGCGGGGACGGCCCCGCCGAGCCGGCCGGTCCGCCGCCCCAGAGGCCCGGCGGGGCGCGCGGGCTACGGCCCCAGCGCACGGACGCGGCGGAGCCGCCCACCGTGCCCGAACAGGCGCGGCTGTGGCACGTGGTGCTGAGCGTGGCCGGGCAGGTCACCCCGCTGTCCACGCTGCGCGTCTCGCTGGAGCGGCTGGCGCACGACCACTCGTTCTTCCTGACCGCCCGCTACGCGGCCGACCATGCCGAGATCCGGTACTGGGAGCAAGCCCGGGACCTGCACGACGCGGCGGCGATCGCGCTGCGGCTCTGGGGCGAGCACAAGGTCACCGCGAACCTGCCGCCGTGGGAGATCGTCGGGTTGGAGGTGGTCGACCGGGCGACGTACCACAAGCGGGTGGCGGAGGGCTTCGGCGAGCCGTCGCCGCACCTGGGCGGCGTGCACCCGTACTGAGTTCCGGGCCGGGTGGTGCGTGTGCCCGTGCCGGGGTGTCCGGACGGGGTGTCCGGACGGGGTGTCCGGACCGGGGCGGTGCGGGCCGGTGGCGCGTCCCGGGCCGCGTCTCACCGGGCGAAATACCGGGCGGGCGGGGCGGGCGCAGTCGCTACCCTTGGCGGCATGACCAGCGACCTCGCCACCGCCGACAGCCCCGTCCTCGCCGTAGCGCGCCGAGCCCGGGAGGCCGCCGCCGCGCTCGCCCCGCTGCCGCGCAGGGCCAAGGACACCGCGCTGCTGGCGATCGCGGACGCGCTGGTGACCCGTAGCGCGGAGATCGTCGCGGCCAACGCCGAGGACGTGGCCCGGGCCCGCGAGGCCGGGACGGCCGAGCCGGTCGTCGACCGGCTGACCCTGACCGACGAGCGGATCGCCGCGATCGCCTCCGACGTGCGCGACGTCGTCGGCCTGCCCGACCCGGTCGGCGAGGTGGTGCGCGGCTACACCCTGCCGAACGGCCTGGACGTGCGGCAGGTGCGGGTGCCGCTCGGCGTGGTCGGCATCATCTACGAGGCCCGCCCGAACGTCACCGCCGACGCCGCCGCACTCTGCCTCAAGTCGGGCAACGCCGTGCTGCTGCGCGGCTCCGCGTCGGCCTACCGCTCCAACACCGCGCTGGTCGCCGTCCTGCGCGACGCCGTCGCCGCGGCCGGGCTGCCTGCCGACGCTATCCAGCTCGTGCCGGGGGAGAGCCGCGACTCCGTGCAGGAGCTGATGCGTGCCCGCGGCCTGGTCGACGTGCTGATCCCGCGCGGCGGCGCCTCGCTGATCCGCACCGTCGTCGAGGGCTCGACCGTCCCCGTGATCGAGACCGGCACCGGCAACTGCCACGTCTACGTGGACGCCGAGACCGACCTGGCGATGGCCGTCGGCATCCTGCTGAACTCCAAGGCGCAGCGGGTCAGCGTCTGCAACTCGGCCGAGACGCTGCTGGTCCACCAGGACGTCGCGGACGCCTTCCTGCCGCTCGCGCTGGCCGCCCTCGCCGAGGCGGGGGTCACCGTGCACGGCGACGAGGCGGTGCTCAGGGCCGCCGAGGGCGGACCGGTCACCGCGGTGCCCGCGACCGACGAGGACTGGGGCGCCGAGTACCTCTCGCTGGACCTGGCCGCAGCGGTGGTGCCCTCGCTGGAGGCCGCCGTCGAGCACATCCGCCGCTGGTCCTCCGGCCACACCGAGGCGATCGTCACCACCTCGCAGGCCGCCGCCCGGCGCTTCACCCAGCTGGTCGACTCGACCACGGTGGCCGTCAACGCCTCCACCCGCTTCACCGACGGCGGCGAGTTCGGCTTCGGCGCGGAGATCGGCATCTCCACCCAGAAGCTGCACGCCCGCGGCCCGATGGGCCTGCCCGAGCTGACCAGCACCAAGTACATCGTCACCGGTGACGGGCACGTCCGGGGCGAGGCGTCGCAGACCGTCGGCGGGGCCCCGGACGTCCGCTGAGCGGTGCACCGGCCGGGTCCGTCACACGTGTGACGGACCAACTGCCGGGAGCCACAGACAAAACGCCCGCCCGGTAATACGCTGAATCCGTGGCTGAGGATGTGGGGGGCTTGCCGTACCCCGACGGCGCCGACCACGGTGGTGCGGACGACGAGTTCGCCACCGTGGTCTTCGATGAGGCCTTCGTCCGGTCCGCCGCCGTGCACGAGCCGACTGCCAAGGAGAGGCAACTCGCCGCTGCCGAGGCCAGGTTCGAGCCGGACACCGCGGGCCCGGGTTGGCACTGTGACGTCTCGGCCGGAGACGGGCTCCCGCTGGAGCTGCGCCCGTACCCGAGCGGACTCGACGCGGACCACCTCTACCCCGACCCGTGGTCGGGGCCGGGCCGGTCGGCCGACCGCCGGGGCCGACGCCGGTGGCGGCGCGGCTACGACCCGGTGCGCGCCCGCGGCCGGTACGTGGCCCAGCAGCGCTGGCACCGGCCGGTGGCCTGGGTGCTCGCCGTGATCATGGGCGTGAGCCTGGTCGCGGTGGCGGTCGCGGCGGTCTACCAGGGCACGGGCTCGTCGGGCACGCCGGGCAGACCGGGGTCCGGCAGCAGCAGTGCCGGGGTGGAACCGCGACCCGTGCCGGCCGAGCCGTCGCTGGTCACCGCACCCGCGGGTTAGGCCGCCGCCCGGGACGCCTCGGCCTCCACACCGTCGCCCGGGCATCGCTGCCCCCGGCACCGTCGGCCGGGACGGCCTGGTCCGGGCCGTCCTCGGCAGGATCCCGCTGCCCGGGGCGGCGCACGCCCGGGGCGGTGGTCACGGAGCGTCCCCGGGAATCTGCGCAGGGACCCTCGTGGCGGCGCGGGTGTCCGCCTACCCTGGTGTTATGGGTGACCCGCGAGAGCCTCCTGAGGGTCCGCCCGAGGGCGGTTCCGGCAACGAGGACGAATTCCGGTCCGTCGTCTTCGACGAATCGTTCGTCCGTGCTGCCCGGATCCAGGAGCTGTCCGCCCGGGAGCGGCTGGCGGGCTCCTTCGGCAAGGCCACCCGGCAACGGGTCCGGCTCGGCCCGCTGGGCTCCGTGCCGCGCCAGGCGCTCGCCCTGCTGCTGCTCATCCTGGCCGCCTTCGGGGCCGCGGTGTACTTCGGGGTCAGCTCGCCGAGGGGCGTCCCTGCCCGGCCCGAGGGAAGTCAACTGACCGTCAGCCTGGTCGCGTTGAGCCCGGCATCGGCCGTCCACCCGGCGGCCGACCCGGCGAACCCCTTCGCCGCGCTGCCGGCCGGCTACGGGGACGGCACCATCGGGCTGAACACCCCGACCGGCGCGGCCACCGAGCACTTCAGCCGGGTCGAGGTCACCAAGGCGCTCGACACCGTCCAGCGCTACCTGGTCGCCTCCTCGCTCGCCCCGACCGCCCTGGTCCAGGGCGCCACCGCGGACGTGCGCGCCTTCGTCACGCCCGGTGAGCAGGCGGAGTTCGATGCGAGCGTGACCCAGCCCGTGGACGACCGGCACCACGCGGTGACCGGCTGGATGGTCCGCTTCGACCCGGCGCAGGCCGCGCTGGCGTCGGACACCGTGAAGGTGGTCGGCGCGATGCGGATCGACGAGGCGGACAGCGGGACGCTGGAGATCACCACCGACCACACCTTCGTCTACGCGCTGAAGCCGGCCGGCGCCCCGGCCGGAGCACCCGTCACCCTGGAGACCGTGCGGCGGCAGCTGACCTTCCAGTTCGACCGGGTCGACCTGGCCTCGGCGCAGCTGCGGCTGGTGGACTCGGTGCTGCAGGCCGGGCCCGCGCCCTGTGGCACCTCGATGGCGGGCTTCCTGCAGCCGGTGCTGGCCACCGCGCAGGGCACGGCGGTCGCGCCGCCGACGCCGGTCGACCCCGGCAACCACGCCAGGCCGGCGTGGCAGGTGTGCGGGGTGCTGGCGGGCAGCTGAGGCCCGGGGGGGCGGTCGCGGGGCACCCGGCGGGCTTCCGGCGTTCCATTGCGTGCCCGGCGTTCCCGGCGTTCCCGCTGGGTGTCGGGTGAGCATCGGGTCGGCGTCAGGGCAAGCGGGCGGGCGGGCGGACGGCCGGTGACCCGGGTGGGCCACCGGCCGTCGTCGGTGTGCGGGCCCGGCGTGCGGGCCGCTGTTGAGGGCTTCAGGGACTCAGGGCCTCAGGGCCGCGGGGCCCGGAGCCCGGGGTGTCGGCGCTCAGCTGTCGCCGTGGTCGGCCGAGCCGTTCGAGCCGCTGGACCCGTTCGAGCCGCTGCGGGCGGCGCCGGTGAAGGTGTCGCGGAGCTTGCCGCCCACGGTTGCGGCGCCGCCGGCGACGTCGCGGATCAGGCCCATCAGCGGGTCCTTGCTCTCCTTCACCGAGGTCGTGTAGTGATCGGCGGCGGCCTTCCACTGCTCGCCGACCGAGGTGTCCGGGTCGTCCGCGCGGCGGGGGTAGGCGCCCGTCATGATCGAGCGGTACTCGTCGCTCTCCGCCCACTTCTTGAGCTGCGCGACCCGGACCACCGCGAAGGGGTGGGTCTGCGGCAGCACCTGGAGCAGCTTGAGCACGCCGTCGCGCAGGTCGCCGGCCTTCTCGTACTCCTCGGCCTGCTCCAGGAACGCGTCGACGTTCATCTCGGCCAGGTTGTGCCCGCCGGCCAGCTTCATCAGGGCCCGCATGGACGCCTGGAGGTCCTGCCCGGCGAGCAGGCCGGCCCGGTCGCTGGACAGCTCGGCCTTGCGGAACCACTCCTTGAGCGCTGTGACGATGGCCATGATCGCCAGGTTGCCGAGCGGCACCCAGGCGATCCGGGCGGCGATGTTGGTGAGGATCATCAGCATCGTCCGGTAGACGGCGTGGCCGGACATCGCGTGGCCCACCTCGTGGCCGATGACCGAGCGCAGCTCCTCCTCGTCGAGCAGCTCGACCAGGCCGCTGGTGACCACGATGATCGGGGTGTCGATGCCGATGGTGAACGCGTTGACCGTCGGGTCCTGGGTCACGTACAGGTCCGGCACCTGCTCCAGGTCGAGCACGTAGGCGGTGTCGCGCACCATGTCGTACAGCTCGGGGAACTGGCGCTCGGAGGTCTTGACCGCGGTGGCCAGGAACATCAGCCGGATCGCGCGCTCGGAGACCAGCCCGGCGAGCTTCTTCAGGACGTCGTCGAAGCCCGTCAGCTTGCGCAGGGCGACCAGCGCCGAACGGTCCGCCGGATGCTCCCAGGCCCGGGTGGAGATCCCGGGGAAGCGCTCGCGGCGGCGGCTCGGGGTCTTCGCGGTCGTGTCGGTCATGGTCTGAGTACCTCCTGGTCGACGGCGGCTGCGGCCCGCTGGCCGGCCCCCCACTGGTCTTCGCCTGAAACGACTGTCTGTGCAACGTCCGTGGTTGCGTACTCGTCCCCGGGGAGCAGCGTACGTGCGGGCCCGGCCGCGCCGGAGGGGCCGGTGGCCGGCGCCGGTGTGAGGCCGGTTTACCCTGAATGCCCTGGACCACCGAGACCGGACCCGGCCGCGGTACCGAGCAGTTCGAGGAGCCCCGCAGATGTCCACCGACGCGCTTGTCAGCCTGGCCTCACCCATCTCCGACGAGGCCGGCCCGGGCCTCTTCCTGCGGATCATCGTGATCGCGTCCTTCGTGGGCATCGGCCTGCTGGTCTGGCTGATGGCCCGCGCCTTCCGCGGCAACTAGGCCCCGGCCGGGACGGTTGGTCCGGTCGCTGATCCGGCCCCGGTGCAGTCGCCCGCCGGGCCGGCGGCAGGGCCTCCGGGCCAGGTCCGGCTCGTGCGGGCTCACGCCCGGTCAGTGGCGGTGGGCCGCCGAGCGGTTGCCGCGTAACCCCCCGTACGATGACGGGTGGGCCCTCGCCGGCCCGGTACCACCCCCAGGTCCGTTCACCGAGCCGAGAAGGTCCCGCCGACCATGAGCACTGCCGCCGCACTCCCCGTTCTGAACCTGCTCGCCGAGGGCGAGGGGGGCAACCACGACAGCCTGAACCCGCTCCTGACGGGTGGCGCCGCCCTGGTGATCCTGCTGCTCCTGCTCTTCGTCACCACCCGCTTCAACCGGGACCGCTGAGCCCGCTCCGCGGACCGCCAGGGGAGCGTCCGGCCACCGGCCGGCCGCTCCCTCACGCATCTGCGGGCAACCCCCACGGGGTCTGCCGGCAACCCCCACCCGGGCGTTCCCGCACCGTAACGGGCGTCGCGTAAGGTGTGGCGGCATGGGAGAGCAGGCCGGGAATCCCGGCGGACCGGAACCGGTGAAGAAGCGCCTCGGCGTGATGGGCGGCACCTTCGACCCGATCCACCACGGCCACCTCGTCGCCGCCAGTGAGGTCGCGAGCGCGTTCCGCCTGGACGAGGTGATCTTCGTTCCGACCGGGCAGCCGTGGCAGAAGAGCGACCGCCACGTCACCCCGGCCGAGGACCGCTACCTGATGACGGTCATCGCCACCGCCGAGAACCCGCAGTTCTCCGTCAGCCGGATCGACATCGACCGCAAGGGCCCCACCTACACCGTCGACACCCTGCGCGACCTGCACGCCCTGCACCCGGACGCCGACCTCTTCTTCATCACCGGCGCCGATGCGCTCGCCCAGATCCTGTCCTGGCGCGACTCCGACGAGCTCTTCTCGCTGGCCCACTTCATCGGGTGCACCCGCCCGGGGCACACTCTCTCGGACGCCGGGCTTCCGGTGGGCGGGGTCTCCCTGGTGGAGGTCCCGGCGCTGGCCATCTCCTCCACGGACTGCCGCAACCGGGTCGCCAAGGGCGAGCCGGTCTGGTACCTCGTCCCGGACGGCGTGGTCCGCTACATCGACAAGCGGGCGCTGTACGCGCCGCGCGGGACCTGAGCCAGGAGCGGCGCATGACCGAACGCAGCGGCGGCCAGCAGCGGCCGGAGGACTGGTCGACCGGGCAGTACCAGCAGCCGTACCAGGGACAGGGCCAGGAGTACCAGTACTCGCAGCACCCGCAGCAGCAGTCGTACGAGCAGGGGCAGTACGAGCAGCCGCAGTACGACCAGTACGGGCAGCCGGTGTACACCCAGGACCCGTACGGCTACCAGCAGCAGGGGTACCAGGGGTACGACGGGTACCAGCAACCCGGGCAACCCGGGCAGACCGGGCAGTCCGGGCAGTTCCCGCAGCAGCAGTCGTACGAGCAGGGGCAGTACGAGCAGCCGCAGTACGACCAGTACGGGCAGCCGGTGTACACCCAGGACCCGTACGGCCGGCAGCAGGGGTACCAGGGCTACCAGCAGCCGTACCAGGCCGCCGCCCCGGTCGTCGCCGAGCCGCAGGCGCAGCCGGGGGGCACCGCGCCGGCCGCTCCCGCCGCGCCCGTCGCTCCTGCGGCCACCGCCGCGACCGCTCCGGTGACGCCGCGGCCGCGGGTGTCCCGGCCCGCCGCCGAGGCGGCTCCGGCCAAGGCCGCGGCACCGTCCGAGCAGGTCTCCGGGGCCCGGGGCGGCAAGGGCGGGAGCAAGGCGCCCAAGGACAGCTACACCACGGGCGAGTTCACCTTCGTCGACGAGGAGGCGGAGGAGACCGAGGACGTCATCGACTGGCTGAAGTTCGCCGAGTCCCGCAGCGAGGTCCGGGCCGAGCGCCGCCGCAAGCTGCGCAACCGGCTGATCGGCCTCGGCGTGGTGGTGGCGCTCGCGGCGGGCGGCGTCGGCGGCTACCTGTGGTTCACCGGCGACAAGCCGACCGCGGCCGCCGCGGCCGGCGGGCGCAAGGTCAACGTCGTCCACCTGCGCGACCTGCAGGGCAAGGTGTCCAGCGCGCTGCTCGTCGACGACGCCTCCGGCAAGAAGGCCACGGTGCTGCTGCTGCCCGACAACCTGCGGCTGCCCGGCCCCGCCGACCCGCCGGTCACCACGATCGGCCAGGCCATGGACACCATCGGCGCCTCGGCGACCCGGGAGGGCCTGGCCACCGTGCTCGGCGCCCCGGTCGCGGGCACCTGGCGGCTGGACACCCCGTACCTGGAACTGCTGGTCTCCCAGCTCGGCGGCGTCCGGGTGGACACCAACGCCGAGACCCACGAGGGCGGCAAGCCGGACGGCAAACTGCTGTCCGCGGCCGGGAAGAACACCATGCTCAGCGGGAAGGCCGCGGTCGCGTACGCCACCCTGCAGAACGCCGGCGAGAACCGGGACGCCCAGCTGGCCCGGTTCGGACAGGTCATGGAGGCGGTGGTGCGCACCATGCCGACCGAGTTCAAGGACGCCAAGGACGACGTGCACCGGATGAACGCGGTGCTCGACCCCTCGCTGCCCGAGGACGCCCTCGCCGGGGTGCTCGCCCAGCTCGCCGAGCAGGCGAAGGGCGGCCACGTCTCCACCACCGCGCTGACCGTCAAGCCGGACGGCAGCCTGGACGAGGCGACCGCGGGCAAGCAGGTCAAGGACGTGCTCGGCGGCACCGTGAAGTCCGCGGCCGCCGGTGACGCCCCGGCCCGGGTCGCACTGCAGGACGCCAGCGGCAACGACGCGGCGAGCGCGGCCGCGCAGGTCCAGATAGTCAACTCGGGCCTGACCTTCATCCCCGGCGGCGCCAAGTCCGCTGCGCAGGCCACCAGTGAGATCCGCTACACCGACGACGCCCGGCAGGCCGCGGCGAAGTCGCTGGCGACCAGCCTCGGCCTGCCGGACACGGCGGTGAAGAAGGTGACCGGCGACACCCAGAACGCGGACCTGCTGGTCGTGCTCGGCAAGGACTACCAGCTGCCGAAGGGCCAGTAGCCCGGCCCGGTGGGCGGCTCCGGAGCGGTGGGACGGCCAGGCCGTCCCACCGGTCGGTCCGGTCCGCGTCCGCGCGGCGGCCCGGCCCCGGGCGGCACCCGCCGCGCGGGGCCCGGAGGCGCGGCGGCCGGTCCGTGGCGCACGCGGCCCGGGCCGGCGCGGAAAACGGTTCCGGGCCCGCCCGGGCGGCGTGAGATCCTGGAAGGCGACCCCGGCCGTGCGCCGGGGCGCAGCCCCAAGCCGCCGAGCCGGAAGAACACCGTGACCGTCACCGACCACAGCCAGCAGCTCATCACCGTCGCCGCGCAGGCGGCGGCCGACAAGCTCGCGAACAACATCATCGCCTTCGACGTCAGCGAGGTGCTGTCGATCACCGACGCCTTCCTGATCGCCTCCGCGAACAACGACCGCCAGGTCCGCGCGATCGCCGAGGAGATCGAGGACCAGCTGCGCGAGCAGCTGGACATCAAGCCGGTGCGCCGCGAGGGCGAGCGCGATGGCCGCTGGATCCTGCTCGACTACCTGGACATCGTCGTGCACGTCCAGCACTCCGAGGAGCGCTCCTTCTACTCGCTGGACCGCCTCTGGAAGGACTGCCCCGAGCTGACGCTGCCCGAGGACGCCCTGGC
This sequence comes from Kitasatospora sp. NPDC048545, assembly GCF_040651155.1. Lineage (NCBI taxonomy): Bacteria > Bacillati > Actinomycetota > Actinomycetes > Kitasatosporales > Streptomycetaceae > Kitasatospora > Kitasatospora sp. NPDC048545. The sequence goes on from NZ_JBEZIQ010000001.1 coordinate 38,160, forward strand.
TTCCCGCAACCGCCCCGACGCCCACACCGACGTGGCCGGCAACGCCGTCGCCCCGGCCGACGACTTCGGCAAGCCCGAGGACCTGCACTGAGCCGCAGCGCGCGGGGCCCGCGCATCGTCTTCTGGAGGCACGGTCAGACCTCCTGGAACCTCGAATCGCGCTTCCAGGGCACCACGGACATCGAGCTGACCGGCCAGGGCGTCCTCCAGGCCCAGCGCGCCGCCCGGCTGCTCTCCGGGCTCCGCCCCGACCTGCTGATCTCCTCGGACCTCGAGCGCGCCCGGCGCACCGCAGAGGAGCTCGCCAAGGTCACCGGGCTCGACGTGACGCACCACGAGGGCCTGCGGGAGACCTATGCGGGCTCCTGGCAGGGCCTGACCAACGCCGAGATCCGCGAACGCTTCCCCGAGGAGTACGCGGCCTGGGCGGCCGGAGAGCCGGTGCGCCGAGGCGGGGGCGGCGAGCTGGCCACCGAGGTCGCCGACCGCTCGGTGCCCGTGGTGCTGGAGGCCGCCGCCAAGCTGCCGGACGACGGCACCCTGGTCGTGGTCAGCCACGGCGGGACGATCCGCACGATGCTCGGACGGCTGCTCGACCTGGAGCCGGCCCAATGGGAGCGCTTCGGCGGGCTGTCCAACTGCTGCTGGTCGGTGCTCGGCCAGGGATCGCGCGGCTGGCGCCTGCTGGAGCACAACGCGGGAACGCTCCCGCAGCCGGTCATCGGCGACGACACCTGAGCGGTTCCGGCACGGGCGTCCGGGTGCGGGCGTCCGGCTCGGGCGTCCCGCTCGGGTGTTCCGGCTCGGGCGTTCCGGGTACGGGCGCCCGCCGCGAGGACGTGGCACGGGCGGGCGGGGGCCTCGAAGGAACGGATTTCGCAGTTCCGGCCCTGACCAGCTAGAGTCTTCCTCGTTCGCAGGGAAGGAACGCGGCCCGGAAGGGAAGCGGGAGATCCGGTGAGTGCGGGGCTATAGCTCAGTTGGTAGAGCGCTTGCATGGCATGCAAGAGGTCTGGGGTTCAATTCCCCATAGCTCCACTCCGCATCGGCGGTCGTGGTCAGCCAGGGTCGTCCGTGTCGCGGGGCTATAGCTCAGTTGGTAGAGCGCTTGCATGGCATGCAAGAGGTCTGGGGTTCAATTCCCCATAGCTCCACAGTAGTTCGGGAGGCCGTCACCCATCGGGTGGCGGCCTCCCGGCGTTTCGTCCCGGGGTTCGCGCGGGCGTTGGGCCCGTCGCCCTCCCTGAGTGCCCGTCACAGCTCGCAGATGTGCGTCCAGCCGCCCGGCGGCAGCGAGTCGAGCTGCTCCACCCGCTCCTGGTCCTCCGGGCTCGCCGGCACGTACACCACGATGTAGCACTCCGGCACGCCCGGCATCGTCAGGTAGGTGGCGTTCAGCCGCAGCACCCCGAGCCGCGGGTGGCGGAACAGCCGCAACCAGGTCTCCGGCGGTGCCACCTCCTGCCGGTCCCACAACTCCCGGAACAACGCGCTGCGCGCCGACAGCCGCTGCACGTGCTCCTCCCAGGCCGGCTCGCCCACGTGCTTGCCGTAGGCCGAGCGCAGCACCGCCACCATCCGCGGCAGCGCCTCGTCGCGGTTCCCGCACGGGTTGCAGCACGGCGGGGCGGTCAGCATGCACCAGAGGCTGTTGAAGGCGGCCCCGCGGGACGGGCGCATCCGCTCGGTGCCGAACAGCGAACGGTACGGCCCGTTGTAACTCAGCACGTCGAACCGGGTGTTGGAGACCGCCGCAGGCAGCGGGGCGAGCGAGTCCAGGATCACCCGGATCGACGGGCTCAGCTCCGGCGGGGCCGGCTGCGCGTGCGGCGACGGGGACATCCCGGCCAGCCGGAACAGGTGCTCGCGCTCGGTGCCGTCCAGCCGCAGCGCCCGGGCCACCGCGAGGAGCACCTGCTCGCTGGCGTTGATCGGCCGTCCCTGCTCCAGCCACGTGTACCAGGTGACCCCGACCCCGGCGAGCTGCGCGACCTCCTCGCGCCGCAGCCCCGGAGTCCGGCGGCGCAGCCCCGGCGGGAGCCCGACCTCCTCCGGGGTCACCCGCGCCCGGCAGGCCTTCAGGAAGCGGGCCAGCTCGGAGCGGCGGCGGTCGCGCCCGCCCGGGGCGGCAGCGGGGAGTTCCTCCAGGACGGTCATGGCCACCATCGTGCCGCAGGCCCGGCGGGCGATACAGGTGCTGCCAGTACCAGGATCAGCAGGCTCTAACCACCAGTACCGGCAGGGCCGCAGGCTGGTGGCCATGACGGACCTCCAGATCCGGCCCGGCGTGGCCGGAGGCACCACCGCAGTCCCGGCCGTACGGCCCGGGCTGCTCCTCACGCTCGTCCTGTGCGGACAGTTCATGGCCGTGCTCGACGTCTCCATCGTCAACGTCGCGGTACCCACCATCCGCACCGACCTCGGCGCCTCGGGCGCCGCCCTGCAGCTGGTGATCGCCGGCTACACCATCGCCTACGCCGTACTGCTCATCACCGGGGCCCGGCTGGGCGCCCGGTACGGCTACAGCCGGCTGTTCCAGCTCGGCCTGGCCGCCTTCACCGCCGCCTCGTTGGCCTGCGGCCTCGCCCCGACCACCGGCTGGCTGATCGCCTTCCGGCTGCTCCAGGGCGCCGGCTCGGCGCTGATGGTGCCCCAGGTGATGAGCCTGCTGCAGCGCACCTTCACCGGCGCCGCCCGCACCCGGGCACTCGGCCTCTACTCGGCGGTGCTGGCCGGCGGCATGGCACTCGGCCAGGTGCTCGGCGGCGTGCTGGTCAGCGCCGACCTGTTCGGCAGCGGGTGGCGGCCCGTCTTCCTGGTCAACGTGCCGATCGGCGTGCTGCTGCTGGCGGCCGGCGCCCGGCTGCTGCCCCGGCTCCCCGGCGACGCCTCGCGCGGCTTCGACATCCCCGGCCTGGTGGTGCTCGGCGCGGCGCTCGGCCTGCTCGTGGTGCCGCTCGTCCTCGGCCACGAACTCGGCTGGCCCGCCTGGGGCTGGGCGATGATCGCGGGCGGCGTGCTGCTGCTCGGCCTGTTCGTGGCGGTCGAGCGACGGATCGCCCGGAACGGCGGGCAGCCGCTGATCTCCGGACGGGTGCTGAGCGCCCCCGGACTGCGGTCGGCGGCGGCCGGACTGTTCGCGATCATGGCGGCCTTCGCCGGCTTCATGTTCTCCTTCGCCCTGCACCAGCAGGCCGCGCTCGGCCACACCGCCCTGAAGGCCGGGCTCTGCTCGGCGCCCGTCGCGATCGGCTTCGGCCTGTCCAGCATGCACTGGCACCGGCTGCCCGGGCGGCTGCACGGGACCCTGCCGATGCTCGCCGGGGTGTTCCTCGGCGGCGGCTACCTGCTGCTGGGCCTGCTCCTCGGCGACGGCGCCGAGATCGACGCGGGGCCGCTGGCGGAAATGGCCGTGCTCGGTCTCATTGCCGGCTGCGCGTACGCACCGCTGTTCGCCCGGGCGCTCGCGGGCGTGGCACCCGAGGACGCGGCCGACGCCAGCGGGGTGATGGTGACCGTCATCCAGCTCGGGCAGGTGGTCGGGGTCGCGGTGCTCGGCTCGGTGTTCCTCGGACAGGTCGACCTGCCGGCGCCGGCCGCCGAGTCCGGGCACGCGCTGCGGACCACACTGCTGGTCAACGCCGTCGCGGTGCTGGCCGCCGCGGGCTTCGCCGCGCGCAGCCGACGGGCGGCGCGGTAGCGGACGAGCGCGTGCGTGGCCGCGGGTGAGGCGGGGGAGGGGGCGCGTGCGTGGCTGCGGGCGGGGGCCCGGGAGGGGGCGCGCGCGTGGCTCGGGGCGGGGGCGGTCGTGGGGGAACGCTTCCGGGAGGGCACCGGCAGGGGGCTCCCGGCGTCCTTCCGGGCGCCCCCGCGGCGGGCCTCGGGAAACGGATTTCTGGAGCACGCCCAGGACCGTGTAAAGTAATCGATGTCGCCGAGGGAAACCGGACGGAAACGGCCGAAAGACCCGGTGGCATCGCAGGTCAAGGGGCTATAGCTCAGTTGGTAGAGCGCTTGCATGGCATGCAAGAGGTCTGGGGTTCAATTCCCCATAGCTCCACAGAAGTCGAGAGCCGCCTCCCGGGTACGGGAGGCGGCTCTCTGCTGTTTCGACGCTCCCACCGGCGGGAGGGGCCGGAATCCCGCTACCGTCGTGCCATGGCCGATCTGGAGCGAAGGCGGAACGAGGAACTGGCCCGGATACTCCACCAGCTCGGTTGGAGCCCGGAACGGCTCGCCCGTGAGGTGAGCCTCGCACTGCCGCCGGGCCTGGCCATCAGCTCCACCGCCCCGTACAAGTGGCGCGACCGCGGCATGGTGCCGCGCAGCCCGCACGACCAGGCGGTCTGCGAAGTGCTCAGCCGCACCCTCGGCATCGCCGTCACCTACGAGCAGCTCTGGGGCCGGATGGGCGGCCACCGTGGCGCCAAGATCCTCTCGCCCCGGCTGCTCACCGACCCGTGGACCGCCGACACCGCCCAGACCGCGCTGCGCGAGGCCGCCACCGACGCCGGGCCGGTCCGCCTCACCGACCTCTTCCGCAACGCAGACCTCGACCAGGCCGCCGCCCGGCTCGACTCGCCGCCGCCACCCGTCGGGGGCGGCGAGGGCGCGCTGCGCGTCGAGGCCGGCCTGGTCGGCGAGCTCGGCCTGTCCTACCGCAGCAAACAACGCCTCGAACGCTCCTGCGGCGGCGGCCTCGTCCTCGGCCCCACCCGCGCCGAACTCGCCATGCTGGCGAAACTGCTGGAACTGGGCGCGTACGACGAGCGGCTGGGCCGCGAGCTGTACGGCACGGCCAGCCGGCTCGCCCGGCTGGCCGGCTGGGCCGCGTACGACCTCGGCCACGACGCCGCCGCCCAGCGCGCCTTCGTCGCCGCGCTGCGCGCCGCCCACGTCAGCGGCGACCCCAGGCTCGGGGTCGCCGTGCTCGGCGCGCTGGTGGTGCTCGCCACGCAGGGCCCCGGGGGCCGCGGCCTGGACGCCGTCTCCGCACTGGAAACCGCCCTGGAGACCCACGGCGCCGCCCTCGGCCCCAACGGGCGGGCCCGCCAGCTCGGCAGGCTCTCCCGCGCCCACGGCCGCCGGGACGAGCCGGAGCGGGCCGAGGCCGCCGCCACCCGGGCCTTCGCCGAACTGGACGGCGTGCCCGGTGCCGAGGAGGCCCGTGCCTCCCTCGCCGGGATGGTCGGCGAGGGACGGCTGGCGCTCGGCCGGTACCGGCCCGCGAAGGCCCTGCTCGCCGAGGCCGTGGCCGGGCTGGGGCCCGGGCGGGCGCGCTCCAAGGCGCTGCTGATGGTGCGCCTCGCCGAGACCCACCGGCGGCTCGGCGACCAGCGGGAGGCGGCCCGCACCGCGGCGCTGGCGCGCTCGCTCGCGGCGGGGATGCAGTCCGAGCGGCTGGCGAGGGCGCTGCGGGACTTCGACGCGGCGGGGCGGGCGGCGTCGCGGTGAGGTCGCCGTGGGGCTTTGGCTGCTGCTGTGGTCGGGCCGGGCTGGTCAGGCCGGTGGGCGTGGTGGGGTCGGTGGGGCGGAGCGGTGGGGCCGTCGTGGTGTCGCCGGGGTCGCGGGCCGAGGCCGCCGTGGCGCTGCTCGGAGGGCCGTCCCGGCGGTATACCCGGGAGCGCGCCGATGTGCTTGCGGTACCCTGAGCCCATGCGAACCGTGCGCCTGCTCCTTAGCCGGCCGCGCTGACCAGGACCGGCTGCGCCCTCGGGCGGTGCCGGAGTCGGCGTGGCGTCCCCTCCTGCGAGGGGCTTTTTTGTTTTCCGCCCCCGGCCCCGACCCGGGCGGGGTCCCACCGGCCGGGCGCCCGCACGGTTCGCCCACCGACATCGATGGAGCTTGAAGGACCATGAGCGAGACGACCCCTGCGTCCGGCGCGTCCGAGACCGCGACCGAGCCGTTCCGGTACAGCGCCGCGCTGGCGGCCGAGATCGAGTCCCGCTGGCAGGACATCTGGGAGAAGGAGGGCACCTTCCACGCCCCCAACCCCACCGGTGCGCTGGCCGACCCGTCGGCCGGTGACGTCGCCGCGAGGCCGCACAGCTTCATCATGGACATGTTCCCGTACCCCTCGGGCGCGGGCCTGCACGTCGGCCACCCGCTGGGCTACATCGCCACCGACGTCTTCGCCCGCTACCAGCGGATGACCGGCCACAACGTGCTGCACACGCTGGGCTACGACGCCTTCGGCCTGCCCGCCGAGCAGTACGCGGTGCAGACCGGCACCCACCCGCGGGTCTCCACCGAGGCCAACATCGCCAACATGCGCCAGCAGCTGCGCCGGCTGGGCCTGGGCCACGACCCGCGCCGCTCGATCTCCACGATCGACCCGGACTACTACCGCTGGACCCAGTGGATCTTCCTGCAGATCTTCAACTCCTGGTACGACGACACCGCCCGCAAGGCCCGGCCGATCACCGAGCTGATCGCCGCCTTCGAGTCCGGTGAGCGGCAGACCCCGGACGGCCGCCCGTGGGCGTCGCTGTCCGCCGCCGAGCGCGACGAGACGCTGGGCGAGTACCGCCTGGCGTACGCCAAGGAGGTGCCGGTCAACTGGTGCCCCGGCCTGGGCACCGTGCTGGCCAACGAAGAGGTCACCGCGGACGGCCGCTCCGAGCGCGGCAACTTCCCGGTGTTCAAGTCCAACCTGCGCCAGTGGATGATGCGCATCACCGCGTACTCCGACCGCCTGATCGAGGACCTGGACCTGCTGGACTGGCCCGAGGCCATCAAGCTGCAGCAGCGCAACTGGATCGGCCGCTCCGAAGGCGCCCGGGTGGACTTCGCGGTCGGCTCCGGCGAGCCGATCACCGTCTTCACCACCCGCCCCGACACCCTGTTCGGCGCCACCTACATGGTGCTGGCCCCCGAGCACGGCCTGGTCGACTCGATCGTCCCCGCCGCCTGGCCGCAGGACGTGCCCGCCGAGTGGACCGGCGGCGCCGCCACCCCCGCCGACGCCGTCGCCGCCTACCGCGCCACGGCCGCCGCCAAGTCGGACGTCGAGCGCCAGGTCGACGCCAAGGTCAAGACCGGCGTCTTCACCGGCGCCTACGCGACCAACCCGGTCAGCGGCGCGTCCGTCCCGGTCTTCATCGCCGACTACGTCCTGATGGGCTACGGCACCGGCGCCATCATGGCCGTCCCCGCCCACGACCACCGTGACTTCGCCTTCGCCCGCGCCTTCGCCCTGCCGATGCGCTGCGTCGTCGAGCCGACGGACGGTCGCGGCCAGGACCCGGCACAGTGGGACGACGCCTTCGACACCTACGACTCCGTCATCGTCGGCTCCGCCCGCGAGGAAGGCGACCTGTCGCTGGACGGCCTGAGCGTCGTCGACGCCAAGGCCCGCGCCACCGCCTGGCTGGCCGAGCGCGGCATCGGCGAGGGCACCGTCAACTACCGCCTGCGCGACTGGCTGTTCAGCCGCCAGCGGTACTGGGGCGAGCCCTTCCCGATCGTCTACGACGAGGACGGCGTCATGCACGCCCTGCCCGAGTCGATGCTGCCGGTCGAGGTCCCCGAGGTCGACGACTACTCGCCGCGCACCTACGACGCCTTCGACTCCAGCTCCTCGCCCGAGACCCCGCTGTCCCGCAACGAGGCCTGGGTCAACGTCGAACTGGACCTGGGCGACGGACCGAAGAAGTACCGCCGCGAGACCAACACCATGCCCAACTGGGCGGGTTCGTGCTGGTACGAGCTGCGCTACGTCGACCCGGCGAACTCCTCCGCAGTCGTCGACCCGGCCAACGAGCAGTACTGGCTGGGCCCCACCGAGACCAAGCCCGCCGGCGGCGCCGACCTGTACGTCGGCGGTGCCGAGCACGCCGTCCTGCACCTGCTGTACGCGCGCTTCTGGCACAAGGTGCTGCACGACCTGGGCCACGTCTCGTCCGTCGAGCCGTTCCACAAGCTGTTCAACCAGGGCATGATCACCGCCGACGTCTACCGCGACGAGCGCGGCTTCCCGGTGCCCGCCGCCGAGGTCGAGGAGCGCGACGGCCAGTACTCCTGGCAGGGCGAGCCGGTCAAGCGCGAAGCCGGGAAGATGGGCAAGTCCCTGAAGAACGCCGTCGCGCCCGACGACATCGCCGACGAGTACGGCGCCGACACGCTGCGCCTGTACGAGATGTCGATGGGCCCGCTGGACGTCTCCCGCCCGTGGGACACCCGCGCCGTCGTCGGCTCGTACCGCTTCCTGCAGCGACTGTGGCGCAACGTCGTCTCGGAGACCACCGGCGAGCTGGTCGTCACCGACGAGGCCCCGGACGAGGCCACGCTGCGCGCCCTGCACAAGGCCATCGACGGCATCCGCGGCGACATGGCCGGGCTGCGCTTCAACACGGCCGTCGCCAAGGCCATCGAGCTGAACAACTACCTGGTCAAGCGCGGCTCGACGCCGCGGGCGGTGGCCGAGCAGCTGGTGCTGATGGTCGCGCCGCTGGCCCCGCACGTCGCCGAGGAGCTGTGGCGCCGCCTGGGCCACGGCGAGTCGCTGGCGCACACCGACTACCCGGTCGCCGACCCGGCGTACGTGGTGGACGAAACGGTGACCTGCGTGGTGCAGATCAAGGGCAAGGTGAAGGCCCGGCTGGAGGTCGCTCCGAGCATCTCGGACGCCGAGCTGGAGGCGCTGGCGCTGGCGGAGCCGGCGGTCGTCGCGGCGATCGGCGGCGCGGAGGTGCGCAAGGTGATCGCGCGGGCTCCGAAGCTGGTGAACATCGTCACCGGCTGACACCGGCCGTGACCGACCGGGCGGGCGTCCTTCGGGGCGCCCGCCCGGTGCTTTCGGGCGGGGTGGTCTCGGACCGGTGCTCTCGGGCGGGGTGGTCTCGGACCGGTGCTCTCGGGCGGGGTGTTCTCGGTGCGTGCTTCGGCGCTCTGTGGGTGCGGCGCGGCGCGGTGTCGGACGGGCCCGGGCCCTCGGGGAGATCCCGGATCCTACCCTGATCTCCGGCCGCCGGGCCCGTTCGGGCCGCCCCGGCGAGCGATCCGGCGCTACCTTGGAACCCATGGCGATGCGGCCCGCGTTGGGTGCGGTGGGGGCCGAAACGGCGGCGGAAGGTGGCGCGCGATGGACGTGTTCGGCGTGATGATCGGCTTGGTCCTGCTCATCGGGATCGCGGTGGTCGCCATGGCGGTGGTCGGCACGGTCAAAGCGGCCAAGGCCGTCGGCGTGAAGATCGAGAAGCACGAGGCCAACGCCCGCCGTGCCGTCGAGACCGCTACCCTCAAGGCGAAGACGTACACCAGGATCGGCCCGCCCGCGCAGATCGCCACCGTCCGGCTCGGCCTGCGGACCTCGCTCGACGGCACCCGGCAGGTGCTGGAGGGCGGACTCGAACAGGACGGTCAGCTCAGCGAGTCGCTCGCCCTGCTGACCCGGCTCGACGCCCACGCTGCCGAGCTCGACGGCGAGCTGCGGATGCTCGAACGCGAGCCGGACACCGCGCGGATCGCCGCCAAGCTGCCGGAGCTCCGGGAGCGGGCCGAGCGGATCACGCACGCGGCGGAGACCATGCGCTGGGCCGCGCAGGACCGGATGCACCGGTTCGCGGACGACGAACTGCGCCGGCTCGGCCAGGAGTGCGAGAGCGAGGCCGGGGCGCTGCGGCACTGGGACGGTGTGGGACCCGATTCCGCGGGTTCGGCGGCGGGTTCCGGTGCGGGCACCGGCACCGGCGCGCGGCCCGGGTCGCGGCCGGGTGCGGGGGCCGGTTCGGGGGCTGGGGGACAGGCTCGGGCGGGGCTGACGGACGGGAAGAGCCGTCCGAGCGCCGAGGAACTGCTGGGGCTCGCCGACCCGCTGGCCAAGCTGGCGCAGCGGCTGCGGAAGCCGTCGACGGGATCCTCGGCGGGCTGACCCGCTCCCCGTCTCCGCCGGGACCTGTCGCCGGTCGCCGGTCGCCGGGCGCCGCGCGCCGGGCGTGCAGCGGGCGTGTCGAGAGCGCGTCGAGGGTACGTCGAGAGCGCGTCGAGAGCGCGTCGCGGGTATGTCGTGGCCGGGGCATGGCCCTTCGCCGACGGGCGCTGTCCTCGCGCACCAACGGGGAGTAACCTCCGCCTCATGCCCTCCGACCTCGCGCTTGTCACCGATTCCACGGCCTACCTGCCGCAGGAGGCCCTCGACCGGCACGGGATCACGGTGGTCCCGCTGAGCGTCGCGGTCGGTGACTCGGTCCTGAGCGAGGGCGTCGAGATCTCCCCGAAGGACGTCGCCGAGGCGCTACGCGGCAAGCAGCGGGTGACCACCTCCCGGCCGAACCCGGAAACCTTCGCGGCGACCTACCGGGCGGCCGCCGAGGCCGGGGCGAAGGGGATCGTCTCCGTACACATCTCGGGCGAGCTGTCCGGCACCGTCGAGGCGGCCCGACTGGCGGCCGCAGAGGCACCCGTACCGGTGCGGGTGGTGGACAGCCGGCTGGTCGGGATGGCGCTCGGGTACGGGGTGCTGGCGGCGGCCGAGGCGATCGCCGCGGGGCAGGGCCTCGCGGAGGCGGCCGAGGCGGCGGGCCGGCGGGCGGCGGACACCAGCGGGTTCTTCTACGTCGACACCCTGGAGCACCTGCGCCGCGGCGGGCGGATCGGGACGGCGCGGGCCCTGCTCGGGTCGGCGCTCGCGGTCAAGCCGCTGCTGCACCTGGACGGGGGGCGGATCGAGCCGCTGGAGAAGGTGCGGACGGCGTCGCGGGCGATCGCGCGGCTGGAGGAGATCGCGGTCGAGCGGTCGGGGGAGCGGGACGTCGACATCACCGTGCACCACCTGGCTGCCGAGGACCGGGCCGAACCGCTCGCGGAGCGGCTGCGGGCGCGGGTGCCGGGGCTGCGGGAGCTGTACGTCGGCGAGGTGGGGGCGGTGATCGGCGCGCACGTCGGGCCGGGGCTGCTCGCGGTGGTGGTCGCGCCGCGCTGACGGGGGCTGCGGGCAGGTGGGGTGTGGCCGACGGCGCGCGGGGCGTGGGGCCGGGGATCGGTGACGGGGCATCCTCTGGTCAACTTCCGAGGGTCTCGATCACTCGTGTGAGTGACGCGCTTTGTCCACAACCCCCGGGTTATCCACAGGATTTCGGCAATTTCTGCATGTCCGCCGGAGGACTCCTAGCGTCCTCGGCATGACGACCATGGGCCTGGGCGCGGCGAAGCGCCAGACGATCAACGAGACGGTGCGGCTGCGGATGGCGGCACTGCTGCCGGCGGGCGCCGCGCCGACGGACGGCGGCCGGGGCGCCGGAGGAGGCGGGGGCGCCGGCGGAGGCGGGGGCGGTTCCCCGGGGGCGGTCGAGGGCGCTGCCTCGACCGCGACGGGGGAGTGGCCCGCCACCGGGCCGCCGACGGGTGCGACGCCGTGGCCTCCGGGCGCGGACGGTCGAGCCCGTCCGGACCCCGTCATGGATCGGGACCCGGCCCCGGATCCACCGGATGCCGCGGCCCGCCCGCGCTTCGGTTCGTTCACTCCGGCCGTGGCGCTCGACCGGCGTGCGGTGGCCGGATTGGTCATCCTGCTGCTGTTCGCGGTCGGCTACGCCGTCCAGCACTTCTGGCTGGCCAGGCCGGAGACCGTCGCTGTTCCCGCGCTGGCAGCCGCCTCGGCGCATCAGGGTCCGGACGTGGCGGCATCCGTCGACGCAGCATCAGGGAGCGAGGCCGGTGCGACCGGAGGCGGCCCTGCCGGTGCGGCAACCAGGGCCGGTGCCGGCGCCGATAGCGGTGTCAGTGCGGCCGTCGTGGTCGACATCGGCGGACGGGTCCACGCCCCGGGGCTGCACACCCTGCCCGGCGGCTCGCGGGTGGCCGACGGCCTGCGGGCCGCAGGCGGCGTGCTGCCGGAGACGGACACCAGGAACCTCAACCTGGCACGCTTCCTGACGGACGGTGAACAGCTGGTCGTCGGTGAGCAGCCCGCCGCACCCGCGCCGGCCGCCGGAACTGCCGGCGACGGCGGACCGCCGGGGCCCGCCCTACCCCGGCCGGCAGTCAGCCTCAACCGTGCCACCCTCGAACAGTTGGACACCCTCCCCGGCGTCGGTCCGACCCTCGCCCAGCGCATCCTGGCCTACCGCACGTCGCACGGCTCCTTCCGCTCTCTCGACCAGCTCCGTCAGGTCAGCGGCATCGGGGCCCGTACGTACGCGGAACTCAGGCCGCTGCTCACCCTCTGACGCATCCGCCGCCCGCTCGTCGGCTCGTGCGCTCGTGCGCTCGTCCGTCCGTCCCGCTCGCTCCGAAGGGAGGTGCCGCCCTGTCCACCACCGCATCGATCCCGCACGCCCACCCCTCCGGCACCGACTTCCGACTGCTGTTGCCCGCCGTCTCGGCCTGGGTGGTCACGGCGGCGCTCCTCGGCCTGGAGACGAGGTACACAGCCCTCGTCCTCGCGACGGCGGGAGCCGCCGCGCTCGCGGCCGTCCTGCTGCTCGTCCGGCCGGGCGTCCTGCGCCGACAAGGGGCCGGGGTGACGCTCGCCGCCGTCCTGCTCACCGGAGCGGCGGCCGCGATCGCGACCCCGCTGCACACCGCCGACCTGCACCGGGGCCCGCTGCCCGAACTCGCCCGCGCGGCCGAACACACCGTGCCACGGTCGCCGGACGCTCCCGCCCGGGCGGTGGAGGTGGAGCTGACCATCGCGGGAGACCCCGAAGTCCGTACCTCCCGGGGCGGCACAACCGGTGGGCAGCCGCTGCTCACCGTGGACGCCCTGGCCGACCGGGTCACCCTCCTCCCGGACGGGCCGGCCACCCGGACGCGTACACCCGTGACCGTCCTGGTCCGAGGGGCCGACGGCGAGGCCTGGCAGCGGATGCTCCCGTCCCAACGGCTGTCCGTGGAGGTCGAAGTGCAGCCCGCGGGCGAGGGCCACGACACCGAATCCGCGGCGCTCCTGGTCGTCCACGGCCCACCCCTGCAGCTGGCACCGCCGAGCCTGCCCCAGCGGATCGCCGGACGACTGCGCGCCGGCCTGCGCACCGCCACCGACGGGCTCCCGCCGGATGCGCGCGGGCTGCTCCCGGGCCTGACCGTCGGCGACACCTCGCGGCTGCCCGACGACCTAGAAGACGCGTTCCGGGCCACCGACCTGGTCCACCTGGTGGCGGTCAGCGGAGCCAACCTGGCCATCGTCCTCGGTGCGCTGCTGGGCGCACCCGGCCAGGCAGGCACCCCGGAACGGCGCGGGCTCGCGCCCGTACTGGGGCTCCCCCTGCGCACCTGTGCCCTGCTCGGCACGGGGCTGACGCTGGCCTTCGTGACCGTGTGCCGCCCCGAGCCCAGCGTGCTGCGGGCAGCCGGGACGGGACTGATCGGCATGCTGGCCCTCGCCACCGGCCGGCCCCGTCAGGCGGTGCCCGCGCTCGCCGGGGCCGTTCTGGTGCTGATCCTGCTGGACCCGTTCCTGGCGCGCTCGTTCGGCTTCCTGCTCTCGGTGCTCGCCACGGCCGGGCTGCTCGTCCTCGGGCCGCACTGGGCCGAGGCCTTGCGGGCCCGGCGCTGGCCGCACCACCTCGCGGGCGCCGTCGCGGCGACGGCAGCCGCGCAGGCACTGTGCGCACCGGTGACGGTGGTGCTGTCCGGGCACATCAGCCTGGTCGGCATCCCGTGCAACCTACTGGCCGAGCCGGCGGTGGCCCCGGCGACCCTGCTCGGTTTCGGGGTGCTCGCCCTGCATCCGTTCCTCCCGGCTCTGGCCCGTCTGCTCGCGGTGCCGGCCGGAGTGCCGGCCGGCTGGCTCGCCCTGGTCGCTCGACGCGGCGCCGAGCTGCCGGGAGGCCAACTGTCCTGGCCGGGAGGCTGGTTCGGGACAGTCACGGTCGCGGTAGCGGTCCTGGCCGTCTGCTGGGTGGCGCCGCTCCTGCTGCCCCGGCACACGGCGCCCGGCATCCGGGCGCCCGCCCGCCCACGGCGCAGGGCGGTCCGGGCTCTGGTGACCGGTGCGCTGCTGGTGGTCCTGCTGGCGGTGCTGCTGCGCCCGCCGCAACTCAGCCGGATCGCCACCGGCTGGCCACCGCCGGGGTGGCGCCTGGCGATGTGCGACGTCGGCCAGGGGGACATGTTGGCCCTTGCAGCCGGTGCGCCGGACAGCGCGGTGGTGATCGACGCCGGTCCGGATCCGAACGCCGCCGACAGGTGCCTGCGCGACCTCGGCATCACGACCGTGCCCCTGCTGCTGTTGACGCACTTCCACGCCGACCATGTCGAGGGCGTGCCAGGGGTGTTGCGAGGCCGCAAGGTCGGCGCGGTCGAGGGGACGACGTTGGACGAGCCGCCGGGCGAGGCGGCCCGGGTGGCGAGCTGGGCAGCCGGGGCCGGCGTTCCGCTGCTGCGGGCCGGCCGTGGCGAACGGCGCTCGATCGGAACGGAGTTGGCCTGGGACGTGGTGTGGCCCGTTCCCGGGTCGGACATCGAGGCGCCCGGCGCGAACAACGCAAGCGTCGCACTGATGGTGACACTGACAGGAGGACTACGGATGGCACTGCTCGGAGATCTCGAACCGCCGGCCCAGTCGGCCCTGTCGGGGCGGCTGGGAAGGGTCGACGTCCTGAAGGTCGCGCATCACGGTTCGGCCCATCAGGACTGGGGTCTGACCGGTGCTCTGCGGCCCCGGCTGGCGCTCATCTCCTGCGGTGAGGGCAACGCGTACGGACACCCGTCCCCGAAGACGGTCGACCGGCTGCGCGCGCTCGGTGCGGCGGTGCTGCGGACCGACCTGGCGGGTGACATCGCGGTGACCGGCGATTCCCCGGCCACCCTCGGTGTATCCGTCCACCCGCAGCCCGGGCACGCGGCCCACCGGCCGCGTGCCCGGGCCACGGCCGACTCCGCGGCCCCCACCCGTCCCGGACAGGCCCCGGGTGCACCGCGGGCCCCGCCCGGGTGAGCTCCGCTGTCCTCCTCCCAACCACCACGTGGGAAGGGAAAGGGGTAGGGAGTGGGGTTGGGAGGAAGCGTGGCTCTGCGGCGGCGGGCCCAGCAGAAACGTTTCGGCGCGCTCCGGGCCCGGCCCGGAGCGCGCCGAGAAATGAAGAGCCAAATTTTGCCCGTCATGCCTCCGGTTCAGGCCTCCTCGCGCCAACCTTCGTGTTCGGCGGCCAGGGCGTCGAGGGCGCTCAGCACGGCGGGGGTCCAGCCGGTGTCGGGTGCTTCGACGACGACGAGCCACTGGGCGTCCTCGGCGTCGTCCTCGCCCGCGAGCGAGTCGCGCACGATCTCTAGCTCGCCGAGGTCGGGTTGGGTGGCGCCGAGGTCCTCGGCCGCCTCTTCGGCGGCGTCGCGGTCGGGCAGGACGAGCAGCTGCCGGGCGTGCGGGTCGGCGACGTCCGGGAGGTCGGTGGTGTGGTTGTCGGTCACCCTGCCATTCTCCAGGCCGCTGGGTTCGGCCGTCCGGGTGGGCGGCTGGTCGGGCCGTCGGTCGGGCCGTAGTGTCCGCGGCGCGTGGGATGCTGGTAGGCGATGGCCAGGAAGAGTGCACCCGACGACCTGCTCGCCCCGCTGACCCTCGCGGTCGGCCAGGAGGAGTTGCTGCTGGACCGCGCGGTCGCCCAGGTGGTGGCGGCGGCGAAGGCGGCGGATCCGGACACCGACGTGCGGGACCTGCCGCCCGGCGGGCTGCAGCCGGGCAGTCTGGCGGAGCTGACCACGCCGTCGCTGTTCGCCGAGCGCAAGGTCATCGTCGTGCGCGCTGCCCAGGACCTCTCCGCCGACTCGGTGAAGGAGGTCAAGGCGTACATCGAGGCACCGGCCGAAGAAGTGATCATGGTGCTGGTGCACGCGGGCGGCGCCAAGGGCAAGGGCCTGCTGGACGCCGGGCGCAAGGCGGGCGGCCGCGAGGTGGCCTGCGCCAAGCTGACCAAGGCGAACGAGCGGTTGGCCTTCGTCAAGGGCGAGTTCCGGGCGCTGGGCCGCTCGGCGACGCCGGAGGCCTGCCAGGCGCTGCTGGACGCGCTCGGCAGCGACCTGCGCGAGCTGGCGGCCGCGTGTCACCAGCTGACTTCGGACGTCGAGGGCACGATCGACGAGACGGTGGTGGCCCGCTACTACAGCGGCCGGGCCGAGGCGACCGGCTTCGAGGTGGCCGACCTGGCGGTGACCGGCCGTGCGGCGGAGGCGCTGGAGCGGCTGCGGTGGGCACTGGCCGTCGGCCAGCCGCCGACCGGCATCACCTACGCGCTGGCCTCCGGCGTGCGCAGTATCGGGCGGCTGGCGACCACCGGGCGGAACATGCGTCCGGCCGACCTGGCCCGCGAGTTGGGCATGCCGCCGTGGAAGGTGGACCGGGTCCGCCAGCAGATGCGGGGTTGGACGGGCGACGGGGTGGCCACTGCGCTGACCGCGATCGCCCAGGCCGACGCCGCCGTCAAGGGTGGCTCGGACGACCCGGCCTTCGCCCTGGAGCGCGCGGTGGTCGCCGTCGCCCGGGCCGCACGGGCCGGCTCCCGCCCCGCCTACTGACGCGGCGGGTCTCGGCAGGGCTCGGCGGGTCTCGGCGTGGCCCGGCGCCATCCGGCACTAACCGGCGCTGACCGGAGGGGCTCGGCGCGGACCGTGGCGTCCCGCGCCGGGGCCTACTTCCGCATGGGCCTACTTCCGCATGGCCCGGATGGCGTCCTGTCCGTCGGACTGCAGGGCGCTGCGCAGGTCGTCCTTGGACGGCGGCTTGGCCTTCCCGTCCGTGTAGCTGGCGCTGTAGTTGATGTAGTAGGTCATCCCGCCGTCGCGGATGTCCAGCTCGGCGTAGATGCTGTGGTACTTGTCCGAGCTGTCGTCCTTGTACAGGAAGTACGCTTCCTCGCCGATCCCGGAGACGTCGGTGACCTGGTACCCGCGGGCCCGGTAGAGCTCCTTGTTGGCCTGCAGCTCGGGCGCCGGGTTGACCGCCTTGTGCAGGTCGGCGCGCAGGTAGACCGAGGCGTACTCGCTGTCGCTGTTGCCGCCGGTCCGCTTGAGGCTCATCGAGCAGTTCATGCTGTCCAGGGCCGGGTTCCGGTCGGTGTGGTGGGTCGGCGCGGAGGTGTCCGAGACGGAGTACGTCTGGAGCAGCTTGGTGGGCTTCCCGGTGGTGCAGAAGTCGTCGGAGAGGTGGTAGCTGCCGAGGCTGCGCGGCGAGGAGGCGCTGCTGACGATGCCGGGGACGGTCATCACGGCGGCGGTCCAGCCGGCCGAGGCGAGCACGGCGCCGACGAAGGCCCAGACGGCGTTGCGTCGCAGGTTCCCCCCGGAACCCGGCGCGCGGCCCCCCGGCACCGCCGTCATCCCGGGAGCGGTCGTCGTCCCCGCGGCCGCGGGCATGCCCGGGGCTGCGGGCAATCCGGGGGGCGGCCCGAAGCCCGGCGCGCCCGACGGAGGCTGCGCCCCCGGTACGGGCTGCGCGCCCGTGCCCTGCGGCTGCTGCTGCGGGAATCCGTACCCCGGCCCGTTCGGTGCCGGCGGTGGTGGCGTTGTCATGAAGTTCTCCCCCCAAACCCGGCGTCGGGGTGCTCCCCCCGCACCTCGATCGCACCTGACCGACCATAGCGGCCGGACCGGGGAACGCGACAGGCGCCGCAGTGGTCTCCGGGGAGGAGGCCGACTGCGGCGCCTGCCGTACTGCTTCGTGCACCGCACCCGCGTGGCGAACGCAGGCCGCGTGCGGTGCGAGTCTCGCTCGTCTCGGGTGTCCGGGTAGAGGGCCGGACCGTCCCGAGGCGGTCGGGGGTTCAGACCCCCGAGGGGCGTCAGGCCTGGGCGGCCGTGTTGACGCGCTTGGTGATGGCCGACTTCTTGTTGGCGGCCTGGTTGGCGTGGATGACGCCCTTGCTCACGGCCTTGTCCAGCGCCTTGGAGGCGGCGCGGGCCAGCACGACGGCCTTCTCGGTCTCGCCGGCGGCAGCGGCCTCACGGGCCTTGCGCAGAGCGGTCTTCAGCGAGGACTTGACGGCCTTGTTGCGCAGGCGCGCCTTCTCGTTGGTCTTGTTGCGCTTGATCTGGGACTTGATGTTCGCCACGAAAGAGCCTCAGTCTGTCTAAAGATGCTGAACGGGATCACACCGGGCGGCCGTCGGACCAGCTGAGAGGGCATGCCGAGGCCAGGTGCAGCTGACCACGCTACCAGGGCCCGCCGCACGCCCCAAACCGGGCTCCCGTCCGCGGACCGTCGCGCGCGCCGCCCTGCGGACCGCGTCCGGACTGCCCAGGGAGCGGCCCCCGGAAGCGCTCCCGGCCCGCCCCCGGAAGCGGCCCGGAGCGTCCCCGGACCGCCCCGGTTGGCCCCTCGGACCGCCCCCGCGCGCGCTACGCCGGACAGCCTCGGCCGGGGCTACGCGTCGAGCAGCGGCTCGCCGTAGTGCTCGACCTCGGGGAAGGGCCGGTAGTAGTGGTGCAGGAGCGCGCGCCAGCGCTGGTACTCGGGGGAGGTGCGGAAGCCCTCGGTGTGGTCGGCGAGGGTGTCCCACTCGACCTGGAGGAGGAAGCGCGAGTCGCGCCCCTCGTCGAGGCAGCGCCGGAGCCGTAGGGAGCGGAAGCCGCGCTGGACGGTGATCAGCGGGCGGGCCTCGGCGAAGGCGGCGAGGAACTCGTCCTCCCGGCCGGGCAGGACGTCGAGCAGGGCGCTTTCGAGGATCACGGGAGCCATCCTGCCGCCCGGTGAGGGGGGCGGGAAGGGCCGGACGGTGCCCGAACGGCAGCAGGGCCCGTGCTCGTGGGAGGATGGGAGGAACTATTTCGATCGGACGAGACTGTCCGGTCCCCGGGAAACCGGTCAGTGATGACCCGGACGCCCCCGGCCCCGGACCAACGGAGAATCGGACCAAGGTGCCCGCGACCCCCAGCAATGTGCCAGAGCCCAGCCGTACCGACCCGGCGCTGATCCGCAACTTCTGCATCATCGCCCACATCGACCACGGCAAGTCGACGCTCGCAGACCGGATGCTGCAGATCACCGGCGTCGTCGACCCCCGGCAGATGCGTGCCCAGTACCTCGACCGCATGGACATCGAGCGTGAGCGCGGCATCACCATCAAGTCGCAGGCGGTCCGCCTCCCGTGGGCGCCGAAGACCGGCTCGAACGCCGGGACGACGCACATCCTCAACATGATCGACACCCCGGGCCACGTGGACTTCACGTACGAGGTGTCCCGCTCCCTCGCCGCGTGCGAGGGCACCGTCCTGGTGGTCGACGCGGCCCAGGGCATCGAGGCGCAGACCCTCGCCAACCTGTACCTGGCGCTGGAGAACGACCTCACGATCGTCCCGGTGCTGAACAAGATCGACCTGCCGGCCGCGCAGCCGGAGAAGTACGCCGCCGAGATCGCGCACATCATCGGCTGTGACCCGGGTGACGTGCTTCAGGTCAGTGCGAAGACCGGCCTCGGCGTCGAGGACCTGCTGGACCACATTGTCGACACCATCCCGGCCCCGGTCGGCGTCAAGGACGCCCCGGCCCGCGCGATGATCTTCGACTCGGTGTACGACTCCTACCGCGGCGTGGTCACCTACGTCCGTGTTGTCGACGGCCAGCTGACCAAGCGCGAGCGCATCGCGATGATGTCGACCGGCGCCACCCACGAGCTGCTGGAGATCGGTGTCATCTCGCCCGAGCCGAAGGTCGCCGACGGCCTCGGCGTCGGCGAGGTGGGCTACATCATCACCGGTGTGAAGGACGTCCGGCAGTCCAAGGTCGGTGACACGATCACCTCGATGCACAAGGGTGCGACCGAGCCGCTCGGCGGCTACAAGGACCCGCGCCCGATGGTGTTCTCCGGCCTCTACCCGCTGGACGGCTCGGACTACCCGCTGCTGCGCGACGCCCTGGACAAGCTGCGGCTCAACGACGCGGCCCTGGTGTACGAGCCGGAGACCTCGGTCGCGCTCGGCTTCGGCTACCGCTGCGGCTTCCTCGGCCTGCTGCACCTGGAGATCATCCGGGAGCGCCTGGAGCGCGAGTTCAACCTCGACCTGATCTCCACCGCCCCCAACGTGGTCTACCGGGTGATCATGGAGGACGGCACCGAGCACACCGTCACCAACCCGAGCGAGTTCCCCGTCGGCAAGATCGCCGAGGTGTACGAGCCGGTCGTGCGCGGCACCATCCTCGCGCCCAACGAGTTCGTCGGCGCGATCATGGAGCTCTGCCAGTCCCGCCGCGGCAGCCTGCAGGGCATGGACTACCTCTCCGAGGACCGGGTCGAGCTGCGTTACACCCTCCCGCTCGCGGAGATCGTCTTCGACTTCTTCGACCAGCTGAAGTCCAAGACCCGCGGTTACGCCTCGCTCGACTACGAGCCCATCGGCGAGCAGACCGCCGACCTGGTCAAGGTCGACATCCTGCTGCACGGTGACGCGGTGGACGCCTTCTCGGCGATCGTCCACAAGGACAAGGCCTACGGCTACGGCGTGATGATGGCGGGCAAGCTGCAGAAGCTGATCCCCCGCCAGCAGTTCGAGGTGCCGATCCAGGCGGCCATCGGCTCCCGGGTGATCGCCCGTGAGACGGTCCGCGCGATCCGCAAGGACGTCCTCGCCAAGTGCTACGGCGGTGACATCTCGCGCAAGCGCAAGCTGCTGGAGAAGCAGAAGGAAGGCAAGAAGCGGATGAAGATGGTCGGCCGCGTGGAGGTCCCGCAGGAGGCCTTCATCGCCGCGCTGTCCACCGACGCCGAGGCGCCGAAGGAAAAGAAGTAACCGAGGCGAGCCGAAGGGCCCGGGTGTCACGCCCGGGCCCTTTCGCGTTCCCGCGGGGCATTCCGGCGGCGGGGGCGCCGCAGCGGAACGCGGCGCGGGTCGCCGCGGCGGTCACTTCAGGGCGCTGAAGACGGCCGAGACGATCCCGGCCTTGGCCAGCCGGCCCATGGTGCCGGTGAACACGGTGGGCTTCATCGAGTCGTCGGCGTGGACCAGCTGGAGCAGCCCGTCCCGTCGGCCGAGGCTCACGCACTGCACGACGTACCGGAACGAGAACGGCTTCCCGGTGCGTCCGTCGAGCAGCTTGCCGACGTACTGGCCTTGCGGCAGGGCGGTGGCGCAGCCCATCCGCAGGGTGCCGACGCCGGGGACGGTGACGGCGGCGGCGTCGCCGACCACGTGGACGTCCGGGTGCGAGACCGAGCGCAGGTGGTCGTCCACCAGGGCCCGGCCGCGTTCGTCCACGGCCAGCCCGGCTTCGGCGGCGAGCGGGTGCGGCTCCATCGAGGCGGCCCAGACGGTGAGGTCGGAGTCGATCGGGCCGGTGGTGGTGCGCAGTCCGTCCGGGGTGACCCCGGTGACGGTGGTGTTCTCGTGGATGTGGACGCCGAGCCGGTCGAGGACGCGCCGGACGTGGGTGCGGCCCTTGGGTGAGTAGATGCCGCCGACCGGGCCGGCTGCGACGATCCGCACCGTCCAGTCGGGGTGGGCTTCGGCGAGTTCGGTGGCCAGCTCGATGCCGGTGGCGCCGCCGCCGACGACGGCGAGCGTGCCGGGCCGGTCGGCTTCGCGGATCCGGCGCCGGACCTCGGCGGCGCGTTCGGCGGGGAGGGCGTGTTCGGCGGCGCCGGGGACGCCGTGCCAGGCGGTGCGGCTGCCGAGGGCGTAGACCAGGGTGTCGTAGGCGAGGCTGGTGCCGTCGTCGAGCCGGACCCGGTGGCCGGCGAGGTCGAGTTCGACGGCGCGGGCCCGGTGGTGCCGGATCGTGCGGCCGCGGGTCAGTTCGCCGATGGCCGGCCAGTCGCGGCTGCGGCCGGCCGCCGCCTCGTGCTGGCGGATGCGGTGCAGGAGCCGCTCCTCGGGGGCGACCAGGGTGACGTCGTGGTGCCGTCCGGCGCCCTTGGCCGCGGTGAGTCCGGCGTACCCGGCGCCCAGGACGACGATCCGCTTTCCGGTGGTGGTGGTGCTGGTCATCTCGTCCGCCTCCGTTCGGTGCGCCCCCGTGGGGCGCTGTTCGGGAAGGGGACGACGCGGCCGGTCGGGATGTGACCGTGACCCGCGTCACAGCGCCGCGGAGGTCCGGGCAGGGGCCTCCGGGGCCTCCGGGGCCTCTGGGGTCTCCCGGGGTCTTCGGAGGTATCCGGGGGTGCCGGAGGGTCGTCGGGGAGTCGTCAGGGGGCCGTGACGGGGCTGATCCGGCCGAGCTTCTCGGGGTTGACGACGACGTACGCTTCGGTGATCCGTCCGTCGGTCACGGTGAAGGCGAGCACGCCGCCGACGGTGCCGCCGGCCCGGTCGTACCAGACGAGGCCGGGTTCGCCGTTGACCAGGGCGTGGCCGATCGCCGTGTCGGGGGTGAACCACTTGGCGACCAGGCCGGCCACCATGCGGGACACCCGGTCGGCGCCGTGGATGGGGCGGACGCCGGCGCGGACGATGCCGCCGCCGTCGGAGTGCCAGACCACGTCCGGGTCGAGGACCTCCATCAGGGCGAGGATGTCGCCGCGGCTGCTGGCGGCGGCGAAGGCTTCGACCGCCTGACGGTGCTCGGCGGTGCCGGTGCCGCCGCCGCGCCGGCTGCCGTCCTTGACCCGGCGGCGGGCCCGGGAGGCGAGCTGGCGAGCGGCGTCGGGGGAGCGGTCCAGCGAGGCGCCGATCTCCTCGAAGCCGACCGCGAAGACGTCGTGCAGCACGAAGGCGGCCCGCTCGGCCGGGGAGAGCTGTTCCAGGACGGCGAGCAGGGCGAGCGAGACGGACTCGCCGCGTTCGGCGAGGTCGGCGGGGGTGTCGGGGCCGTCCGCGTAGGAGACGGCCGGTTCGGGCAGCCACTCGCCGTAGTAGGCCTCCCGGCGGGCCCGGGCGGAGCCCAGCTGGTCGTAGCAGAGCCGGGTGACGACGGTGGTCAGGAAGGCGCGGGGGTCGGCGACGGTGGAGCGGTCGGCGGCCTGCCAGCGGAGCCAGGCGTCCTGCAGGACGTCCTCGGCGTCGGTGAAGGAGCCGAGCAGGCGGTAGGCGACCGAGCCCAGGTAACGGCGGTTGGCCTCGAAGGCGTCCGGGGCGGCCGGGGGCTGGTCGTCGATCACGGGCCCAAGGTAGCTCCCGCCGGGCCCGGTTGCGAAGACCGGGGCGGGCGGGGCGGGGCCGGGCCCGGACGCGCGAAGGGCCGGGGCGGAAGGTTCCGCCCCGGCCCGCCGGTCCGCCTCGCGTCAGTCCACCTCGGCCACGGCCTCCGCGAACTGGGCCTGGTAGAGCCGGGCGTAGGCGCCGTCGGCGGCGATCAGTTCGTCGTGCGAGCCCTGCTCGACGATCGAGCCGTTCTCCATCACCAGGATCACGTCGGCGTCCCGGATGGTGGAGAGCCGGTGGGCGATCACGAAGCTGGTGCGGCCGGTGCGCAGCCGGGCCATGGCCCGCTGGATGAGCACCTCGGTACGGGTGTCGACGGAGCTGGTCGCCTCGTCCAGGACCAGGATGGACGGCTGGGCGAGGAAGGCGCGGGCGATGGTGATGAGCTGCTTCTCGCCGGCGCTGACGTTGGCGCCCTCGTCGTCGATGACGGTGTCGTAGCCGTCCGGGAGGGTGCGCACGAAGCGGTCGACGTGGGCGGCCTTGGCGGCTTCGACGACCTGTTCGTGGGTGGCGCCGTGGGCTCCGTAGGCGATGTTGTCGGCGATGGAGCCGCCGAACAGCCAGGTGTCCTGGAGAACCATGCCGATGCCGGAGCGCAGGTCCTCGCGGGACATCGCGGAGATGTCGACGCCGTCGAGGGTGATCCGTCCGGAGCTGACCTCGTAGAACCGCATCAGCAGGTTGACCAGGGTGGTCTTGCCGGCGCCGGTGGGGCCGACGATGGCGACCGTGTGGCCGGGTTCGACCTTGAGCGAGAGGTCCTCGATGAGCGGCTTGTCGGGGTCGTAGCGGAAGGAGACGTCCTGGAAGGCGACCCGGCCGTGCACGGCGTCGGGCTTCTCGGGAACGGCCGGTTCGGCGCTCTGCTCGGGGGCGTCGAGGAGTTCGAAGACGCGCTCGGCGGAGGCGACGCCGGACTGGACCAGGTTGGCCATGCTGGCGACCTGGGTGAGCGGCTGGCTGAACTGCCGGGAGTACTGGATGAACGCCTGCACGTCGCCGATGGACAGGGCGCCGCCGGCGACCCGCAGGCCGCCGACGACGGCGACCAGCACGTACTGCAGGTTGCCGATCAGCATCATCGCGGGCTGGATGATCCCGGAGATGAACTGGGCCTTGTAACTGGCTTCGTACAGGGCCTCGTTGTGCTCGCGGAAGGTTTCGGCGGCCTCGCGCTGGCGGCCGAAGACCTTGACCAGGGTGTGGCCGGTGTACATCTCCTCGATGTGGGCGTTGAGCTGGCCGGTGGACTTCCACTGCTGGACGAACTGGGGCTGCGCCCTCTTGCCGACCTTGGTGGCGACGACCACCGAGACCGGCACGGAGACCAGGGCGATCACGGCGAGCAGCGGGGAGATCCAGAACATCATGGCCAGCACGCCGACCACGGTGAGCAGCGAGTTGACGACCTGTCCCATGGTCTGCTGCATGGACTGGCCGATGTTGTCGATGTCGTTGGTGACCCGGCTGAGGACTTCGCCGCGCGGCTGCTTGTCGAAGTAGCTGAGCGGCAGCCGGGCGAGCTTGGCCTCGACGTCCTGGCGCAGCCGGTAGCTGGCGAGCTGGATGGCCTTGGTGGCCAGGCGGCCCTGGAAGACTCCGAAGACGGCGGAGGCGACGTAGATGCCGAGCACCCAGAGCAGGACGGTGCCGATGGCGCCGAAGTCCATGCCCTGGCCGGGGGTGAAGTCGACGGCGGAGAGCAGGTCGGCGACGCCGCCCTGGCCGTGGGCGCGCAGTCCGTCGATGACCTGGGCCTTGGAGGTGCCGGGTGCGAAGCGGGCGCCGACGACGCCAGCGAAGATCAGGTCGGTGGCGTTGCCGAGGATCTTGGGGCCGATGACGGCGCAGCCGATGCCGAGCACGCCGAGGAGCAGGACGCCGACGAGGATGTTGCGTTCGGGGCGCAGCAGGCCGAGGACGCGCTTGCCGGAGCCCTTGAAGTCCATGGACTTCTCGGCTCCCTGGCCGCCCATGAAGCGGCCGGGGCCGGCGGGGCCGCGGCGGGCGGCGGCGGCCTGGGAGTCGGTGGTCAGTCCGCCGGCGGCCTTGGCCGGGGCGGCCGGTGCCGGGCCGGGTTCGGTCAGATCGGCTTTCGCGGTGTCCGCGGTGTCCGCGGTGTCCGCGGTGGGGCTTCCGGGGCTGGTCACGCCGCCTCCTGCTCGGTGAGCTGGGAGAGCACGATCTCCCGGTACGTCGGGTTGTCGGCCATCAGTTCGCGGTGGGTGCCGGTGCCGACGACGGCGCCCTCGTCGAGGACGACGATCCGGTCGGCGTCGCGGATGGTGGACACGCGCTGGGCGACGATCAGGACGGTGGCGTCGGAGGTCTCGCGGGAGAGGGCCTTGCGCAGTCTGGCGTCGGTGGCGTAGTCGAGTGCGGAGAAGGAGTCGTCGAAGAGGTAGACGGAGGGCTTGCGCACGAGTGCGCGGGCGATGGCGAGGCGTTGGCGCTGGCCGCCGGAGACGTTGCTGCCGCCCTGGGCGATGGGGGCGTCGAGGCCTTCGGCGAGCTTTTCGACGAAGTCCTTGGCCTGGGCGATCTCCAGGGCGTGCCAGAGGTCCTCGTCGGTGGCGTCGGGCCGGCCGTAGCGGAGGTTGCTGGCGACGGTGCCGGTGAACAGGTAGGGCTTCTGGGGGACGATGCCGACGTTGTCGGCGATCGTGTCGGCGCCGAGTTCGCGGACGTCGATGCCGTCGAGCAGGACCTGGCCGGAGGTGGCGTCGAAGAGCCGGGGGACGAGGCCGAGGAGGGTGGACTTGCCGCTGCCGGTGGAGCCGATGATGGCGGTGGTCTCGCCGGGGCGGGCGGTGAGGTCGATGCCGCGCAGGACGGAGGCCTCGGCGCCGGGGTAGCGGAAGTCGACGGCGCGCAGTTCGAGGTTGCCGCGGCGGGGGACCTCGGTGGTGGGCGTGGCGGGCGGGACGACGCTGGACTCGGTGCCGAGGACTTCCTGGACGCGTTCGGCGCAGACCTCGGCGCGGGGCACCATCATGAACATGAAGGTGGCCATCATGACGCTCATCAGGATCTGCATCAGGTAGGAGAGGAAGGCGGTGAGCGCGCCGATCTCCATGGCACCGCTGTCGATGCGGTGGGCGCCGAACCAGAGGACGGCGACGCTGGAGACGTTCACGACCAGCATGACGGCGGGGAACATGACGGCCATCAGCCGGCCGACGTGGCGGGCGACGTCGGTGAGGTCCTCGTTGGCGGTGGCGAAGCGGGCCTGTTCCTGGCCGTCCTTGACGAAGGCGCGGATGACCCGGATGCCGGTGATCTGTTCGCGCAGGACCCGGTTCACGGTGTCGATCCGTTCCTGCATGCTGCGGAACTGCGGGCGCAGCGCGCGGACCAGGAGGACGACGACGACGGCGAGGGCGGGGATGACGGCGAGCAGCAGGCCGGACAGCGGGACGTCCTGGTTGAGCGCCATGATGATGCCGCCGACGCACATGATCGGTGCGGCGACCATGAGCGTGAAGCTCATCAGGGCGAGCATCTGGATCTGCTGGACGTCGTTGGTGGTGCGGGTGATCAGGGAGGGGGCGCCGAACTGGCCGACCTCGCGGGCGGAGAAGCTCTGCACCCGGTCGAAGACGGCGGCGCGGACGTCCCGGCCGAAGGCCATGGCGACGCGGGAGCCGATGAGGACGGCGCCGATGGAGCAGAGCGCCTGGAGGACAGTCACGCCGATCATCACCCCGCCGACTCGCAGGATGTAGCCGGTGTCGCCCTTGACCACGCCGTCGTCGATGATGTCGGCGTTGAGCGTCGGCAGGTAGAGCGCCGCGAGGGTGGACACCAGCTGGAGGAGCACCAGCAGGGTGATCGGTCGGGAGTAGGGGCGCAGGTACGCCCTCAGCAGTCTGATCAGCACTTGCACACTCTTGTCGTCGCCGGTCGGGTTCGCACCCCAATTCTCGTTCTTCTGTAGCGTCGTACAGGCCATTCGGCGTGTGGGAACCGGGGGTTTGCCGGGCTTTTGCCGAACCGTCCGGCAGTTCGCTCGTTGGTTTCCACGCGGGCCGCGTCCGTCGGCGCGGCGTGGTCACCGGTGCCGTCGGGGCGTGCCGTCCGGCTTCGCCCCCTTACGGAATGACCGGTTTCCCCCTAGGCTGCTGGTTGCCCCCTTGTTACCGACCGGTACCGTTCAGGTGAACCCGGGGCCCGGTGACCGCCCCCACGGCCGCCGAGACAATCCCTCAGACGGCCACCCGCCCCCGGAGGTCCTCGTTGAGTTCCGCGCAGTCCTTGATCGACTCCGGCAGGCCCGACCTCGTCGCCGGGCGTCCCGCATCCGTCGCCCACCTGTTCCTGGAGCGGGTCGCCGCGACCCCGAACGGCGAGGCCTACCGCTACCCCGCCCCGGTCGACGAGCAGGCCGCCGACGGCGCGCCCGGCGCGGAGCAGTGGCGCTCGCTGACCTGGGCGCAGACCGCGACCAGGGTCAAGGCGGTGGCCGCCGGTCTGATGGCGCTCGGCATCCAGCCGGAGGACCGGGTCGCCCTGGCGTCGTCCACCCGGCTCGAATGGGTCCTCGCGGACCTCGGCGCCATGTGCGCGGGCGCCGCGATCACGACCGTCTACCCGAGCACCAACGAGGACGAGACCGCCTTCATCCTGTCCGACTCGGGCTCCCGGGCGCTGTTCGCGGAGAACGCCGCCCAGCTGGCCAAGGCTGCCGCGCAGCTCGAAAAGCTGCCCGAGTTGCGCACCGTCGTCCTGTTCGACGCCCCCGACGAGGCCCCCGACACGGCCGGCCTCGACGTGCTCACCCTCGCCGAGCTGGAACGGCGCGGCACCGAGTACCTGGAGGAGCACCCGGACGCGGTCGAGAAGGCCGTCGAGGGGCTCGGCAAGGAACAGCTGGCCACCCTGATCTACACCTCCGGCACCACCGGCCGCCCCAAGGGCGTGCGCCTGGTGCACGACTGCTGGGCGTACGAGGGCCGGGCGCAGGAGGCCAGCGGGCTGCTGCGCTCCGACGACGTGCAGTTCATGTGGCTGCCGCTGTCGCACGTCTTCGGCAAGACGCTGATCTCGGGTCAGATCGCCACCGGCCACGTGATGGCGCTGGACGGCCGGGTGGACCGGATCATCCACAACCTGCCGGTGATCCGGCCGACCATCATGGCCTCGGCGCCGCGCATCTTCGAGAAGGTCTACAACGGCATCGCGGGCAAGGCCCGCGCCGAGGGTGGCGCCAAGTACAGGATCTTCCTGTGGGCGGCCAAGGTCGCCCGCGAGCACGCCCGGGCCGTCCAGGAGAGCCGCGTCGCCACCGGCACCGGCACCGCCCCGTTCGGGCTGCGGGTGCAGCACTCGCTGGCCGACAGGCTGGTGTACGCGAAGATCCGCGCGGCCTTCGGCGGGCGGCTGCGCGGCGCGGTCTCCGGCAGCGCCGCCCTCGCCCCCGAGATCGGCTACTTCTTCCTCGGCGCAGGCGTGCCGATCCTGGAGGGCTACGGCCTCAGCGAGACCAGCGCCGGCTCCTGCGTGAACCGCGAGGAGGACGTGCGGATCGGCACGGTGGGCCGCGCGCTGCCCGGCACCGAGGTGCGGATCGCCGAGGACGGCGAGATCCTGCTGCGCGGCCCGGGCATCATGCGCGGCTACCACAACCTGCCGGAGAAGACCGCGGAGGTGCTGGAGCCGGACGGCTGGTTCCACACCGAGGACATCGGCGAACTCAGCCCGGACGGCTTCCTGCGGATCACCGACCGCAAGAAGGACCTGTTCAAGACCTCCGGCGGCAAGTACGTGGCGCCCAGCGAGGTCGAGGGCAAGTTCAAGGCGGTCTGCCCGTTCGTGAGCAACATCCTGGTGATCGGCAACGGCCGCAACTACTGCACCGCGCTGATCGGCCTGGACGAGGCGGTCCTCATGCCGTGGGCCGCCGAGCACGGCCTGGCGGGCAGGTCCTACGCCGAGCTGGCCGCCGAGCCGGCCGTCCACGAGCTGATCGCAGGCTTCGTGAAGCGGCTCAACGCGGGACTGCAGCGCTGGCAGACGATCAAGAAGTTCCACCTGCTGCCGCGCGACCTCGACATCGAGCACGGCGAGCTCACCCCGAGCCTGAAGATCAAGCGCCCGGTGGTGGAGCGGACCTACGCCGACGCCGTGACCGCGATGTACGCGGGCGCCAACGAGGCCTGACCCACCCCGTCCCCGTGCGGTCCGCGCGTGCGCCGCGGACCGTACGGGAGCTCCGCGGACCGTACGGGACAATGGGGGCATGCCCTCCGCACTCCCCGACGGCGAACCCGTGCCGTCCGACGGTTCCCTGCCCGCGCACGCCCTCGCCGGGCTCGGCAGCCGGCCGTTCGGCTTCTACCTGCACGTGCCCTACTGCGCCAGCCGCTGCGGCTACTGCGACTTCAACACCTACACCGCCACCGAGCTGCGCTCCTCCGGGGCCGTCGCCTCCCAGGAGACGTACGCCGACAACGTGGTCGCCGAGGTCCGGCTGGCCCGGCGGGTGCTCGGGGACGCGGAACTGCCGGTGCGCACCGTCTTCCTCGGCGGCGGCACCCCCACCCTGCTGCCCGCCCGCGACCTGGTGAAGATGCTCGCCGCGATCCGCGACGAGTTCGGGCTCGCCCCGGACGCGGAGGTCACCACCGAGGCCAACCCGGAGTCCGTCGACCCGGCGTACCTGGCCGAGCTGCGCGAGGGCGGCTACAACCGGATCTCCTTCGGCATGCAGAGCGCCCGGCCCCACGTGCTGAGCCTGCTCGACCGCCACCACACCCCGGGCCGCCCCGAGGCCTGCGTCGCCGAGGCCCGCGAGGCCGGCTTCGAGCACGTCAACCTGGACCTGATCTACGGCACCCCGGGCGAGTCCGACGACGACTGGCGGGCCTCCCTGGACGCGGCGATCGGCGCCGGACCGGACCACGTCTCCGCGTACTCCCTGATCGTCGAGGAGGGCACCAAGCTCGCCGCCCGGGTCAAGCGCGGCGAACTGCCGATGATCGACGACGACGTGCACGCCGACCGCTACCTCATCGCCGAGCAGGCGCTCTCCGCCGCCGGGTACCGGTGGTACGAGGTCTCCAACTGGGCCACCACCCCCGAGGGCCGCTGCCGCCACAACGAGCTCTACTGGACCGGCGCCGACTGGTGGGGCGCCGGCCCCGGCGCGCACAGCCACGTCGGCGGCGTCCGCTGGTGGAACGCCAAGCACCCGGCCGCCTACGCGCAGGCCCTCGCCGAGGGCCGCACCCCGGCGCTGGGCCGCGAGGTCCTGGCGGACGAGGACCGCCGCGTCGAACGCGTCCTGCTGGAGCTGCGCCTGGTGGAGGGCGTCGCCCTCGACCTGCTCACGGACACCGGCCGGCAGGCCGCCGACCGGGCCCTCGCCGACGGCCTGCTCGCCGAGGAGCCCTACCGGCGGGGCCGCGCCGCCCTCACCCTCCGGGGGAGGTTGCTGGCCGACGGGGTCGTGCGTGACCTCGTGGACTGACGTTCGTTGCCGTGTTGTCAGCCGTCGGAGGGAGCGCGCAATGACCGCCATCGCTGACCGGATGACGGGGATCTTCGAGAACCTGGAGGTTCCGGAAGGCGTCAAGGCCGAGCTCATCCGGGGGGAAATCGTGATGACGGCCGGGCCGGACATGGTCCACAACCTCATCGTCTCCGCGATCCAGCACCAGAGCCTCCGCGATCCAGCACCAGACCCCCTACGCACGGTGGCGGGCGCTGCAGACCCAGGATCATCTCCGGCGAGGCCGGCGAACCCCAGCCGGATCCGGTCGTCTTCGAGCGGGGTGTCGTCGCGGAGGCGGGCCGTCTGCTGCCCGCCTCCGCGGTGACCGTGGCGGTCGAGGTGGTTTCCAGGACCAGCGTGCACCGGAACTACCGGACCGAGCGCGAGATGTACGCCCAGGGCGGGATTCCGGCGTACCTCATCGTCGATCCGCTCAAGGTGTGTGCGTGCTCCTCACGGATCCGACCACTGACACGGCTTCCGGTGTCCCCGTGTACTGGGCCGAACGGACCAGCACGTTCGGCGATCCGATCGAGGTCGACGTGCTCGGCGTCACGCTCGACACCTCGGAGTTCCGGACCTACGCCTGATCCGGCAGTGTGACGAAGTCGATCAGTTCCTCGACCCGGCCCAGCAGCTCGGGCTCCAGGTCCTTGTAGCTGTCCACCCCGGACAGGATCCGCTTCCACGCCGCCGGGGTGTCCACCGGCCAGCCCAGGCGGCGGCAGGTGCCCTCCTTCCAGTCCTCGCCGCGGGGGACGGCGGGCCAGTCGGGGATGCCGACGGAGGAGGGCTTCACGGCCTGCCAGACGTCGATGTAGGGGTGGCCGACGACCAGGACGGACTCCCCGGTGACCTGCGCGGCGATGCGGTGCTCCTTCGTCCCCGGGAGCAGGTGGTCGACCAGGACGCCGAGGCGGCGGCCGGGGCCGGGGGCGAAGTCGGCGACGATCGCGGGCAGGTCGTCGATGCCGCGCAGGTACTCCACCACGACGCCCTCGATCCGCAGGTCGTCGCCCCAGACCCGCTCGACCAGCTCGGCGTCGTGCCGGCCCTCGACGTAGATCCGCGACTCCCGGGCGACCCGGGCGCGGGCGCCGGGCACGGCGACCGAGCCGGAGGCGGTGCGGCCGGGCGCCCGGGAGGGGGCGGGGCCGGCCGGGCGGACCAGGGTGACCACCGCGCCCTCCAGCAGGAAGCCGCGCGGCACCAGCGGGAACACCCGGTGCTTGCCGAAGCGGTCCTCCAGGGTGACGGTGAACCCCTCGGCGGTCTTCTCGCAGCGCACCACGGCCCCGCAGAAGCCGGTCGACGCCTCCTCGACCACCAGGTCCCGCTCGGCGGGCACCTCCGGGGCGGGGGTCTGCTTCTTCCACGGCGGGGTCAGGTCGGGTCCGTACTGGCGGCTGCGCATACGGGTGATCATAGGGAGGGCGGACGGTGCGTCAGAGGCCCGGCGCGCCCCAGACCGGGAACCAGCGGCTCAGGTCCTTCTCCAGCCGCAGGTCGTTCCCCAGCATCGCGTTGACCTGCAGTTCCAGCGGACTGTTGCGCTTCTCCCCGCCGCCCGGCATCGGGGCGAACGGGTAGAAGGTGCCGCGCTTGTAGAGGTAGACCAGGGCCAGCGACTGCCCCTGCGCGTCGCGGAAGCCGACCAGCGAACAGAGCAGCTGCGGCCCGAAGCCGTTCGCCTCCAGTTCGCTGTTGACCGCGTGCAGGTCGTTCACCAGCTCCGGCAGCTCCCCGGGGGAGTGCCGGGCGAGCAGCCACGAGTAGCCGTAGTCGTCCTTGGAGGCCTCCACCGGGACGCCGCGCTCGGTGTCGGCGTCCAGCAGCGCCCGTACCTGCTGCTCCACCTGGACGAAGGCCGCGCCCTCGACGGCCGCGAAGCAGACCGAGCCGAGCCCGGTGGGCAGGAAGCCGGTGGCGGCCTCCAGGGTGAGCGCGGCGGACGGCACGCCGAACAGCTGGTCGAGGTCGGGCTTGACGGGCTTGGTGCGGCCGAACAGGGCGTCCAGGATTCCCACGGCGGTCCTTTCGTGTGCTCGGGCGGTCAGCGGCCGAGCTGCTCGGAGATCTTCGCCAGCTGCGCCAGCCGCGTCTCCAGCGTCGGGTGGGTGGAGAACAGCTGCGAGGCCGTCTCCCGGGCGCTCAGCGCGGGCGCGAAGTAGAAGGCGTTGTAGGGCTGCGACTTGCGCAGGTCCTCGGTGGGGATGGCGGAGATCTGCCCGGTCACCTTGGTGAGCGCCGAGGCGAGCGCGCTGGGCCGGCCGGTGAGCTGGGCGGCGGCCCGGTCGGCGGCCAGCTCGCGGTAGCGGGACAGCAGCCGGGTGAGCAGGAAGCTGATCGCGTAGACGACCATCGAGGCCAGCGGGATGATCAGCGCCAGGATCGCCGTGTTCTGGTCGTTGTTGTTGCGGCCGCCGCCCATGAACCCGCCGTACACGGCGATCCTGGTCATCGCGCCGGCGAGCACGCCGAGGAAGCCGGCGATCGTCATCACCGCGACGTCCCGGTGGGCGACGTGGGACAGCTCGTGCGCGAGGACGCCCTCCAGCTCCTCGGGCTCCAGCCGGCGCAGCAGGCCGGTGGTGACGCAGACCACCGCGTTCTGCGGGTTGCGGCCGGTGGCGAAGGCGTTGGGCATGTCGTTGTCGGCGACCGCCACGCGGGGTTTGGGCATGTCGGCCAGCGCGCAGAGCCGGTCGATCGTGCCGTGTAGTTGGGGGAAGTCCTCCGGGGACACCTGGTGGGCTCCCATGGCCCGTTCGGTGATCTTGTCACTGAACCAGAACTGGGCCACGAACAGCCCGCCGGAGATCAGGACGATCAGCGGCCATGCACCGCGCAGCAGCGCGATCAGCAGGCCGGTGAAACCGACGTACAGCAGCCCGATCACGAACATCGTGGCGACCATGCGGCTGGTCAGGCCGCGGTCGGGTGCGAAACGGGTGTGCTGGCCCGAGCTCGACATCGCTTGCTCCTCCATTCGCCGTCGCTTTCGATGCTGCCACCCGGACGGCCGCGAGGCACCACCCCCGCGCCGGGAAGCGTGAACGCTCCCCGTCCCGCGGGCCGTACCCGGAACTGCGGGCAGGATCACTCCGGTCCGGCCGTTCCTGCCGTAGGACCCGGGCCTTACACTGGCAGGTACGGTTTTGGCACTCGCGCGTTCAGAGTGCCAGGACCGGGGCCTCCCGGAGCGGCCCGCAGCACTCAGGGACACAGACGGACAACGTGCGAAGACGGAGGTGCGTGCCCCATGGCCGGAGAGGTCCGCCAGCTGGACGACCGCAAGCTCGCCGTGCTCCGCGCGATCGTGCAGGACTACGTGGGCACCGAGGAGCCGGTCGGGTCCAAGGCCCTCGTGGAGCGGCACAACCTCGGGGTCTCGCCGGCGACGGTCCGCAACGACATGGCGGCGCTGGAGGAGGAGGGCTACATCCACCAGCCGCACACCAGCGCCGGCCGCATCCCGACCGACAAGGGGTACCGCCTCTTCGTCGACAGGCTCGCTGAGGTCAAGCCGATGAGCGCCCCCGAGCGCCGGGCGATCCGGCACTTCCTGGACGGCGCGGTCGACCTGGACGACGTGGTCGCGCGCACCGTGCGGCTGCTCGCCCAGCTGACCCGGCAGGTCGCGGTCGTCCAGTACCCGTCGCTGACGCGCTCGACCGTCCGGCACATCGAGCTGGTGGCGCTGGCCCCGGCCAAGGTGATGCTGGTGCTGATCACCAACACCGGCCGGGTCGAGCAGCGGATGGTCGACTGCCCGGGTACGGTCGGCGAGACGGTCCTGGCGGACCTGCGGACCGCGCTGAACAGCAGAGCGGCCGGCCGCCTCCTCCCGGACGTCCCGGGGCTGCTGGAGGAACTCCCGGCGATGTTCGAGCAGGCCGACAGGCCGACCGTCAGCACGGTCCTGGCGACCCTGTTCGAGACGCTCGCGGAACAGAACGAGGAACGGATCATGCTGGCCGGCACGGCCAATCTGACCCGCTTCGGCCACGACTTCCCCCTCACCATCCAGCCGGTGCTGGAGGCCCTGGAGGAGCAGGTCATCCTGCTCCGCCTCCTGGGTGAGACCAATGACGCCGCGATGACGGTCCGGATCGGGCGGGAGAACGCCTACGAAGGGCTGATTTCCACCTCGGTCGTGTCGGTCGGTTACGGTTCGGGCGACGAGAGCGTGGCCAAACTGGGTGTGATCGGTCCGACCCGGATGGACTACCCGGGCACAATGGGGGCGGTGCGGGCGGTGGCGCGGTACGTGGGTCAGATCCTGGCCGAGTCGTAGCAAACAGCCGTCGGACATCCTGACGGCGTCCAGTCGCAGCACTACTACAGGCGGAACAAGCGGAGCATTTGGTGGCCACGGACTACTACGCGGTACTCGGCGTCCGACGGGATGCGGGGCAGGACGAGATCAAGAAGGCGTTCCGGCGCCTGGCACGCGAACTGCACCCGGACGTCAACCCGGACCCGAAGACGCAGGAGCGGTTCAAGGAGATCAACGCCGCCTACGAGGTGCTCTCCGACCCGCAGAAGCGCCAGGTCTACGACCTCGGCGGCGACCCGCTGTCCCCGGGCGGGGGCGGTGCGGGCGGCTTCGGCGCGGGCGCGGCGGGCTTCGGCTTCTCCGACATCATGGACGCCTTCTTCGGCGCCGCGGCCGGCCAGCGCGGCCCGCGCTCGCGCACCCGCCGCGGCCAGGACGCCATGATCCGGCTGGAGATCACCCTGGAGGAGGCCGCGTTCGGCACCACCAAGGAGCTCCAGGTCGACACCGCCGTCACCTGCACCACGTGCAGCGGCGAGGGCGCGGCCCCCGGCACCTCCGCCCAGACCTGCGACATGTGCCGCGGCAAGGGCGAGGTCTCCCAGGTCACCCGGTCCTTCCTGGGCCAGGTCATGACCTCCCGCCCCTGCCCGCAGTGCCAGGGCTTCGGCACCGTCGTGCCGACCCCGTGCCCGGAGTGCGCCGGCGACGGCCGGGTCCGCGCCCGTCGCACCCTGACCGTCAAGATCCCGGCCGGTGTCGACAACGGCACCCGGATCCAGCTGGCCGGCGAGGGCGAGGTCGGCCCCGGCGGCGGCCCGGCCGGCGACCTGTACGTCGAGATCGCCGAGTCCGCCCACGCGATCTTCCAGCGGCGCGGCGACGACCTGCACTGCACCGTCACCATCCCGATGACGGCTGCCTCGCTCGGCACCCAGGTGCCGCTGCAGACCCTGGACGGCCTGGAGGAGGTCGACATCCGGCCCGGCACCCAGTCCGGCCAGTC
Organism: Kitasatospora sp. NPDC048545; assembly: GCF_040651155.1. Taxonomy (NCBI): domain Bacteria; kingdom Bacillati; phylum Actinomycetota; class Actinomycetes; order Kitasatosporales; family Streptomycetaceae; genus Kitasatospora; species Kitasatospora sp. NPDC048545. Next base: position 73,941 of record NZ_JBEZIQ010000001.1, read on the forward strand.
GATCCCGCTGCACGGCCGCGGCATCACCCACCTGCGCGGGGGCGGCCGGGGCGACCTGATAGTGCACGTCGAGGTGAAGACGCCCACCAAGCTCGACCCCGAGCAGGAGGAGCTGCTGCGCCGCCTGGCGGTGCTGCGCGGCGAGGAGCGGCCCTCCGGCCAGTTCGCGCCCGGCCAGCAGGGCCTGTTCTCCCGGCTGAAGGACGCCTTCAACGGCCGGTAGCCGTCGCGCGGGGGTGCCGGGGGCCGACCCCGGCACCCCTTTCGCGTGCCCCCGCCGGTTCCCCCTCCCGCCCCAGGCCCCGCCCCGGAAAGGTGCCCCCGCATGACCGCGCCCGTCTTCGTCGTCGAGACCGAACGGATCGCCGCCGCCGCGCCCGGCGCGATGGTGCGCCTGGACGGCCCGGAGGGGCGGCACGCGGCCGCGGTGAAGCGCCTGGAGGCCGGTGAGGCGGTGACCCTCGCCGACGGACTGGGGCTCGGCGTGGACGGAACGGTCGCCGCGGTGCACGGCAAGGACGCGATCGACGTCGCGGTCGCCGCGGTGCGGCGCGAGCCGGAGCCCGCGCCGCGGATCGTCGTCGTCCAGGCGCTGCCGAAGGGCGACCGCGGCGAGCTGGCCGTGGAGACCATGACCGAGGTCGGCGTGGACGTGGTGATCCCCTGGGCGGCCTCCCGCTGCATCACCCAGTGGAAGGGCGAGCGCGGCGCCAAGGCGCTCGCCAAGTGGCGGGCCACCGCCCGGGAGGCGGGCAAGCAGTCCCGTCGGCTGCGCTTCCCCGAGGTGCGCGACCCGATGACCACCAGGCAGCTGGCACCGGTGCTCGCCGGGGCCGCGTTCGCCGCCGTGCTGCACGAGGAGGGCGCCGAACCGCTGGCGCACGCCGCGCTGCCCGCCGCCGGCGACCTCGTGCTCGTTGTCGGCCCGGAGGGCGGGGTGTCCCCGGAGGAACTGGCCGCGTTCGCCGACGCGGGCGCGAAGCCGTACCGGCTGGGCCCCTCGGTGCTGCGCACCTCCACCGCCGGGGTGGCCGCCGGCGCGCTGCTGCTGGGACGCACCGGCCGCTGGGCGTAGCCCGCCGTACTACGGTCCCGCGGCCGGGTCCAGCGGGCTCGCCCGAGTGGCCCGACTCTGCCGAAAAGCCCGGCGGCTCGTACGCGTACGTGCCTACCCTGGCCGCGTGACGGACTCCCTGAGCACCCCCGCGGGCGCCTACCTGCGCCACCCCCACCTGCACGGCGACCTGGTCACCTTCGTCGCCGAGAACGACCTCTGGCTCGCCCCGCTGGAGGGCGGCCGGGCCTGGCGGCTGACGGCCGACCACCTGCCGGTCCACGACCCCCGGTTCTCCCCGGACGGGCGGCACATCGCCTTCACCTCCACCCGGGACGGCGCGCCCGAGGTGCACGTGGTGCCGGTGGACGGCGGCCCGTCCCGCCGGCTCACCCACTGGGGCAGCGGCCAGACCCGGGTCCAGGGCTGGACGGCCGACGGCCGCCCGATCGCCACCACCACCGCCGGCGAGGCCACCCTGCGCCGCACCTGGGCGCACGCCGTGCCGCCGGACGGCGGCGAGCCCGAGCGGCTGCCGTACGGGCCGGTCGGCGGGATCGCCTTCGAGCCGGGAGGCGACCGGGTGCTGCTGGCCAGCGCCGCGATCCGCGAACCGGCCTGGTGGAAGCGCTACCGGGGCGGCCGGGCGGGCAAGCTGTGGCTGGGCCGGGACGAGTTCGCCCGGGTCCACGAGGAGCTGGACGGGCAGCTGTCCTCGCCCCTGTGGGTGGCCGGCGGGGACGGCGCCCGCATCGCCTTCCTGTCCGACCACGAGGGCGTCGCCGAACTGTGGTCCAGCCTCCCGGACGGCACCGACCTGCGCCGCCACACCACCGGCGCGGACGGCTTCTACGCCCGCAACGCCGCCACCGACGGCACCCGGGTGGTGTTCCACCGGGCCGGTGACGTCTGGCTGCTGGACGACCTGGCCGGCGCCGAGCCGCGCCGCCTGGACATCCGGCTGGCCGGCCCGCGCAGCGGCCGCCGCCCCCGCCCGGTGCCCGCCGCGCACTGGCTGGAGTCCGTCGCCCCCGACCGCACCGGCCGGGCCAGCGCCGTCGTGGTGCGCGGCAGCGTGCACTGGCTGACCCACCGCGAGGGCCCGGCCCGGGTACTGGACGAGACGCCGGGCGTGCGCGGGCGCCTGGTGCGGGTGGTGCCGGGCGAGGACGGCTCCCAGGGCGTGCTCTGGGTGTCCGACGCCGAGGGCGAGGACGCCCTGGAGTTCGCGCCCGCCGTGCACGGCGCCGAGCGCCGCCGGCTGGCCGCCGGGCAGCTCGGCCGGGTCAACGCGCTGGCGGTCTCCCCGGACGGCAAGCAGGCCGCGCTCGGCGTGCACGACGGCCGGGTGCTGCTGGTGGCGCTCGCCGACGGCACCGTGCACGAGCTGGACCGCAGCACCGACGGCGAGGTCAGCGGGCTGGTCTTCAGCCCGGACTCGGCCTGGCTGGCCTGGTCGCAGCCGGTGCCGGGGCTGGGCCCGTACTCGCTGCGCCAGATCGTGCTGGCGAACCTGGCCACCCGCACCGTGAGCGAGGCCACCCAGCAGCGCTTCATCGACACCTCGCCGGCCTTCACCGCGGACGGCCGCTACCTGGCGTTCCTGTCGGTGCGCAACTTCGACCCGGTCTACGACTCGCACGTCTTCGACCTGTCCTTCCCCAACGGCTGCCGCCCGTACCTGATCACGCTGGCGGCCGACACGCCGTCCCCGTTCGGCCCGCAGCGGGCCGGGCGCCCGCTCGGCGGCGAGGAGGACGAGCCGCGGGCCAAGAAGGCCGACGGTGAGGAAGGCGGCGGCGACGCCGCACCGGTGACCAGGGTGGACCTGGACGGCATCGCCGACCGGATCGTCCCGTTCCCGGTCGAGGGCGGCCTGTTCGGCACCCTGCGGGCCGCCAAGGACGGCCTGCTGTGGACCAGGGCCCCGCTGCTCGGCGAACTCGGCGACGAGGCGGCCTCCCTGGAGGACGATCGGCCCCGGCCGGTGCTGGAGCGCTTCGACCTGAAGAAGCGCCGGGCCGAGCAACTGGTGCACGACGTCGACGGTTTCGCGGTCAGCGGGGACGGCAGCCGGGTCGCCGTGCTGGACGAGGGCGAGCTGCGGATCGTCCCGGCCGACCACAAGGCGGCCGGCGAGGACGACGAGACCGCCGTGGACCTCGCCCGGCTGCGGGTCACCGTCGACCCGGCCGCAGAGTGGCGGCAGATGTTCGCCGAGAACGGCCGGCTGATGCGGGACAACTTCTGGCGCCCCGACCTGGCCGGCGTGGACTGGGCCGGCGTCCTGGAGCGCTACCGGCCGCTGGTCGAGCGGGTCGGCTCGCACGACGACCTGGTGGACCTGCTCTGGGAGGTGCACGGCGAACTCGGCACCTCGCACGCCTACGTCGTCCCGTACGGCGCGCACACCGAGCCCGCCCGGCGCCAGGGGCTGCTCGGCGCGGACCTCGTGAAGGAGGGCGGGCAGTGGCTGATCGCCCGGATCCTGCCCGGCGAGTCCTCCGACCCGCGGGCCCGTTCGCCGCTGGCCGCCCCCGGCGCGGCGATCCGCCCGGGCGACGCGGTCCTCGCGGTCAACGGCCGTCCGGTGGACCCGGTCACCGGCCCGGCCCCGCTGCTGGCCGGCACCGCCGGGCAGCCGGTCGAGCTGACCGTGGCCGGCAAGGACGGCACCGACCGGCGTCACCCGGTGGTCGTCCCGCTCGCCGACGAGGAGGCGCTGCGCTACCACGACTGGGTGGCCGGGCGGCGGGCCTCGGTGCGCGAACTGGCGGGCGGGCGGCTCGGCTACCTGCACGTCCCCGACATGCAGACCACCGGCTGGGCCCAGATCCACCGCGACCTGCGCTCGGAGATGGCCAAGGAGGGTGTGATCGTCGACATCCGGGAGAACCGCGGCGGCCACACCTCCCAGCTGGTGATCGAGAAGCTCGCCCGCCGGATCGTCGGCTGGAACGTCAGCCGGGACACCGACAGCCCGGTGCCCTACCCCGGCGACGCCCCGCGCGGGCCGGTCGTCGCGCTCGCCGACCAGGACTCCGGCTCGGACGGCGACATCGTCAACGCCGCCATCCAGGCGCTGGGGATCGGCCCCGTCGTCGGCACCCGCACCTGGGGCGGGGTGATCGGCATCGACAGCCGCTACCGGCTGGTCGACGGCACCCTGGTCACCCAGCCCAAGTACGCGTTCTGGCTGGACAACTACGGCTGGGGCGTGGAGAACCACGGCGTCGACCCGGACGTCGAGGTGCCGATCGCCCCGCACCACTGGGCGGCCGGCGAGGACCCGCAGCTCGCCGAGGGGGTCCGGCTCGCCCTGGCCGCGCTCGCCGAGAGCCCGGCCCGCACGGCGCCGCCACTGCCCTGGCGGTAGCGGCCGGGGAGCGGGAAGTCGGACGGGCCGACTTCCCGCTCCCGGGCGTGGGTAGGATGCGGGGCTGTTTCTTGATCGCGCACCGGATCGACAGCTCACGGGGGAACCACCATGGCGCAGGGCTACCCGCCGCCGCAGCAGCACGGACAGAACCCTTACGGTCAGAATCCGTACGGACAGGGCCCGTACGGCCAGGACCCTTACGGACAGCCGCAACCGCAGCCGTACCCGCCGCAGCAGGGGTACCCGCAGCAGCAACAACCGCAGGGGTACCCGCCGCAGGGGTACGCGCAGCCGTCGGCGCCGCAGTACGGGCAGCCCCAGCCGCCGCAGTACGGGCAGCCGCAGCCGTACCCGAACCCCTACCCGCAGCAGCCGGAGCACCCGCGGCCCGGCGCCGCACTGCCGCCCTGTCCCAAGGAGGCGGGCGGCGGGCGGCGCTTCCTGGCGATCGTGCTCGACTTCGCCCTCGCCGTCGGCCTCGGCTTCGTCGCCGCCGACGCCGCGAGCCGGCCGAAGGTCCGTCACGTGGCCGGCCACACCGTCCAGAGCGGCGGCCCGGCCGTGCCGTACGTCGTGGCGCTGCTCGTCGTCGGCCTCGCCGTGTCCTTCCTCAACCAGGTGGTGCTCGCCCGCCTCGTCGGCTTCAGCGTGGGGAAGGCGGTCCTGGCGATGCGGGTGGTGCGCACCAAGCGGGTGATGCGGCCCAACACCTGGCGGCTCACCAGGCGCTGGCTGCTCGGCTTCGTCTTCCTCGCGGTGGCGCTGATCTCCGAGGACTTCGACCTGGACGACGGCGACATCGTCGGCATGCGTGCGGTGCGCTGGAAGCACCTGCAGGAGTACCAGCAGGCCGTGGCCGGGCTCGGCTAGGCTGCGCCCGTACGGCCCCACCACCCGACGTACCGATCCCGAGGAGTAGCCGATGGCCGGCGAGCCGCAGCCCGACTGCCTGTTCTGCAAGATCGCGGCGGGCGAGATCCCGGCGACCGTGGTGCGCAAGACCGAGCGCACCCTCGCCTTCCGCGACATCGCCCCCAAGGCCCCCGTGCACGTCCTGGTGATCCCGCACGCCCACTACCCGAACGCGGCCGCGCTGGCCGCAGCCGAGCCGGAGATCGCCGGCGAACTGCTCGCCGAGGCGGGCCGGGTGGCCGAGGACGAGGGCCTCGCGGACTACCGGCTGATCTTCAACACCGGTGCGGGCGCCGGGCAGACGGTCTTCCACGCCCACGTCCACGTGCTCGGCGGCACGCACATGACCGAGAGCATGGTCTGATCCCAGGTGTCCCAGCGCGAACTCGTCGTCCTCGGCACCGCCAGCCAGGTGCCCACCCGGCACCGTAACCACAACGGCTACCTGCTGCGCTGGGACGGCGAGGGGCTGCTGTTCGACCCCGGCGAGGGCACCCAGCGTCAGATGCTGCACGCCGGGGTCACGGCCACCCAGATCACCAGGATCGCGGTCACCCACTTCCACGGCGACCACTGCCTGGGCCTCGCGGGAGTGATCCAGCGGATCAACCTGGACCGAGTCCCGCACCCGGTGGACGTCTACTTCCCGGCCTCCGGCGAGGTGTACTTCGAGCGGCTGCGGCACGCCACCGCCTACCACGAGACCGCCGTCCTGCGGCCCCGGCCGATCGACGAGCCCGGGCCGCTGCCCGCGCCCGGCGCCCGCTTCGCGCTGGACGCCGTGCGGCTGGACCACCCCGTGGAGTCCTTCGGCTACCGGCTGTCCGAGCCGGACGGCCGCCGACTGGTGCCCGAACGGCTCGCCGCGCTCGGCGTCGGGGGCCCCGCGGTGGGCCGGCTGCAGCACGAGGGAGCGATCGAGGTGGACGGCCGCCAGGTCACCCTGGACGAGGTCAGCGAGCCGCGGCCGGGCCAGAGGTTCGCCTTCGTGATGGACACCCGGCTCTGCGAGGGCGTGTACGCGCTCGCCGAGGGCACCGACCTGCTGGTCGTCGAGGCCACCTTCACCGACGCCGACGCCCGCCTCGCCGAGGACCACGGCCACCTCACCGCCGGGCAGGCCGCGAAGGTCGCCGCCGAGGCCGGCGCGCGCACCCTGGTGCTGACCCACTTCTCGCAGCGCTACCCGGACCTCGGCCAGCACCTGGCCGACGCCCGCAAGCACTTCGACGGGGAGCTGGTGCTGGCCGCCGACCTCGCCCGGGTGCCCGTCCCCGCTCGCCGCCAGCCGTGAACCCGCCCCCGCCGCCGCCAACCGTGAACCCGCCGCCGACGGCCGCGACCCGGGCCGCGGCCCCGCCCGCACCGGCCGTGGACCGGCCCGCGCCGGGCACCCGCGGAAAAAGGGCTCGCGCCGTCCCCCGAACTGCCGCAGCATCGACGGGTGCGGCCCCGCCGCCCGCCGCGGCGATCACGCCCGCGGCGTACCCTGGTGCCCCGGAGACACCGAGCGGCACACGACACCACGGATGGGATGAGGCAGGCCCCAGCGCCGACCTATGAGTGACACATCGCAGACCCGTACCAACGGTCAGTCGCGCCCCGAACCGGCCGACGACGGCCACGTCAGCGCCCGGATCGTCATCCCCGAGAAGCACCCGATGGTCACCCTGCTCGGCGCCGCGGACTCGCTGCTGCGCGTGATCGAGCAGGGCTTCCCCGCCGCCGACATCCACGTCCGCGGCAACGAGGTGACGGCCACCGGGGAGCGCGCCGAGGTCGCCCTCGTGCAGAAGCTCTTCAACGAGATGATGCTGGTGCTGCGCACCGGCCAGCCCCTGACGGAGGACTCCGTGGAGCGCTCCATCGCGATGCTCCGCAGCCAGGCGGAGGACCCGGACAGCCCGGCGCCGTCCCAGGTGTTCACCGCGAACATCCTGTCCAACCGCGGCCGCACGATCCGTCCCAAGACCCTCAACCAGCAGCGCTACGTCGAGGCGATCGACAAGCACACGATCGTCTTCGGCCTCGGCCCGGCCGGCACCGGCAAGACCTACCTGGCGATGGCCAAGGCCGTCCAGGCCCTGCAGGCCAAGGAGGTCAACCGGATCATCCTGACCCGCCCGGCGGTCGAGGCGGGGGAGCGGCTGGGCTTCCTGCCCGGCACCCTCTACGAGAAGATCGACCCCTACCTGCGCCCGCTCTACGACGCGCTGCACGACATGATGGACCCGGACTCCATCCCGCGCCTGATGGCGGCCGGCACCATCGAGGTCGCTCCGCTCGCGTACATGCGCGGCCGCACCCTCAACGACGCCTTCATCATCCTCGACGAGGCCCAGAACACCTCGCCCGAGCAGATGAAGATGTTCCTCACCCGCCTCGGGTTCAACTCCCGGGTGGTCGTCACCGGCGACACCAGCCAGATCGACCTCCCGGGCGGCACCCGCAGCGGCCTCAAGGTCGTCCAGGAGATCCTGGCCGACGTGCCCGACATCCACTTCTCCGTCCTCACCAGCACCGACGTGGTCCGCCACAAGCTGGTCGGCCGGATCGTGGACGCGTACGAGCGCTGGGACGCCCGTCAGGAGGCCGAGGACGCGTCCCCGGCCGCCCGCAAGCCCGCCCAGCGGCGCCCGGGCAAGACGACCGCGCCCCGCGCACCCCGCCAGTCCCATCGCACCGAAAGCTGAGCACACAGCCCGTCATGTCGATCGACATCGCCAACGAGTCCGGTTGGGACGCCGATGAGGAAGCCATCCTCGACGTCGCCCGCTTCGCCCTGGACAAGATGCGGATCCACCCGCAGTCCGAACTGTCCGTGATCCTGGTGGACGGTGCGGCGATGGAGGAGCTGCACATCCAGTGGATGGACCTCCCCGGACCCACCGACGTGATGTCCTTCCCGATGGACGAGCTGCGGCCCGGCAAGGAGGGCGAGGAGCTGCCGCAGGGCCTGCTCGGCGACATCGTGCTCTGCCCCGAGGTCGCCGAGCAGCAGGGCAAGGCCGCCCCCTCCAAGCACTCGATGGACGAGGAGCTGCAACTGCTCACCGTGCACGGCGTGCTGCACGTCCTCGGCTACGACCACGAGGAGCCCGAGGAGGAGGAGGAGATGTTCGCCCTCCAGAAGCGCATCCTGGACGACTGGCGGGCGGGCCGCGGCCTCGGCGGCATCTCCCCGGCCCCCACCACCCACTGAGCGCGGAGCCCGAACCCCTGTGAGTGGTGAGAGTACGAGCTTCATCCTGGGTGCCGTGCTGCTCGTCGTGCTCGGCTGGCTGGCCGCGTGCGCCGAGGCGGGCATCTCCCGGGTCTCCCGGTTCCGGGCGGAGGAGGCCGTCCGGGTCGGACGGCGCGGCTCCGCGCGGCTGCTGACCCTCGCCTCCGACCCGATCCGCTACCTCAACCTGGCCACCCTGATCCGGGTGGCCAGCGAGATGGCGGCGGCCGTCCTGGTCACCGTGGTGTGCGTGCGCAACGTCACCCCGACCTGGCAGGCCGTCCTGCTGGCGTTCGGCGTGATGGTGCTGGTGTCCTTCGTCGCGGTGGGAGTCTCGCCGCGCACGATCGGGCGCCAGCACCCGCTCACCACGGCCACCGCGGCCTCCTTCGTGCTGCTGCCGCTGGCCGCCGTGCTCGGCCCGATCCCGCGGCTGCTGATCCTGCTCGGCAACGCGCTGACCCCGGGCAAGGGCTACCGGGAGGGGCCGTTCGCCTCCGAGGCGGAGCTGCGGGCGCTGGTGGACCTCGCCGAGAAGGACGACCTGATCGAGGACGAGGAGCGCCGGATGGTGCACTCGGTCTTCGAACTGGGCGACACCATCGTGCGCGAGGTGATGGTGCCGCGCACCGACCTGGTGATGATCGAGCGCCACAAGACCGTCCGTCAGGCGCTCACTCTGGCGCTGCGCTCGGGCTTCTCGCGGATCCCGGTGGTCGGCGACAACGAGGACGACGTGGTCGGCATCGTCTACCTCAAGGACCTGGTGCGGCGTACCCACATCAACCGGGAGGCGGAGGCCGAGGAGGTCGGCGCGGTGATGCGCCCGGCCGTCTTCGTCCCGGACTCCAAGCCGGCCGGCGACCTGCTGCGCGAGATGCAGCAGCGCCGCTCGCACGTCGCGATCGTGATCGACGAGTACGGCGGCACGGCCGGCCTGGTCACCATCGAGGACGTCCTGGAGGAGATCGTCGGCGAGATCACCGACGAGTACGACCGGGAGATCGCGCCGGTGGAGGACCTCGGTGACGGCTCGTACCGGATCACCGCCCGCCTCCTGGTGGAGGACCTGGGCGAGCTGTTCGGCATCGAGCTGGAGGACGAGGACGTCGAGACCGTCGGCGGCCTGCTGGCCAAGCACCTCGGCCGGGTACCGATCCCCGGCTCCGCCTGCGAGATCCCGCTGCCGGAACCCGTCGAGGACGGCCTGACCGGCATCCTGCTGACCGCCGAGTCCTCGGCCGGCCGCCGCAACCGCATCGGCTCCGTGGTCGCCGCCCCGGTCCGCGCCACCGACGACCCCGAGGACCCGGCGGGCGAGTAGCGGGTGTGCGGTCGCCGAGCGACCATGGAGGGCATGACGCACAAACTTCGCGCGGAGTACGGCCCGCAGGGGGCGGCCGGCGGAGTCAAGTCCTGGCACGTGGTGCGGGACGAGGACCTGTCGGTGGCGCTCTGCGGGCGCACCATGCCCGACGACGCCGAGACGCGGCCCGAGCAGGAGTGGGGGACCGGGTTGCGGTGCTGCCAGCAGTGCGGCTCGCTCTACATGCACGAGGTGCCGCACATGCAGGGGAGCCATCCCTACAGCTAGGCCGTGGCCGAGCCATGGAGGTCGCCATGAAGCTGCAAGACGAACTGCCCGTCGACCACAAGCTCCTCATGGTCTGGCGGATCGGAGCGGGACTCGGGGGGGTCTTCCTGATCGTGTTCGGCGCCCTCGGGCTGGCCGACCACCCGGGTTTCCTGGACACCGAGGGGGATCGGATCGTCGGGCTGTCGACCAACGGGACGCTGGCCGTCCTGTCCATCGTGGTGGGCGCGGTCCTGGTGCTCGGCGCGGTGATCGGCGGGAACTTCGCCGCCAACCTGAACATGGTGGTGGGCGTGCTGTTCGTGGTGTCCGGCTTCTACGGCCTGGCGGTGCTCGGACGCCCGGACGCCAACATCCTCAACTTCCGGATGTCGAACGTGCTGTTCGCGTTCCTCTTCGGGGTCGTCCTGACGACCTTCGGCATGTACGGCCGGGTGAGCAGCCACCTGCCGCACGACAACCCGTACTGGCGCCACCGCGCGGAGAACGAGGAGCCGATGCCGTCCGGGCCGAAGACCTTCGTCAAGGTCATGAACCCGAACCCGGGCCCGACCCACCCGGTCGGCCACTGATCCGCGACGGGTCCCTATGCTCGGCGGCATGAGTGACATCGTCGAGCTTGACCCCGAAGACAAGAAGATCATCACCCTGGCCCGCTCGGCCCGCGCCCGCAACGGCGTCCCCGAGGGGGCCGCGGTGCGTGACGAGACCGGTCGCACCTACGTGGCCGGGACGGTCGCCCTGGAGTCGCTGCGGCTGAGCGCACTGCAGACGGCGGTGGCGATGGCGGTGGCCAGTGGCGCCAGGTCGCTGGAGGCGGCGGCCGTGGTGAGCGAGGCGGAGCAGCCCGCCGAGGCGGACCTGGCCGCCGTGCGGGACCTGGGCGGGGCGGGGACGCCGGTGCTGCTGGCCGGTCCGGACGGGGTGCTGCGGGTGGCCGCCGAGGCGCGCTGAGGCCTCGCGCGGGGGCGTCGGAGGCGGGGCGGGGCGCCGTCGGGAACGTCGGCGGGGGCCTCGGGGAGGCCTTTCCAGCCGGGGAGGCCCGGCGTGATTGCCCCCATGGTTTCTGCAGATAATCTCACCGGGGGAGTGGACTCGGTGAGGGGACTGGGACATGGGGGCGGTGGCGTTCTTCGCCGGGCTGCTGCTGTTCGTGATGGGGCTGGGCAAGTGGCAGGAGACCGGATCGCAGGTCTGGCTGTTCGGTTCGCTGGCCTTCCTGTTGGTGCTGGTGGTGGTCTCGCTGATCCCCGGCGGCGGCAAGGGCGGCAAGAAGGGCTGAGCCCCGCGCCGGGCGCGCCCGCGGCCGTCGGAGCCCCCTCGGACGACCCCGGACGGCGGGGCTCCGGTGATCAGGGAGAATGGAGCCCATGAATGCCCCTTCCTCCTCGTACCGCTCCGGGTTCGCGTGCTTCGTCGGCCGGCCCAACGCGGGCAAGTCGACCCTGACCAACGCCCTGGTGGGGACGAAGGTCGCGATCACCTCCGACCGACCGCAGACCACCCGGCACACCGTGCGCGGCATCGTGCACCGCCCCGACGCCCAGCTCGTACTGGTCGACACCCCCGGCCTCCACAAGCCGCGCACGCTGCTCGGCGAGCGCCTCAACGACCTGGTCCGCACCACGTGGGCCGAGGTCGACGTGATCGGCTTCTGCCTGCCCGCCGACCAGAAGATCGGCCCTGGCGACAAGTTCATCGCCAAGGAGATCGCCGGGATCAAGAAGACCCCGAAGGTCGCCATCGTCACCAAGACCGACCTGGTCGACTCCAAGCGCCTGGCCGAGCAGCTGATCGCCATCCACCAGCTCGGCATCGAGCTGGGCTTCGAGTGGGCCGAGATCATCCCGGTCTCCGCGGTCGGCGACAAGCAGGTGGAGCTGGTCGCCGACCTGCTCACCAAGCTGCTGCCGGAGGGCGACCAGCTCTACCCGGCGGGCGACCTCACCGACGAGCCCGAGCAGATCATGGTGGCCGAGCTGATCCGCGAGGCCGCGCTCGAAGGCGTGCGGGACGAGCTGCCGCACTCGCTGGCCGTCGTGGTCGAGGAGATGCTCCCGCGCGAGGGCCGCCCGGCGGACCGCCCGCTGCTGGACATCCACGCCAACGTCTACATCGAGCGGCAGAGCCAGAAGGCGATCGTGATCGGCGCCAAGGGCGCGCGGCTCAAGCACGTCGGCACCACCGCCCGCAAGCACATCGAGGCACTGCTCGGCACGCCGGTCTACCTCGACCTGCACGTCAAGGTCGCCAAGGACTGGCAACGCGACCCGAAGCAGCTGCGCAAGCTCGGCTTCTGAACCAGCCCTCCCGGAAAGGGAGTTCGACGAGAACGGGATGGCCGGTGGCCCGTCCGGACGTGCAGCGTCCGGGCGGGCCACCGCCGTTCCCCGGCCCCACGGGCAGGGGCCGGAAGGCGGATCCTAGGCGCCCTCGCGCAACACCAGTGACACCAGCTCCCGCTGCGAGTCGGTGAGCTTCGGATCGGCGCAGTAGACCTTCCGGCCGTCGACGGTGATCTCGTAGTGGAAGCCGTCCGGCACCCCGTAGGAGGGGGCGCGCAACCCGCCCGCGACGGCCTCGCGGGCGAGCGCGTGGACGTGCGGGGCGTCCGTGCGCTCGGCGGTGTCGAGCTCCGCGTGGCGGACGATTCCCGCGAAGCCGCCGGTCCGGGTCACCTGGATACGCATGGTGTCCATGGTGCTACGCAGGGAAGGCTTTTGCGGCGCTTTTCCCGGACCGTGACCTTAAGCGCACCTCAACCCGGTCTCAACCGGTCTCGGTCGGTCGGAGGCCCGGCCCGGAGGCCCGGCCCGGAGACCCGGCCCGGGGCTTCCGGTCACCCCGGGCTGACGCCGACCTGCGCCCAGGAGGCCGTGACGGTGTCCGCGATCGAGGACTGGTCGGGGTAGCGGGCCTTGGCGGCGGCCACGGTGGCCCGGGCGAAGGCGGTGAAGCCGGCGTCGGCCGGCAGCGTGCGCCCGGTCAGCGCGTCGTACCAGATCCGCCCGGCGCGCTCCCAGGCCGAGCCGCCGAGGGCGGTGGCCAGCAGGTAGAACGCGTGGTTGGGGATGCCGGAATTGATGTGCACCCCGCCGTTGTCCTCGGCGGTGTTCACGTAGTCCCGCATGTGTGCGGGCTGCGGGTCCTTGCCGAGCCGGGGGTCGTCGTAGGCGGTGCCGGGCGCCTTCATCGAGCGCAGTGCCACGCCCTGGATCCCGGGGGCGAGCAGGCCGGCGCCGATCAACCAGTCCGCGTCGGCGGCGGCCTGGTGCAGCGCGTACTGCTTGACCAGCGAGCCGAAGACGTCGGAGACCGACTCGTTGAGCGCGCCGGGCTGGTCCTGGTAGTCCAGTCCGGCGGTGAACTGGGTTACGCCGTGGGTGAGTTCGTGGCCGATGACGTCGATGCAGGCGGTGAAGTCGCCGAAGATCTCGCCGTCGCCGTCGCCGAAGACCATCCGGTGGCCGTTCCAGAAGGCGTTGTCGTAGTTGCGGCCGTAGTGGACGCTGGCGTCCAGCCGCAGGTCGCGGTCGTCGATCGAGCGCCGGCCGAAGGCGTCGGCGTAGAGCGCGAAGGTGGCGCCGAGGCCGTCGTAGGCGTGGTTGACGGAGGCGTCGGTGACGGCCGCCTGGCCCTCGGTGCGCGCGGTGCGGCCGGGCAGTCGCTGGCCGTGGCCGGCGTCGGAGACCACCCGGTCGAGTCCCGGGGCGCCGCCGGCGGGCGGGGGCGGGGAGAGGCGGGCCGCACGGTGGGCGGCGTCGAGCGCGAGGGAGTGGACGGCGGCTTCGTGACCGGCCTCGGCGAGGCGGTCCAGGACGTACGGCGGGACGATCGCGCAGATCGGTACTACTGCAGTCATGTGGCCCAGAGTGAGGCCCCGATGACCGGATGTCATCACCCTTGACATGGCCGGTCGACGTCTCAAGGAGTGGAACGGGGGCCCGGATCACTTCGGGGGCGCGCGGCGCTGGGTTACGCTGGGTCCCATCATGCGCAACGGGCTGCTTCTTCTTAGCTGCCGCGTCGAGGGCCTGTAGTCCACTGGGGCCGGCTCCCTCGCCGCGGGGAACGAGCTGTGCGCGTCATCGGGCGACCCAACGGCGGGTCGTGCAGCGGCAGCAGAGGCCGGCCAGTCGGTGTTGATCCCTCCCGACCCGCCCGCACCACGCATCCACAGGAAGCCGAGAGTCACCTCATGACCGAGCAGACCTCCGCCGCGTCCGTCCCCGCCGCCCCGGCCTTCGTCGACCGGCCCACCCCGATCACCGCCGCCTCCGTGCGCCAGCAGCCCTCGGGCATGCGGTACGGGCGCTACCTGCCGTTCGGCGCCGTGGACCTGGCGGACCGCACCTGGCCGGACGCCGTGATCACCAAGGCGCCGCGCTGGCTCTCGACCGACCTGCGGGACGGCAACCAGGCCCTGATCGACCCGATGTCCCCGGCTCGCAAGCGCAAGATGTTCGACCTGCTGGTCGCGATGGGCTACAAGGAGATCGAGGTCGGGTTCCCCTCCTCCGGGGCGACCGACCACGCCTTCGTACGGTCGCTGATCGAGGAGGGGGCGATCCCCGAGGACGTCACCATCTCGGTGCTGACGCAGGCCCGCGAGGAGCTGATCGAGAAGACCGTCGAGTCGCTGGTCGGCGCCCCGCGCGCGACCGTCCACCTGTACAACGCGACGGCGCCGCTGTTCCGCCGGGTGGTGTTCCGCAACGACCGGGTGGCGACCAGGGCGATCGCCACCGACGGCACTCGGCTGGTGATGGAGTACGCGGAGAAGCTGCTGGGCGACGACACCGTCTTCGGCTACCAGTACTCGCCGGAGATCTTCGTCGACACCGAGCTGGACTTCGCGCTGGAGGTCTGCGAGGCGGTCATGGACGTCTGGCAGCCCGGCGAGGGCCGCGAGATCATCCTGAACCTGCCGGCCACCATCGAGCGGGCCACCCCGAACGTCCAGGCCGACCAGTTCGAGTGGATGTCGCGCAACCTGTCGCGCCGCGAGTTCGTCTGCCTGTCGGTCCACCCGCACAACGACCGCGGCACCGCCGTCGCCTCCGCCGAACTGGCGTACATGGCGGGCGCGGACCGCATCGAGGGGTGTCTGTTCGGGCAGGGCGAGCGGACCGGCAACGTCGACCTGGTGACGCTGGGGATGAACCTGTTCTCGCAGGGCATCGACCCGCAGATCGACTTCTCCGACATCGACGAGGTGCGCCGCACCGCCGAGTACTGCAACCAGATGGAGGTGCACCCGCGCCACCCGTACGCCGGTGACCTGGTGTACACCTCCTTCTCCGGCTCGCACCAGGACGCCATCAAGAAGGGCTTCGACGCCCTGGAGGCGGACGCGAAGGCGGCGGGCGTGCCGGTGGAGGAGCACACCTGGGGCGTGCCGTACCTGCCGATCGACCCGAAGGACGTCGGCCGCACGTACGAGGCGGTCATCCGGGTCAACAGCCAGTCCGGCAAGGGCGGGGTGGCGTACGTCCTGAAGAACGACCACAAGCTGGACCTGCCGCGCCGGATGCAGATCGAGTTCTCCCGGATCATCCAGGCCAAGACCGACGCCGAGGGCGGCGAGGTCACCCCGGCGGAGATCTGGCGGGTCTTCGAGGACGAGTACCTGCCGACCACGGGCAACCCGTGGGGCCGGCTGTCGCTGAGCGGCTCGCGCACCCTGACCACCGAGGACGGCCGGGACGCGCTGACCGCGGAGGCCGTGGTGGACGGCGCCCCGGTGGCGCTGAGCGGTACCGGCAACGGCCCGGTCTCGGCCTTCGCGGACGCGCTGGCCCGGATCGGCTTCGACGTCCGCGTCCTGGACTACGCCGAGCACGCGCTGAGCGAGGGCGGTGACGCCCAGGCCGCCGCCTACGTCGAGTGCGCGGTGGACGGCAAGGTGCTGTGGGGCGTGGGGATCGACGGCAACACCGTGCTGGCCTCGCTGAAGGCGATGATCAGCGCCGTCAACCGGTCGCAGCGCGGGTAGTTCGTACGAGTGGCACGCGGCGGGGCCGTCCTGCGGGGCGGCCCTTCGCCGTGCTCCGGCACCGCCGTCGGGGCGCTGTGTCCTGCGCCACATTTTTTGGGATCGGAAGCCGTTCGAGGTACTGACACGTGCCGGTAACCGTGGCAACATCGATCCACCGGAAGGCCGGGTCGGTGGGACGGCCCGGTGTCCGGTCGCGTGACCTGCCCATCGTCGAGCAGGCCGCCTGCCATGTCTGGGGAGTGGCGCCGTGTCCAGGTTGTGGGGTGTTCGCCCGCGGTGGCGGACTGACGTTCTCGGTGACTTCTTCTGCCCGGGCTGCGGCGGGGACCGCAACTACCGCCGGCAGCACGGCCGGCGGTGGCTGCGGTTGCTGGGGACCCCGGTGCTCCCGCTCGGACCGGTGATCGGCAGCGTGCAGTGCACCAGCTGCCACGGCCGGTACGGAGTCGAGAGCCTGGAACAGCCGACCTGCGTGCGACTGGGCGGGATGCTGCGGGACGCGCAGTACACCATCGCGCTGACCCTGCTCGCGGCCGGCGGCACCGCCCACCGGGCGGCCCGCGAGGCGGCCTGCGCGGCGGTGCGCGAGGCCGGGTTCGAGGACTGCGGCGAGGCCCAGGTGCTGGCCGCGCTCGCGGCGCTGTCCGGACTCGGCGGCGAGCTCTACGAGGCCCACGAACTGGAGTCGCCCCCCGGCCGGAGGCTGGGGGACACCGGCGGCCTGGCCGTGGAACTGCACGCGGTGCTCGAACCGCTCACCCCCCACATCGCCCACCAGGGCCGCGAGCGGCTGCTGCTGCAGGGCGCGGCGATCGCCCTGGCCGACGGTCGGTACCTGCCGCAGGAGCGCGAGGCGCTGGCCACGGTCGGGCGCTGCCTGGACCTGCCGAAGGCCCGGGTCGGGGCGCTGCTGGAGGCGGCGACCCGGACCCCGTACAAGTAGCCCGCCCGGGCGCACGACGAGCCGCGAGCGCAGCGCCGACCCCGCGGGACACCGTCGACGGCCGTCGGCCACCGCCGGCCCCCGAGACACCGCCCACCCCCGAGACACCGTCGACCCCGGAGACACCGCCCACCCCCGAGACACCGTCGGCCCCCGGCCCCTGCGGCCACGTCACACCCCCTGACCGTCGACCCCGACCGTCGACCACCCGTGGACCATCTCCGAGATCCCCCACAAAAACGGGCCCGAACCCCCCTCCGGGCCCGCCGTGACCCGCACCGCAGTGGTCCTCCCCCACGGCCCCGGTGCGGGCAACACGGCTGTCCGCGGTTGTCCGTGGCTGGGGGACAATGGTCCCCATGAGTCTTTTCCGGGACGACGGCGTCGTGTTGCGGGCGCAGAAGCTCGGCGAGGCCGATCGGATCATCACCCTGCTGACCCGCCAGCACGGCAAGGTGCGGGCGGTGGCGCGCGGGGTGCGGAAGACCAAGTCCAAGTTCGGTGCCCGCCTGGAGCCGTTCTCGCACGTGGACGTGCAGTTCTTCAGCCGGGGGAGTGAGTTGGTCGGCCGCGGGTTGCCGCTCTGCACCCAGGTGGAGACCATCGCGCCGTACGGCGGGTCGATCGTCACCGACTACGGCCGCTACACCGCCGGCACGGCGATGCTGGAGACGGCCGAGCGCTTCGCCGAGAACGAGGGCGAGCCCGCCGTGCAGCAGTACCTGCTGCTGGTGGGCGGGCTGCGCACGCTGGCGGCGGGGCTGCACGAGTCGCACCTGGTGCTGGACGCCTTCCTGCTGCGGTCGCTCGCGGTGAACGGGTACGGCGCGAGCTTCACCGACTGTGCCAAGTGCGGCCTGGACGGGCCGAACCGTTTCTTCTCGCTCCAGGCGGGCGGGGTGCTCTGCGCGGACTGCCGTGTCCCCGGATGTGCCGTACCCTCCCCTGAGACACTGGTACTGCTCGGGGCGCTGTTGTCAGGGGACTGGCGGACGGCCGACGCCTGCGAGCCGCGGTACTGGCGGGAGGGCAGCGGCCTGGTCGCGGCCTATCTGCAGTGGCACCTGGAGCGGGGCATCCGCTCGATGAGATACGTGGAGAAGTGAGCACATGGCAGCGCGACGGCTCTTCGGCGGCGGCAAGCAGCGGGCGTACGCGCCCCCGACCCCGCACCCCAGCGGCGCACAGCCCCCGAAGATCCCCGGCGAGCTGGTCCCCGGCCACGTCGCCATCGTGATGGACGGCAACGGCCGATGGGCCAAGGAGCGCGGACTGCCGCGCACCGAGGGCCACAAGGTCGGCGAGTCCGTGGTGCTGGACGTCCTCGCCGGCGCCATCGAGCTCGGGGTCAAGAACATCTCGCTGTACGCCTTCTCCACCGAGAACTGGAAGCGCTCGCCCGACGAGGTGAAGTTCCTGATGAACTTCAACCGGGACGTCATCGCCCGCCGCCGCGAGGAGATGGGCGCGATGGGCGTGCGGATCCGCTGGGCCGGCCGGATGCCCAAGCTGTGGAAGAGCGTCGTCCAGGAGCTCCAGGTCGCCGAGGAGCACACCAAGGACAACGACGCCGTCACGCTCTACATGTGCGTCAACTACGGTGGCCGGGCCGAGCTCGCGGACGCGGCGCAGGGGATCGCCCGCGACGTCGCGGCCGGGAAGCTGGACCCGAAGAAGGTCAACGAGAAGACCCTCGCCAAGTACATGTACCACCCGGACATGCCGGACGTGGACCTCTTCCTGCGCCCCAGTGGGGAGCAGCGCACCTCCAACTTCCTGCTCTGGCAGTCGGCTTACGCCGAGTTCGTGTTCCAGGACGTGCTCTGGCCGGACTTCGACCGGCGCGACCTGTGGCGCGCCTGCGAGCAGTACGCGATGCGCGACCGGCGCTTCGGCGGGGCGATCCCGAACGAGCTGCCCGCCCCGCGGCCGTCCCGGCTCTGACGCCGACCGGACGGGCCGGCGCAGCCCCCGCGCACGACGAAGAGGACCCACCGGGCAGATCCCGGGGGGTCCTCTTCGTCGTGCGCGGGCCGCGAGCGGACGGCGTGCGGGGCTCAGGCCTTCTTGGCGCACTCCGCGCAGGTGCCGAAGATCTCCAGCGTGTGCGCGATGTCGCTGAAGCCGTGCTCGGCGGCGACGGAGTTCGCCCAGCGTTCCACCGCGGGGCCCTCCACCTCGACGGTGGCGCCGCAGTGCCGGCAGACCAGGTGGTGGTGGTGCCCGCTGCTGCACCGGCGGTAGACCGCCTCGCCGTCGGCGGTGCGCAGCACGTCCACCTCACCGGCGTCCGCGAGCGACTGCAGGGTGCGGTAGACCGTGGTCAGACCGACGGAGTCCCCGCGGTGCTTGAGCAGGTCGTGGAGCTCCTGCGCGCTGCGGAAGTCCGCGATCTCGTCCAGGGCCGCCGAGACGGCGGCACGCTGCCGGGTCGATCGGGCGCGCGGCGACGGGCCTGCGGTGGTCACCGTGGGTCCTCCTGGGGTCGTGGTCGTCTCGCACCTCATTGTGCCAGCCCGGCCCGCCCCTCAGGGGCGGTCGTGCCGGAGGAAGTGCGGTCCGGCGACTGGACCGGCAGTTCGACGTCGCAGACCTTCGGTCCCTGCTCGGTGTCGGCGCGGTGGCGCCGCCGGGCGAGCGGCGCGGCGAGCGCGCTGAACACCGCGAAGACCGCGATGGCGAGCAGCACGATGGCCGGGCCGGAGGGCACGTCGAGCTGGTACGAGCCGGTGACGCCGGCCAGCGAGACCACCACGCCGAGCGCGATCGAGGCGGCCTGGGTGGCGGCGAAGGAACGGGTGAGCTGCTGGGCGGCGACCACCGGGACCACCATCAGGGCGCTGACCAGCAGCAGTCCGACCACCCGCATGGCGACGGTGACGGTGACCGCGGCCATCACGGCCAGCAGCAGGTTGAGGGTGCGCACCGGCAGGCCGGTCACCCGGGCGAAGTCCTCGTCCTGGCAGATCGCGAAGAGCTGGCGGCGCAGGCCGACGGTGACCGCGATGACCACCGCGCCGAGCACCGCGATGGCGGCCAGGTCGGCGGGGGCGACGGTGAGGATCGAGCCCCACAGGTAGCTCTCCAGCGAGCCGGCGCCGGCCTCGGCGGAGAGCGAGACGAGCAGCTTGCCGCAGGCCATGCCGCCGTAGAAGAGCATCGCGAGGGCGATGTCGCCGCGCTGGTTGCCGCGCGAGCGGACCAGCTCCATGGTGACGGCGCCGAGCACGCAGACCAGCACGGCCATCCAGACCGGGCTGGTCTGGAAGATGAAGCCGAGGCCGACGCCGGTCATCGCGACGTGGCCCATGCCGTCGCCCATCAGGGCCTGGCGGCGCTGCACCAGGTAGATGCCGACGGCGGGGGCGGTGATCCCGACCAGGACGGCGGCGAGCAGGGCGCGCTGCATGAAGTCGTAGGACAGCATCTCGGTCATGCGAGCAGCCTCGGCGGGGTCAGGTCGGCGTGCGGGTGGACGTGGTCGTGGCCGGGCAGCGCGTGCAGGCCGGTATTGGGCACGGGCGGGCCGTCGTGGGCGACGCAGCCGTCCCGCAGGACGACGGCGCGGTCGATCAGCGGCTCCAGCGGCCCGAGTTCGTGCAGGACGAGGAGGACGGCGGCGCCGCGGCCGACCTCGGTGCGCAGGGTTTCGGCGAGCACCTGCTGGCTGGCGGAGTCCACGCCGGCCATCGGCTCGTCCATGATCAGCAGGTCGGGGGAGCCGACCAGGGCGCGGGCGATCAGCACCCGCTGCTGCTGGCCGCCGGACAGGTCGGCCACGCCGTCCCCGGCCCGCTCCAGCATGCCGACGGCGGCCAGCGCGCGGTCCACCGCCTCGCGGTCCTTGCGGCGGAACGGCAGCAGCCGGTGCTGGGGCAGCCGGCCGGTGGAGACGACCTCGCGCACGGTGGCCGGGACGCCGGAGGCGGCGGTGGTGCGCTGCGGGACGTACCCGATGCGGTGCCAGGCGCGGAAGGAGCCGTACGGGGCGCCGAACAGCTCCAGGGTGCCGTGCTCCAGGGGGACGGAGCCGATCACGGTCTTGACGGTGGTCGACTTGCCGGAGCCGTTGGCGCCCAGCAGGGCGACGACCTCGCCGGGCCGGACGGTGAGGTCGACGCCGCGCAGCACCGGTCGGCCGCCGCGGGAGGCGACGGCGTCACGGAGGCGGACGGCCGGGGGTATCGCGTGGGTCATGGTGTTCGCGTCCCGTCAGCTGGTGGCGGCAGGGGTGGTGGCGTCCTGGCCGGCCGGGCTTGCGGCCGGGCTTGCGGCCGGGGTGGCGTCCGGGGTGCTGCTCGCGGCCGGGGTGTCCGGCGCGGCCGGGGCGTCGGTGCCGGTCGTGGTGCCGGTGCCGGTCGTGGCGCCGAGGGCGGCCCGGAGGTTGGCCAGGTTCTGCTTCATGACGGTGAGGTAGTCGTCCTTGGAGGGGTCCTTGACGCCCTCCAGCGGGTCCAGGACGGCGGTCTTGAGGCCGAGGTCCTTGGCGACGGTGTCGGCGAGCTTGGGGCTGACCAGGGTCTCGAAGAAGATCGTGGTGACGCCGTTGTCCTTGGCGGCCTTCTGCACGGCGGCGAGGCGGGCCGGGGTGGGCTCGGACTCCGGGTCGACGCCGTTGATGGCGACCTGGGTGAGGCCGTAGTGGTCGGCGAGGTAGCCGAAGGCGGCGTGGCTGGTGACGAAGGTCCTGGTCCGGGTGTCCTTCAGTCCGGTCCGGAAGTCCTGGTCGAGCGCGGTGAGCGAGGTGACCAGCGCGTCGGTGTTCTTCCGGTAGTCCTCGGCGTGGGTCGGGTCAGCCTTGGCGAACTCGTCGCCGACGCTCCTGGCGATCGCCGCGTAGCGGGTCGGGTCGAGCCAGATGTGCGGGTCGCCGACCGGGCCCTCGTGCTTGTGGCCGCCGGCCGCCTCGCCCTCGTCGAGGTGGTGGTCGACCAGCGGGCTGGCGGCGGTGGCGTCGATCCGGTGCTTGCTGGAGGACTGCGCGACGGCCTGGTCGACGGTGGGCTGCAGGCCCTTGAGGTAGATGATCGCGTCGGCCTTCTGGACGGCGCCGACCTGCTTGGCGGTGAGCTCCAGGTCGTGCGGCTCGATGCCGGCGGCGGTGAGGTCGGTGACCGTGACGTGCTCCTGGCCGATCTGCCGGGCGAGGAACTCCATCGGGTAGAAGGACGCGACGACCTTGAGCTTGCCGTTGCCGCTGTCGGCACTGCTGCTGCCTCCGCAGGCGGTGAGGACGAGGGAGGAGACGAGGGCGGTGGCGGCGAGGGCTATGGAGCTGCGGGTACGTCGTCCGATCATCATGACAATCATTCTCATCTCAGATGGAAATGATTGTCAACTCACTCGGACGGGTGAACGGCAGGTGGCGAAGAGTGGGGGCGGCCGGACGATACCGATTTGAATCACGTACCCATATGGCCGGTAACCTGAGGTATTCGGGTACGCGCAACCAGCCGTGCCCTGACCGTGCCGTACGTACTGAAGAGAGCACTGTGGCCGCCGACAAGATCGACACGATCGTCAGCCTGAGCAAGCGCCGTGGCTTCGTCTACCCCTGCAGCGAGATCTACGGCGGCACGCGTGCCGCCTGGGACTACGGGCCGCTGGGTGTCGAGCTCAAGGAGAACATCAAGCGCCAGTGGTGGCGCGCGATGGTCCAGGCCCGTGAGGACGTCGTCGGACTCGACTCGTCGGTGATCCTCGCCCGCGAGGTCTGGGAGGCCTCCGGCCACGTCGCCACCTTCAACGACCCGCTGACCGAGTGCCTCTCCTGCCACAAGCGCCACCGGGCCGACCACCTGGAGGAGAAGTACGAGGCCAAGCACGGCTTCCCGCCGCCGAACGGCCTCAAGGACGTCAACTGCCCCGACTGCGGCACCAAGGGCCAGTTCACCGAGCCCAAGGACTTCTCGGGCATGCTGAAGACCCACCTCGGTGTCACCGAGGAGGCCAGCGGCCTGGCGTTCCTGCGCCCCGAGACCGCCCAGGGCATCTTCACCAACTTCAAGGCCGTCCAGACCACGTCGCGCAAGAAGCCGCCGTTCGGCATCGCCCAGACCGGCAAGAGCTTCCGCAACGAGATCACCCCCGGCAACTTCATCTTCCGGACCCGCGAGTTCGAGCAGATGGAGATGGAGTTCTTCGTCAAGCCCGGCGAGGACGAGCAGTGGCACGAGTACTGGCTGCAGCAGCGCTGGGACTGGTACGTCGGCCTCGGCCTGCGCACCGAGAACATGCGCTTCTTCGAGCACCCGAAGGAGAAGCTCTCCCACTACGCCAAGCGCACGGTGGACATCGAGTACCGCTTCAACTTCGGTGGCAGTGAGTTCTCCGAGCTGGAGGGCGTCGCCAACCGCACCGACTACGACCTGCGGGTGCACAGCGAGGCGTCCGGCCAGGACCTGAAGTACTTCGACCAGGAGTCCGGCGAGCGCTACTTCCCGTACGTCATCGAGCCGGCGGCCGGCCTCAACCGCGCCATGCTGGCCTTCCTGATCGACGCCTACTTCGAGGACGAGGCGCCGAACGCCAAGGGCGTCATGGAGAAGCGCGTCGGCATGCGGCTCGACCCGCGCCTGGCCCCGGTCAAGGTCGCCGTCCTGCCGCTGTCGCGCAACGCCGACCTCTCGCCGAAGGCCCGCGGCCTCGCCGCCGACCTGCGCACCGCGTGGAACGTCGAGTTCGACGACGCCGGCGCGATCGGCAAGCGCTACCGCCGCCAGGACGAGATCGGCACGCCGTTCTGCGTCACCGTCGACTTCGACACCCTCGAGGACAACGCGGTGACCGTCCGCGACCGCGACACCATGTCGCAGGAGCGCGTCTCGCTGGACCAGGTCAAGGCGTACCTCGGTGCGCGCCTGATCGGCTGCTAGGTCGGGTCCTCCCGCCGGGGAGCCCCCGTCCACCCCGAACCGGGGCGGGCGGGGGCTCCTGCATCTGCTCCACGCACCGGGCGTCGGCTGCTGCCTAGCGCCGTCCCCAGCGGGAGCGCGGCGCCGCGGGCGGGGCGGTCGGCAGGCCGGCCGCGCGGAGGGCGGCGAGGGTGGTGCGGTGGCGGGGGCCGTCGGCGAGCAGCGCGCCCAGCAGCTGCCCGTACAGGTCCCGGCTGCCGGTGCCGTCCAACGCGGCTGCCAGGCGCACGAGTTCGACGGGCGGTCGGAGCGCCGCCAGCGCGTGCAGCAGGTCGGTGGCGAGCGCGGGCGGCAGCTCGGTGGCGAGCGAGGCGAGGTCGGCGGTGGGGCGGCCGACGGCCTGGCGCAGCAGGGTCCGGACGTCGCCGAGCCGGCCGTGCTGCTGGAGGCAGGCGGCGAGGGAGGTCAGTTCGGGCGTCGGTGCCGAGCCCCACTCCCACAGGAGCGTCGCGCTGTCGGCGTTCTGCCCGGCCCGCTCCAGTGCCGAGAGCAGCCCGGGGACGGAGGCGGCGGGGTAGGCCCAGAAGGCGTGGAACAGCGCGGCGGCCTCCTCGGCCAGGCCCAGTTCGCGCAGCTCCGCCAGGACGGCGACGGCGTGTTCGGGCGTGGATCGCGCGGCGCCGCGGGCGAGGTGGAGGGAGGCGCCGGTCGGGCCGTACCGGGCGAGCATGCCGACCAGCAGCGCGGCGTCGGCGGCGTCGAGGCGGGTGGCGGCCTGGTCGAGCAGCTCCGCGGCCTCGGTGAGGGCGCCGGTGCGGTGGAGGGTGGTGATCCGCTCGGTGAGGGCGCCGATGTCGGGGCGGGCGGGGGGCGGCGGGGCCTTCGGGGCTGCGGGTTCCGGTTCGGGCCCGGGATCCGGAGGCTGCCAGCGGTACTGCGGTGGTTCCTGTTCCTGCTGCTGCCGGTGTCTGAGCCGGGTCTCCAACGCCTCCAGCTGGTCGCTGAGTCGGAGACACCGGGCGCCCAGCCCCTCGCGGAGGGTGCGGGCCTGGGCGAGCTGCCGCAGCAGGTCGCCGTCCGGCCGCTGCCGCCCCGGGCTGGCCCGGATCGCCTCGTTCAGTCGCCGTTCACGCTGGCTCGCATAGCGGCTCGCGCGGAGTAACTCGTCCAGCTCTGCGCGGAGTTCGGCGGCTTGTTGCTCGCCCTCCAGCTGCTGGCCTGCGGATTGTGCCGTCGGCCGCATGCGCATGATCGCCCCAACCTGTCCATCCAGACCCTGACTGCAGGACATCCTGACGTCGGTATGTGGCTGGGGAGTTAAGAGCGCACGACCAGTCGTGCCCGAGTGGTGTCAAGGAGCGCGCAGACGGCGGTCGCGGCAAGAAGTGCGCCGGTCGCGCTCCGCAGCAGGGTCGCCTCGTAGTACGGCCCCGGGAGGAGGACGGCGACGACGTAACCGACCGCCGCGGCGGCGACGGCGGGAAGCAGGAGGCGTACGGTGTCCCGCCGGGCGGCCGCGCCGATCACCACCAGGCCCGCCAGTGCGGCGAGTCGGGGCGTGGCGAAGGTCTGCGCGTAGCGGATCGCCAGGGCGGGCACGAGGAAGAGCGCCAGCGCCCGGCCGATGGTCGCCGCGAGCGTGGCGACGTACGGGCCGGTCGGTGAGGTCGCGGAGCGGCGGAACAGGTGGGTCGCGGTGAGGACCGCCGACGCGGCCGCGGCGGGGAGGAGGTGGGCGCCGAGCCGGGCCAGGTTGTAGAGCAGCGCGGTGTCGTACAGCACCAGCATCAACTGGCCGTACGCCCACAGGTCGAGCGCGAAGAGGAACGGATTGCGGGGAGGGCTCCCGACCGCGGGTTCGCGCCGGGCCAGCCAGTTGATCAGCGGCGGCGTGACGACGGCCGAGAGCACGCGCAGCACCAGGTCGTCCACGGTGTACGGGTTCCGCAGGTCCCACTCGATCGCGCAGAACGCCACCGTGTACGAGACGGCGGCCGAGACCACCACCGTCCCGTTCAGCAGCGGCGCGACCGTGCTCACGCGGCCAGCCGCGCCCGCGCCTCCATCAGCGCGAAGCCCAGCAGGTTCAGCCCGCGCCACTCGTCGGGCCGCTGCGCCCGGATGTCGTCCGCCGCGAGCCCGATGCCCCAGATCCGGTCCACCGGGCTGGCCTCGACCAGCACCCGCCTGCCGGTGCCCAGCAGGTATGCGCGCAGCGTCTCGTCCTGTCCGAACTTCGCGACGTTGCCCGCCACGACCAGCTCGAAGCGGCCGGCCACCCAGGTCTCGTCGTCGAAGTCCTCGACCAGTCGGCCCAGCTTCTTCGCCTCGGCGGGCGTCCGGGCCGCCAGGATCTGCCGTTCGATGGCCTCGTCCCCGAACATCCGGGCCTTGCCGGCCATCATCCAGTGCTCGGCGGACGCGTACGTCACCCCGTTGACGGTGAACTCGCCGGGCCACCACTGGCTCAGGCACTC
The DNA here is from genome assembly GCF_040651155.1 of Kitasatospora sp. NPDC048545. Taxonomy (NCBI): domain Bacteria; kingdom Bacillati; phylum Actinomycetota; class Actinomycetes; order Kitasatosporales; family Streptomycetaceae; genus Kitasatospora; species Kitasatospora sp. NPDC048545. Next base: position 100,375 of record NZ_JBEZIQ010000001.1, read on the forward strand.
CTGCCGGGTGCCGCCACCGCCGTTGCGGGCGGTGTGCCCCCAGAACATCACCCACTTCGGGTGCACCCCGCCGGCCGTCAGTGCGGCCAGTTCCTCGCGGCTCCGGACGGCGGCGGGGTCCCCCACGTGCATCTCGCTCATATCGTCATAGTGACACAAAGGGTCGGGGGGTAGCGACCCGGTTGCGGCGCACCACCTCGGGGGCGCGCCCGTACGCCGAGGGGGTGCGCCCGCACGCCGAGGGTGGTGCGCTGGCACGCCTGGGGTGGCACGCCCGCACGCCGATGCCGTCAGCCCGCCGCGGCGAGCTCCAGGAAGCGCAGCCCGACCTCCGTCACCTCGTCCGCCGTCCACTCCCGCGCCGGTCCGGCGAGGCGGACCTCGGCCATGGCGAGGCCGGGGGCGGCGTCCGACCAGTGCGGGACGAACCAGATGCCCTCCTGCTCGGCGAGCGCGAGGTGCGCGGCGTTGAGGGCCCTCGCCGGGTGCGGGAGCCAGAGCTGGAAGTCGTGGGTCGGCGGGACGTCCGGGTACACGCGGGCTCCGGGGAGTGCGGCCAGGGCCGGGACGAGGGTCGCGGCGTGGCGGGTGTGGCCGGCGACGCGTGGGAGGACGGTGTCCAGGCCGTCGAGGGCGGCGAGGGCGGCCGGCCACTGCTGGGAGAGTTGGCCGCCGTAGCGGTGGCGCCAGGTGCGGGCGTGGGCGGTGAGAGCGGCGTCCCCGGCGAGCGCCGCTCCGCTGATGCCGCCGAGGTCCTTGTAGTAGGAGACGTAGACGCTGTCGGCGAGGGCGGCGATCTCGTCCAGTGGCCTGCCGAAGTGGACCGTGGTGTTCCAGAGGCGCGCGCCGTCGAAGTGCACCCGGGCGCCGGTCTCGCGGGCCGCCGCGACGAGTTCGGTCAGTTCGTCCCAGGTGGGGAGGAGGAACCCCGGGTCGCGCAGCGGAAGTTCGACGGTCAGGGTGCCGAAGGGTTCGCCGAGCGCGGCGAGTTCCTTCGGCGTGGGCTGGCGCAGCTCGGTGGTGGGCCAGAGGCCGCGCAGACCGGTGAGCTGGGTGTAGGCGTGGCGTTCGTGCCGCTCGATGTGGCTGAGCGGGTGGAGGACGACGGCCGGGTTGCCGGTGCGTTCGGCGTGGTGGCGGAGCGCGACCTGCTGGGCCATGGTCCCGGTGGGGAAGAAGACCGCGTCCTCCTTGCCCAGCAGCGCCGCGGTCCGCTCCTCCAGCTCGCGCACCGGGCCGTCGCTGCCGTAGAAGTCGGGGAGGCCGTCCAGGCCGTCCAGGGCGGCGAGCCGGGCGAGGCGCTCGCGGATGCTGAGGGCGCGGTCGCCGGAGAGGAACCGCTTGCAGGACATGCGGGCCGCGCGCCGCCGGTGGAGCTCGCTCTGGTCATCGGTCATCCGGTGATTGTCGGACCGGTGGCCGGAGCGGACCAACTGCTTTTCCCGCAGGTCGTCGGCGCCGGACCGTCGTGGCCCCGTCCGCCTGCTCGCCGGCCCCGCCGGCGGCGGGCTCCGCACCTTCGACGAGTCCTTCGGGGTCGGCTGGTTCATGCCTGCCGAGACCGGCGGCCTCCCGATGGTCCCGGCATCCGCGGGTGCCTCACCGACTGGCGCAGCGGCGGCATCCCCGCGGTCCGTTTTCAGGTCACCGGTCGGCGGTGAGCTTGCCGGCGACGCCCCAGTTCTCCGCCTGGTACTCCTGGATCCAGACGTACACGCTCTTGGCGGGGACCTCCAGTGCCTCCACGAAGGCCTCGGTGACCTTCCGGACCGGCTCGCGCTTCTGCTCGACCGCACCGGGGCGGAGTGGAGTTCGACGTGGACGTCGGGGGCCCGGCGCTGGTAGGTGTCCAGGATCAGGTCGAGCCGGTCGCCGAGTCCGGTGACCGTACCGAGTCGGAGCACGGCGGGGGCGGCCAGGTCGGCGGCGAGGGCACGGGCGGCGTCCCCGGCGGTCAGGACGTTCCTGGCGGCGGGCAGGAAACGTTCGCCGGCCGGGGTCAGCCGGACGTGCCGGGGCGAGCGGTCGAACAGCTCGACCTTCAACTCCCGTTCCAGACGCCGGACCTGCTGGCTGACGGCGGGCTGGCCGAGCAGCAGCTTCTCGGCGGCCCGGCCGAAGTGCAGTTCCTCGGCCACGGCGACGAAGCAGCGCAGCTGCCGTAGCTCCATGCGGTCCCCCTGCTCGATCTGCCGACGGGCCCATGGTCGCAGGCCCGGAGACGGTCCCCGCTGCCGGGAGGAGGCGGCCCGGGCGGGCCCGGCGCCGTCCCCGCCCGGGACCGTCCCCGTCGGGTCCCCCCTGGCGGATCCGGCCCCGCGCAGTCGGCGGATCCGGCCGTGAGCGTGCGGAAAAGCAGTGGCCGTCCGTCCGGCGGCCCTGTCACGATCCGGGGGTGACCACGTTGTTCCTGATGGTCGGCCTGCCGGGGGCCGGAAAGACCACGAGGGCCCGGCAGCTCGCCGAGGAGTGCGGCGCGCTGCGGCTGACGCCCGACGACTGGATGATTCCCCTGTTCGGTGTGGCGGAGGCGGACGGGAAGCGGGACGTGCTGGAGGGCCGCATGCTCTGGCTCGCCCTGGAGGCGGTCAGGCTGGGCACCGACGTCGTGGTGGACTACGGCTGTTGGTCGCGGGACGAGCGCTCGGCGATCCGTTGGCTGGTGGAGGCCGAGGGCGCGTGCTTGCGCATGCTCTACCTGCCGGTGGACGACGAGACCCAGCGCGCCCGGATCGCCCGTCGCTGGGCGACCACCCCCGAGGAGACGTTCCCGATGACCGAGGCGGACATCCTGCTCGGGCGGGCGCACTTCGAGGAGCCCGACGCGGCGGAACTGGAAGGACTCGGGCCCGTGGCCGGCCCGCCGCCGGGCTGGGCGGACTGGCGGGCGTGGGCCGCCGGGCGGTGGCCGTCGTTCGCCTGACGGTCGCGGTCCTCGGCCTTCGGTGGTGGGGTCAGGGTCGGGCCGCGAGCAGCTCCGTGACCAGCCGGACGGCCTCCGGGACCTCGACGTGGTCGTCCGGGGCGGCTCCGTAGTGGCCGCCGGTGGGCGTCACGACGGCGGTCGCGCCGAGGCCCCGGACGAAGAGGCGGACGTGCTCGGCCGGGTCGGGCTGGTTGACCGGGTCGTCCATGGCCTGGAGGATCCGGAACCCCCGGGCCGAGCGGCGGATGCGCTCCCAGTCGAACTCGTCCTCGAAGAAGGAGGCGAGCGCCTCGTACCCGACGGGGTGGGCGGAGGCCGACACCAGCAGCACGCCCGCGAACACCCCGTTCGCCTCGGGGTCGTGCTGCTCCAGGAAGCGCAGCACGTTGACCCCGCCGATGCTGTGTCCGACCAGGACGGTGGACTCGGCCGGGCCCGCGGCGAGCGCGGCTTCGCCGTAGGCCTCGCGCCACGGCTGCAGGCGCGGGGCCCCGGTCTCCGGCAGCCGTGGCACGGTGACCCGGTGCCCGGCCTTCGCCAACTGCTCGGTGAGGTAAGGGAACCAGACGCTGTCGTCGCTCGCGCCGTAGCCGTGCGCCACCACGATCTCGCTCATGGTCGATTCACTCCCCTGAATTAAAACGATCCGTAGCGTTTCGATTAGAAGGTAGCACGCTGCTAGCGTGAGGAGGTGCCTTCCGGAGAAAACCCCAGCGGAGAAGCCCGCGGTCGCCGCACCGGCGGCCGGATCCGCAGCCAGGACGCCCACGACGCCGTTCTGACCGCCGCGATCGAACTCGTCGAGGACCTCGGCTACCGGGCCGTCACCATCGAACGCGTGGCCGCCCGCGCCGACGTCGCCAAGAGCACCGTCTACCGCTGGTGGAAGTCGAAGGCGGTCCTCGTCATGGACGCCTACCGGGCCGCCGTCGAGCAGCGGATGCCCGAGCCCGACACCGGCTCGCTCGCCGACGACCTGACCGCCTTCGCCACCGCCCTGTACGGCGTCACCGCGCACCCCGTCCGGGTCCGCACGCTGCGCGGCCTCATGGCGGAGGCCCAGCTGGACCCGGCGTTCGCCGAGCCCTTCCGGGAGTGGGTGGAGACCCGGCGCGCCGTCGTGCTCGCCCTGCTCGCCCGCGGCGTCCGGCGCGGCGAACTCCCCGCCGGCGCCGACCTCCAGGCCGCCACCGACCACTTCTTCGGCCTCTTCTGGTACCGCCTGCTGGTCGAGCACCAGCCCCTGGAGCCCGCCCTGGCCGCCGCCCACGTCGATCAGCTGCTGAACGGCCTCCTCGGACGGCCCGGGGCGCCGCGATCCGGAGCGGGCGGACCCGGGGGCCGGTAGTACGCCTCGATCGGGGCGCGGGCCTCCTCGGGCAGTGCGGGGCCGTCCTGCGGCACCACCGGCCAGGCGCCCGACTGCGGGTTGAGGGAGACGAGTTGCTCCGTCGACAGGGCGTGGACGACGCGGCCGAGGCCGGAGCGGACGATGCCGCCGTGGCACATCCCGCACGGCTGGCAGCTGGTGTACAGCGTGGTCCCGGCGGCCGTGGCCGGGTCGAGTTCGCGGGCCGCCCAGCGGGCGAGCTTCAGCTCCGGGTGGGCGGTGATGTCATTGTCGCGCCGCACGGTGTTGTGGGCCTCGGCGAGGATCTCGCCGTCCGGGCCGGCCAGCAGGGATCCGTACGGGGCGTCGCCCAGGGTGACCGCGTGGGCGGCGATGGCGAGCGCCCGGCGCAGCAGGGTCTCGTCGGCTTCGGTGATCACGTGGTCTCCGCCTTCCACTGGCTGGTCACGGTGGTGAGGTCCCGCCAGGCCGTCTGCGGTCGGCGGGTCTCCTCGGGGTCCCCGTGGTAGGGGTCGAACACGACGGTCTCGGCGCCGAGGTCGCGCAACTGCCGCAGGTCGCCGATGACTTGGTCGACACTGCCCACCCCGGCCGGACGCTCGGGGTCCTCGACCGGGGCGTCGGTCAGCCGCAGGGCGATGCGGGGGGCGAAGCCCGGCACCGGGTGTTCGGCCAGTACCGACCGCATCCGGGCCAGGGGTAGCCGCAGGGGGTGCCAGGCGTCGCCGAACCGGACCGCGCGTCGCAGCGCCGCCTCGCTGTGGCCGCCGACCCAGACCGGCACGGACCCGCCGTGCTGCTGCCAGGTCTCCCGCAGGGCGCCCAGGTACTCGTCGGTCAGCCGGCCGCGTGCGCCGAACGGCACGCCGAGCGCGTCGAACTCCTGGCGGGCCCAGCCGACCCCCACCCCGAGGACGAACCGGCCGCCGCTGAGCCGGTCGAGGGTGCCGGCCATGCGCGCCACCAGCAGCGGGTTGCGGTACGGCAGGACGAGCACGGTCGTACCCAGGCGCAGGCCGGTGGTGGTCCCGGCCAGCCAGGACAGGGTGGTGAACGGCTCGTGGAACGGTTCCGGGTACCGCACGGCCACGTCCGGGGTGACCGCCACGTGGTCCGACACCATGAGAAGGTCGAAGCCGAGGCCCTCCACGGTGCGGGCCCATTCGCGCAGTACGCCGGGATCGGTGCCCGGGCCGAAGTTCGGGACGTTGACGCCAAGTTGCATGCTTCGAGGCTATCCCCGTGATCATGGGGGAAGGAACGGACTCCTCCCGGTCATGGCCGCCCGCGGCCGTGGTTCTCCCGGTAGATTCGCCGGATGGCCGTGAATCTTGACGAGACCGACTGGGCGATCATCGAGCAGCTCCAGCGCGAGGCCCGGATCTCCCTCAGCGAACTGGGCCGGCGGGTCAGCCTCAGCGCCTCCGCGACCACCGAACGGGTGCGGAACCTGGAGTCGCTGGGCGTCATCACCGGCTACCACGCCTCGGTGGACCTGGCGAAGGTCGGCTACCCCGTCCTCGCCGTCGTCCGGCTGAAGTACCCGGGCAACCGGCACGAGCCGCTGCGGCGGCTGCTCGCCGAGCGGCGGGAGATCCTGGAGTGCCTGCGCACCACCGGCGACGACTGCTACACGCTGAAGGTCGCGGCGACCTCGATGGAACACCTGGAGACCCTGGTCGACGAGCTGGCCGGTTTCGGCAGCACCACCACCAGCGTCGTCTACCGCCCGACACTGCCCCTGCGCGGGCCCGCCCGGCCCTGACCGCGGGTGCCCGGAACCGGGTGCGGAGACGGACGCGGGTGCGGGTGCGGGTGCGGGTGCAGGCGCGGTGGCCGGGAACGGGGTGCGGGTGCGGGTGCGACGGAAAGCTCCCTCGAACGGGGGAGGTCGTCCACGAACCGGCCGACCAGACTGGCGGTCGTGACCAGGGAGGCCCTACTCCCCACGAATCCAGAGGAGTTGACCCATGCGTCAGCGGATCCGCCGCACGGCCCTCGCGCTCTCGGCCGCGCTCGTCGTCGGCGCCGGAGTCCTGGCGGCACCCGCCGCCTCGGCCGCCGACCGGCCCGACCCGGTGCGGCAGGGGCTGGACGCGCTGGTGCGGGCGGACGGCGTGCCCGCCGCGCTCGCGACCGTCCGGGACCGGGACGGCCGCGTCCGCCACTTCACCGCAGGGGTGGGGGACGTGGCCACCGGGGCGAAGGCTCCGGTCGACGGGCAGGTGCGGATCGGCAGCAACACCAAGACCTTCACCGCCGTCGTCGTGCTGCAACTGGTGGGGGAGGGGAAGGTCGACCTCGACGCCCCGGTCGACACCTACCTCCCCGGCCTGGTCCGCGGCGAGGGCATCGACGGGCGGAGCATCACCGTCCGCCAACTCCTCCAGCACACCAGCGGGCTGGCCGACTATGAGGGGGCGCTCGACGAAGCCTCGCTCCGGGAGCGGTACTTCGAGCCGCGCGAGCTCCTGGACCTCGCCCTCGGCCAGAAGCCGGTCTCCGCCCCGGGGGAGAAGTTCGGCTACAGCAGCACCAACTACGTGCTCGCCGGCCTGATCGTCCAGAAGGTCACCGGACGGCCGATCGGCGAGGAGATCGACCGCCGCGTCGTCCGGCGCATCGGGCTGCGGCACACCTACTTCCCCGCCGCGGGCGACCGCACCATCCGCGAGCCCCACCCGCACGGCTACCGCAGGGACACCGCCGACGGGCCGCTGCAGGACTTCACGGAGATGGACCCCTCGGCGGGCTGGGCGGCCGGGCAGATGATCTCCACGGGCTCCGACCTCAACCGCTTCTACTCCGCGCTGCTCGCCGGCCGTCTCCTCCCGCCGGCCCAACTCGCCCGGATGCGCACCACCGTCCCGGTCGGGGACACCGGCATGGGCGCAGGCCTGGGGATCTTCAGCCGGCCGCTGTCCTGCGGCGGGGTCTACTGGGGGCACGGCGGCGACATCCCGGGGTACGAGACCCGGGGCGGTGCCACCGACGACGGCCGCGCCGTCACCGTGGCGGTGACCACCGTCCCGGCCGACGACGCCGTCACCCGGCACGTCGAGGACGTCGTGGACACGGCGCTGTGCCGCTGAACCGGACGGCACCCAGGGCGCCGGGCGCCGGGCCCCGGGCCCCGCACCCGGAGCCGGCCCTGCCCGTACGGCCCGCCCGGCGCTCAGGCGCCGGTGCCCCGGGCTCCGGCCGGTTCGGCCTTCGCGCGCTCCGTGATCATGGTCAGCACGCGGCCCGCGACGGTCAGGTCCTCGGCCGGAATGCCGGCGTACAGCCGGTCGGTGATCCCGGAGGTCTCGGCGGTGGTGCGCCCGTACAGCCCGCGCCCGGCGTCCGTGAGCCGCAGCCGGGAGGAGTTTGAGGATCGCGCAGGAGTCGAGGTAGATCAACGGTCCTTCTCCTCCCGCATGGCGTGCGGGGCGTCGGAGGCCGAGCCGAGTCGGGTGCCGATGTCGGGCAACGCCCAGTCGGAGAGGCCGCGCGCGGTGGCGGCGTCCTCCGGGTCGAGGGTGCCGTCGCGAACGAGGTCCTCCAAGGCCCGCTGTTTCGGGATCGGGTGGCGCGAGGACGGCGATCAACCGTCCGTTGCGGGTGATCTCCACGCGCTCGCCGGCCGCTACCCGGTCGATCAACTCGCTGGCGTGTTGCTGGAGCCGGCGGATGGGAACTCTGGTCGTCACACGACTCACGGCAGAGCTGATCGTGCGGCGACCACGAGGAGTGTGCGTCGGTTTCACGCGAACGAGTGCCGCCCCGCGCCGGGTGCGGCGGGAACGCCGACGGCCCCGCGATCGACGTGCGATCGCGGGGCCGTCCGCCGCCGCCCGGGGCCCGGAGACCCGGGGGTCAGCCGATGGAGCGGGGGAGCCGGGTGGTCAGGTAGAGGATGGTGAACGAGCCGACGAGCTGGATGCCGAGGCAGAGGGCCAGCGCGCGGCCCATGCCGAGGCTGGGGGAGAGCGACAGGTACAGGGTGCCGAGGGTGGCGACGCCGAGGGCGAGGCTGGACTGCTGGCCGGTGGCGAGGACGCCGCTGCCGACGCCGGCCCGGGCGGCGGGCACCTTGGAGAGGACGACCCGGAACAGCGGGGTGCCGATCAGGCCCTGTCCGATGCCGGCGAGGGCGACGCCCGGGGCCATCCGCAGCGGGGAGAAGTGCGCCCAGTCGGCGAGGACGGTCACGGCGAGGGTGGCGAGGCCGGCGGCCTGGATGACGGCGCCGGCGCTGAGCACCCGGCTGCCCCAGCGGCCGATCAGGCGCGGGCCGGCGAGCGAGGCGCTGAAGTAGCCGACGGCCATCGGGACGAGCGCCCAGCCGGCCGCGACCGGGCCGAGCTTCAGGCCCTGCTGGAGGGCGACCGCGATGACGAACATGAAGCCGCCGAAGCCCGCGAAGTAGGGGAGTGCGATGCCGAGGCCGTGCCGCATCTCCGGGATGCCCAGCAGGGTCGGCGGCACCAGCGGGGTGTCCCCGCGCCGCTCGGCTCGCCGCTCGACCAGGGCGAAGGAGACGGCGAGGACGGGGAACAGGCCGAGCAGCACCCAGGACCAGAGCGGCCAGCCGGCGGCCCGGCCCTCCATCAGCGGGATGAGCAGGGCGAGCAGGGTGGCGGTGAGCAGGACGGTGCCGGGCACGTCGACCCGGGCGGCCCGGGCGGCCTTGCTCTCGGGGACGTAGCGGACCGCGAGCACCACGGCGAGCAGCGCGAACGGCACGTTGAGGAGGAACACCGAACGCCAGCCGGTGCCGAACAGGTCGGCGGCGACCAGCATCCCGCCGAGCACCTGCCCGATCACCACGGAGATTCCGCCGACCGCGCCGTACACGCTGAGCGCGCGGCCGCGCCGGGCGCCGTCGGTGGCGGCGGTGATGGTGCCGAGCACCTGCGGGATGAGCAGCGCGGCCGAGGCGCCCTGGGCGCCCCGGGCGGCGACCAGGGACCACGCGTCGGGAGCGAGGCCGCAGGCCAGCGAGGTGAGGGCGAAGGCGGCGGCGCCGACGACGAAGAGCCGGCGGCGGCCGAAGATGTCGCCGAGGCGGCCACCGAGGACGAGCAGGACGGCGAAGGCGATGCCGTAGCCGGCGGCGACCAGTTCGAGGACGGCGGGCCCGGCGGCCAGGTCCTTGTCGATGGTGGGCAGGGCGACGTTGACGATGAAGAAGTCGAGCATCGGCAGGAAGGCCCCGAGCAGGACGGTGACCAGCCCGGCGGTGCCGAGGGCCGGGGTTCCGGGGGCGGGGGTGCCCGGCGAGGGGGTGCGGCGGGCCGCGGTGCCGGGGGTGGTGGCGGTGCGGTGCGGGGTGGGGGCGACGGCGAGTTGTTGGGTCACGGGTCATACGATCCGCCGCTCCGTACCCTGGTACCAGAGTGTGGTTATCCAGGTATAAGAAGTACCTGGCAACAGGCTGCCGGGTGCCGCATGCTGGGGAGCATGAGTCTGATGACCCCCGCCGCGCAAGCCCGTACGACCCCGGCCCGGCCGGCCGGGACCGCTACGGCAGGTCCGCACCCGGGCGCCCCGGCCACCCCGGTCGCCCGGGGCGGCTCGGTGACCCCCGGTGACGCCCGCCGGCACGAGCTGGCCGCGTTCCTGCGCAGCCGCCGCGAGCGGATCGCGCCCGAGCAGGTGGGCCTGCCGCTGACCGGCCGCCGCCGTACGCCGGGGCTGCGCCGGGAGGAGGTCGCGCAGCTCGCCGCGGTCGGGGTGACCTGGTACACGTGGCTGGAGCAGGGACGGGACATCCAGGTGTCCGCCCAGGTGCTGGACGCGGTGTCCCGGGCGCTGCTGCTGGACCCGAGCGAGCGCGCGCACCTGTTCACCCTGGCCGGCGCGGACGATCCGGCGCCGGTGCGGGAGTGCCCCTCCGTGACCCCGAGCGTGCGGCAGGTGCTGGAGCAGATGGCGCCGTACCCGGCCCTGGTGGTCAACTCCCGTTACGACGTGCTGGCGTACAACGCGCAGTACACCGGGATCGTCGGCGACCTCGCCGCGATGCCGCCGGAGGACCGGAACCTGATGTGGATGGCGTTCACGCCCTCGCGGTTCCGCGAGGTGCTGGTCGACTACCGCACCGAACGCCTCGGGATGGTGGCGCGGTTCCGCTCGGCGATGGCCGACCACAGCTCGGAGCCGGCCTGGAAGGCGCTGCTGGCCCGGGTGCTCAAGGCCTCGCCGGACTTCGCGGAGCTCTGGCAGCGGCACGACGTGATGCGGCCGGGCAACGGCATCAAGCGCTTCCAGGTGCCCGGTGTCGGGCTGTTGAGCTGCGAGTACACCAACTTCTGGCTCAGTCCCGGGCTGGGCACCCGGATGATCACCTACACCCCGCTGGACGACGGGACCCGCGCACTGATGGACCGGCTGCCGACGGCGGCCTGAGCCGACGGCCGCTCAGGCCCGGGCGGCCGCGTCCCGCCCGAGCAGCAGGCACACCACCGCGAGCGGCAGTTCGACGCCGCCCGCCATGACCAGCGCAGCGAGCACCGCGTGTCCCGGCCCGGCGCAGGCGATGTCGGCCAGCGCGTCCGCGGTGAGCAGCAGGGCAACCGCCGCGCCCGCCCAGAGCGCGGCGGGGTCGCGGCGGCGCAGCAGTGCGTCCAGCGAGAGCAGGGCGGAGAACTCCACCAGGTCGAGCACGACCCACGGGGTCTCGTGGCAGACGGCGAGGATCGTCAGCCAGGGCAGCAGGGCGACCGCGGCCATGACGGGCACCCGGGCGAAGCGCTCGGGCAGGGCGGACGAGGGGGCGGAGCGGACGGATCGGGCGGAGAGGACGGCGGTGCTCATGCCGCACCCCCGGCCCGGTGCTCCCGGACGTTCTCCCGGCCGTTCCCCCGGCCGTGTTCCCGTCCCCGGGTCCGCTCCTGACCCCGCGTCCGCTCGCGCACCCGCTCCAGCGGCAGCCGTTCGGCGGCCCGGCTTGCCGGGTGCTCGACCAGCACCGCGTCGAACGGTCCCTCGGCCCAGGCGAGCCAGAACCGCCCGGCCACCGTGACCACCTCGGCCGCGGCCCGCACCGGCCGGAACACCCGCCGCCCGGTGAACACCACCGAGGGCGCCGTGCCGTCGCCCGCCAGCCGGCCCCAGGCGAGCACGTGCCGGGCCCGCCCGCCGGACGGGCTGCGCCGTGCCCCGCGCAGCAGCTGCGGGGTGAGCCGGGCGCTGACCAGGACGTCGGTCAACTCGCCGTGCTGGTAGAGCTCCAGCGCGGCCCGGCCGCGGTCGGGCCGGACGCTGCGGACCGACCAGGGGCCGGCGCCGGCCGACAGCGCACCCTCCGGCTCCGACGCCGGGCGGAGCGCGCCCCCGGGAACACCCCCGTGGTTCCCGGGGAGGCGCCGTCCGTGCGGCGGAGTGGCGGAGTGCGATGCGGTCCTCGTCATGCCTCCAAGCCTTCCGCCGACGACCCCTTCCTGTCGGTGGTGCTCCACCCCGAATCGGGGGTGTAGCCAGCTACACCCCCACCGGGCACCCCCCTTCATGGCGACCGATGATCACCGGGCCCTACGCTGTCGGCCATGCCCTCCACCATGTTGCGCCGAGCGCTCGTCAGGAGCCTCCGGCGTCCACCGTGGTCGCCCGGGACCTGGCGGGACGTCCGCTTCATAGCCGCCGGAATACCGTCGGCCGTGCCGGTCTGGCTGGTCGTCACCGACTCCGGACTGCTCTTCCCGCTGCTCGCCGCCGTCCTGCTCTGCACCAGCCCGCTGACCGCCCTCCAGCGCGGCCGGCTGCGCGCCCTGTACGGGGTGGAGATCCCGCCGCCGCGACCGCCGGCCCGGCGCCGGGCCTGGCTGCTGGGAATGACCTGGCGCCAGCTCCTGCACCACCTCCTGGCCGGCCCGCTGCTGGCACTGGGCGCGGCGGCGCTGCTGTACGCCTGGGGCGCCGCCCTGGTGCTGACCACCCTGTACGGCTGGATCTGGCTGATGCCGCCCGGCACCGCGCTGCGCTCGGACCTGGCCGGGCTGGACGTCGGGCTCACCGCCGTCGGCGTGCTGCTGCTGGTCGCGCTGCCCTGGGCGACGACGACGGCGGCCCAGCTGGAGGTGTGGACGGCGCGGCAGCTGCTGGGTCCCGACCGGGCGGAGGCGCTGGAGCGGCGGGTCGAGGAGATCACCGAGAGCCGGGCCGGGCTGGTCGACGCGGTGGACGCCGAGCGCCGCCGGATCGAGCGGGACCTGCACGACGGCGCGCAGCAGCGCCTCACCTCGCTGGCGATGAACCTGGGTCTGGCCCGGCGCACCCTCAAGGACGTCCCGCCCGAGGTGATGCAGGTGATCGTGGAGGCGCACGAGGAGGCCCAGGCGGCCATCGACGAGCTGCGCGACCTGGTCCGCGGCCTGCACCCGGCCGTTCTGGAGGACCGCGGCCTGGACGCGGCGCTGTCCGGCGTCGCGGCCCGCGCCCCGCTGCCGGTGCGCCTGGACGTCGACCTCTCCGAGCCGATCGCCCCCACCGTCGAGGCGGTCGCCTACTTCACCGTGTCCGAGGCGCTCACCAACGTGGCCAAGCACGCCCGTGCCGACCGGGTCGACCTCTCGGTGCGGACGGCCGGCGGCCGGCTGCGCCTGGTCATCAGCGACGACGGGGTGGGCGGCGCGGACGCCTCGCGCGGCACCGGGCTCACCGGTCTGCGCAAGCGCGCCGCCTCGGTCGACGGCACGCTGTCCGTTCTCAGCCCCCTCGGGGGCCCCACCACCATCACCGTGGAGTTGCCGTGCGCGCTGTGATCGCCGAGGACTCGGTCCTGCTGAGGGTCGGCCTGGTCAAGGTCCTGGAGGCGGTGGGCTTCGAGGTCGTGGCCGCCGTCGGGGACGCCGTGGAGCTGCTGGCCGCGGTCGAGGAGCACCGTCCGAAGGTCGTGGTCGCCGACGTCCGGATGCCGCCGGGCTTCCACGACGAGGGGGTGAAGGCCGCGATGGTGATCCGCCGGCAGTGGCCCGAGACCGCGGTCCTGCTGCTCTCCCAGTTCGTGGAGGAGCGGTACGCCGCCGACCTGCTGGCGACCAACACCAGCGGTGTCGGCTACCTGCTCAAGCAGCGGGTGGCCAATGTGGACGACTTCGTGGACGCGCTGCAGCGGGTCGCCGAGGGCGGCACCGCGCTGGACCCGGAGGTGGTCGCGCAGCTGCTGGTGCGCCGCCACCGGGATCCGTTGGAGAAGCTGACCCCGCGCGAGCGGGACGTGCTCGGCCTGATGGCGGAGGGCCGTTCCAACGCCGCGATCGCCGCCTCGCTGGTGGTCAGCGACAGCGCGGTGGCCAAGCACATCAACTCGATCTTCACCAAGCTCGACCTGCCGCAGGCCGAGGACAGTCACCGCCGGGTGATGGCGGTGCTGCGCTTCCTGGAGGTCGGGTGACGGCCGCGGTGGCGAGGGCCTGGCGGGTCACCGGGACGCTCGCGGCCGTGCTGGTCGTGCTCGGCGCCGGGGTGCAGACCTGGTCGGTCGTGGCGCAGCAGCAGTCGACTGGCAGCCGGTCGTACGACGTGCCGGTCCACCGGCTGAAGCTGGAGACGGGGAGCGCCTCGGTCAAGGTGCGGGCCGGGCGGGCGGACCACGTGGTGATCGGCCAGCGGCTGGACTGGACGGTGCGCAAGCCGGTGGTGTCGAGCATCGTCGTCGACGGCCTCCTCACCGTCGGCGTGCGGTGCCGGACGGTCCTGCCGGTCGTGGACTTCGGCTGCGGCGCCGAGATCGAGGTGGAGGTGCCGGCGGCGACCGAGGTGTCGGGGTCGGTGGGCTCCGGCTCGGTCCGGGTGGAGGGGCTGAGCGGGAACGTGGACGTGGAGCTCGGCTCCGGCGAGCTGCTGCTGGTCGGCACCTCCGGGGACGTGACGGCACACGCCACCTCCGGGCTGATCCGGGGCGAGGACCTGAGCGCGCGGCGGGTCGACGCGGAGACCACCTCGGGGGCGATGGAGCTGGCCTTCACCAAGGCCCCGCAGCAGGTGGAGACCAGGGCCACCTCCGGTTCGGTGACGATGACCCTGCCGAGGAACAGCCGCTACGCCTTCTCCAGCGACGTCGGGTCGGGCACCGGCCGGATCGACCCGGAGCTGGCGGACTCCGACAGCCCGAACCGCATCCACGCCACGGCCACCTCGGGGTCGGTCACCATCGACCCGTCGTAGCGGCGACGGCGGCCGGCACCACCGGGCATGGCGGCCGGCACCACCGGCCACGGCGCCGTCCGCCGTCGCGCGGGCCGCTCACCCGGGTGGGGGACAATGGAGAGTCCCGTCCCCCGACCCGAGGTCAGCCGCGCATGACAGCCACGCCCGCACCCACCGCGTCCGACACCGAGTTCGCGCCGCTCGACATCGGCCCGATCCGGGTGTGGCCGCCCGTCGTGCTGGCGCCGATGGCCGGCATCACGAACGCGCCCTTCCGCACCCTCTGCCGGGAGCAGAGCGGCGGCAAGGGCCTGTACGTCTCGGAGATGATCACCACCCGGGCGCTGGTCGAGCGCAACGCCAAGACCATGCAGCTGATCAAGTTCGACCCGAGTGAGAAGCCGCGCTCGATCCAGCTGTACGGGGTGGACCCGGTGACCGTCGGCAAGGCCGCCCGGATGATCGCGGACGAGGGCCTGGCCGACCACATCGACCTCAACTTCGGCTGCCCGGTCCCGAAGGTGACCCGCAAGGGCGGCGGCTCGGCGCTGCCGTACAAGCGCAACCTGCTGCGGGAGATCCTGCGCGAGGCCGTCGCCAACGCGGGCGACCTGCCGGTGACCATGAAGATGCGCAAGGGCATCGACGACGACCACCTCACCTACATGGACGCCGGCCGGATCGGCGCCGAGGAGGGCGTGGCCGCGATCGCCCTGCACGGGCGCACCGCCGCCCAGCACTACGGCGGGACGGCGGACTGGTCGGCGATCGCCCGGCTGCGCGAGTCCGTCCCGGCGCACGTCCCGGTGCTGGGCAACGGGGACATCTGGTCGGCGGACGACGCGTTGCGGATGATGCGCGAGACCGGTTGCGACGGCGTCGTGGTGGGCCGTGGCTGCCTGGGCCGGCCGTGGCTGTTCAAGGACCTGGTCGCGATCTTCGAGGGCGACGTCGACTACGCCCGCCCGGACTTCGGCTACGTGGCGCGGGCGATGGTGCGCCACGCGCAGCTGCTCGGCGAGTGGATCGGCGACGAGGCGCGCGGCGTGATCGACTTCCGCAAGCACGTCGCCTGGTACACCAAGGGCTTCTCGGTCGGTTCCGAGCTGCGGGTGCGGCTCGCCGGCTCCTCCTCGTTGGCCGAACTGGCCACGACCCTGTCCGAGGTGGAGCAGTCTCAGGGCTGGCCGGCCGGCGCGGACGGCCCGCGCGGGCGCACCAGCGGCAACGGCCGGGTGGTCCTGCCGGAGGGCTGGTTGGACGATCCGTACGACTGCGCCCGGCCGGGCATGGACGCCGAATCGGACACATCCGGCGGATGATCTGTACGGACCGTCGAAGTCGGCCCGGTCGGGCCGACTGCCACTAGGTCCCAGCCCTCTTGTCCATTCTGGACAGGAGGGCTCCTTTTCGGCGGCCCGATGTCACGGAACGAGCACGTTTCTGGACACTGTGCGACGATCGGCGGAGGCGGTCTACGTTCGACCGGTGAGACACGCTGGTGACGCTTGCCACACGCCGCAGGGACTGATGCCGGGTCAGTGGACGAAATGGACAGGTCGGCCGTGAATCGCTTCCCGAAGCCGGCCGGCCGGGGATCGGGCGATCCGGCTGCAGGAAATCAAGCCGGGGCAACGCGACCGACCCACGGTCGCTACCCAGCGTCCGGATCGTGTGATCTTCGGGTTCGTTGCGTTCAAGAGTTGAATGCTTGCTCGCGTCAGGCGGACGATTTCACCAACAGAGGTGAACGCCTTTATGTGCATTCGATCTAGCGGGTTACCTCTCGGTACCGGCCTCGGGTGGCCTATTCAGGGCAGAGAAGTGCCTTCGAAATGGGTATGTTCTCCGGCGTCAGGGCAACCGCGTACGAGGAGACCGACCCGTGCCGTCCCAGCAGAAGTTTGTTTACTCCTTCACCGAAGGAAACAAGGACCTCAAGGATCTTCTTGGCGGCAAGGGCGCGAACCTGGCCGAGATGACCAACCTGGGCCTCCCCGTCCCCCCGGGATTCACCATCACCACCGAGGCCTGCAAGGTCTTCCTGGAGACGGGCAGCGAGCCCACCTCCCTCCACGAGGAGATCAGCGCCCACCTGGACGCCCTCGAACTGGAGATGGGCAAGAAGCTCGGCCAGGCCGACAACCCCCTCCTGGTCTCGGTGCGCTCCGGCGCGAAGTTCTCCATGCCCGGCATGATGGACACCGTCCTGAACATCGGCCTCTCCGACGCCTCGGTGACCGGCCTCGTCGCCCAGTCCGGCAACGAGCGCTTCGCCTGGGACTCCTACCGCCGCCTGGTCCAGATGTTCGGCAAGACCGTGCTGGGCGTCGACGGCGAGCTGTTCGAGGAGGCCCTGGACGAGGCCAAGCACGCCAAGGGCACCGTCAACGACCTGGACCTGGACGCTTCCGACCTCCGGGAACTGGTCGAGGTGTTCAAGGGCATCGTCGCGCGGGAGACCGGACGGGCCTTCCCGCAGGACCCGCGCGAGCAGATGGACCTCGCCATCCACGCGGTCTTCCACTCCTGGAACGGTGACCGCGCCCGGCTGTACCGCCGCCAGGAGCGCATCCCGAACGACCTCGGCACCGCGGTCAACGTCTGCACCATGGTCTTCGGCAACCTCGGCGAGGACTCCGGCACCGGCGTCGCCTTCACCCGCGACCCCTCCACCGGTGCCCAGGGCGTCTACGGCGACTACCTGTCCAACGCCCAGGGCGAGGACGTCGTCGCCGGCATCCGCAACACGCTGCAGCTGTCCGAGCTGGAGAAGCTCGACAAGAAGTCGTACGACGAGCTGATGGCGATCATGCAGAAGCTCGAGAACCACTACCGCGACCTCTGCGACATCGAGTTCACCATCGAGCGCGGCAAGCTCTGGATGCTGCAGACCCGCGTCGGCAAGCGCACCGCCGCCGCCGCCTTCCGGATCGCCGTCCAGCTCGTCGACCAGGGCCTGATCGACCTGGACGAGGCCCTCATGCGGGTCACCGGCGGCCAGCTGGCCCAGCTGATGTTCCCGCGCTTCGCCCCGACCGCCGAGTCCAAGCAGATCGCCTGGGGCCTCGCCGCCTCGCCGGGCGCCGCGATCGGCAAGGTCGTCTTCGACTCGTACACCGCCGTCAAGTGGTCCCGCTCCGGCGAGAAGGTCATCCTGGTCCGCCGCGAGACCAACCCGGACGACCTGGACGGCATGATCGCCGCCGAGGGCATCCTCACCTCGCGCGGCGGCAAGACCTCGCACGCCGCCGTCGTCGCCCGCGGCATGGGCAAGACCTGTGTCTGCGGCGCCGAGGAGCTGGAGGTCGACACCAAGGGCCGCAAGTTCACCACCGCCGACGGCCTGGTGATCCACGAGGGCGACGTCGTCTCCATCGACGGCGCCTCCGGCAAGGTCTACCTCGACGAGGTGCCCGTCCTGCCGTCCCCCGTGGTCGAGTACTTCGAGGGCACCCTGCACGCCGGCGCCGACGTCCAGGGCGGACTGGTCCAGGCCGTCCACCGGCTGATGTCGCACGCCGACGGCCGTCGCCGCCTGGCGGTGCGCGCCAACGCCGACAACGCCGAGGACGGCTCGCGCGCCCGCCGCTACGGCGCCCAGGGCATCGGCCTGTGCCGCACCGAGCACATGTTCCTCGGTGAGGAGCGCCGCAAGGAGGTCGAGCACCTGATCCTCGCGGACAACGACAAGGACCGCGAGCTCGCCCTCTCCACCCTGCTGCCGCTGCAGAAGGGCGACTTCCTGGAGCTCTTCCAGGCGATGGACGGGCTTCCGGTCACCGTGCGCCTGCTCGACCCGCCGCTGCACGAGTTCCTTCCGGACATCACCGAGCTGTCGGTGCGCGTCGCCCTCGCCGAGGCCCGCAAGGACCCGAACGAGAACGACCTGCGCCTGCTCCAGGCGGTGCACAAGCTGCACGAGCAGAACCCGATGCTCGGCCTGCGCGGCGTCCGCCTCGGCCTGGTCATCCCCGGCCTGTTCGGCATGCAGGTCCGGGCCATCGCCGAGGCCGCCGCCGAGCGCAGGCTGGCCGGCGGGGACCCGCGTCCCGAGGTGATGATCCCGCTGGTCGGCACCGTCCAGGAGCTGGAGCTGGTCCGCGACGAGTGCGAGCGCGTGCTCGCCGAGGTCGCCCAGTCCACCGGCGTCCAGCTGGACATCAAGCTCGGCACCATGATCGAGCTGCCGCGCGCCGCGGTGACCGCCGGGCAGATCGCCGAGGCCGCCGAGTTCTTCTCCTTCGGCACCAACGACCTGACCCAGACGGTCTGGGGCTTCTCCCGGGACGACGTGGAGGCCTCGTTCTTCACCGCCTACCTGGAGAAGGGCATCTTCGGGGTCTCCCCGTTCGAGACCATCGACCGCGACGGCGTCGGCTCGCTGGTCAAGCACGCCGTCGAGGCCGGCCGGGCCACCCGCCCCGACCTGAAGCTCGGCGTCTGCGGCGAGCACGGCGGCGACCCGGAGTCGGTCCACTTCTTCCACGAGGTGGGGCTGGACTACGTCTCCTGCTCCCCCTTCCGGATCCCGGTGGCGCGCCTGGAGGCAGGCCGCGCCGCAATCGAGACGGCGGGCAGCGACTCGCGCTGAGGGAGGGAAGGCATCCCCTCCTCACGCGCGGGCACGACTGACCGCTCCCCCTCCCACCGGGAGGGCGTACACCGGAGCTCGGCGCAGGAGAACCGGCGTACGTGAAACGGCCGGGCGGGAACGGACAACGGCGTCCGTTCCCGCCCGGCCGTACGTCTGCGCACGGGCCCGTGCGGCCGCCCGTGCGGCGGCCTGTGTGGCAGCCCGGTGTGGCGGCGGCCACGCGCGCTGCTCGTCGGGCGCGGCCCGGGTGCCTGCCAAGCTGGGGCGCATGACCAGTCGAAAGAACCCGCTCGTCGTCGTGGCCGTGCTGATCCTGGTGGTCCTGGCCGGGGTCGGGTACCTCCTCGCGAACAGGGGGAGCGGCCACCCCAAGGCCGCCGCGAGCTCCTCGGCGGCCACCCGCGCGGGTTCCCCGGCCCCCAAGTCCTCGGCCCCCAAGCCGTCCCCGCCGGCCGGCGGCGCCCCCTCCGCGGCCGGTACCTGGGTCCCCGCCGATCCCGCGCTGGCCGACGTCTGCCGCACCAAGCTCCCCAGCCAGGCCCAGGACACCCTCGGCCTGATCGCCAAGGGCGGGCCGTACCCCTACAACCGCGACGGCATCGTCTTCGAGAACCGCGAGAGCCGGCTGCCGAAGAAGGCCGACGGCTACTACCACGAGTTCACCGTGGTCACCCCGGGCTCCGGCGACCGCGGCACCCGCCGCGTGGTCACCGGCACCTCCGGAGAGCAGTACTGGTCCGCGGACCACTACGCGACCTTCCAGGAGATCGACCCCCGCTGCTGAGCCCCGCACCGGCGCCGGGCCGCCGGGAGCCTGCGCGGCGTCACCTCGCCCGGCGCCAGGTGACCCGGGCGTGCGGGCCGTGCGGGCCGGTGGTGACCAGGGCGGTCAGTTCGTGCAGCACCGGGGCCGGGTCGCGGCGGAGCCGGACCGGGGTGGTGCGGACCACCGGGAGGCCGGCGGTGGTGAGCCGGTTGGCGCGGGTCAGGCCGCGTTCGTGGTCGGCCGGGCGCAGGTGCCAGGCGCGGGAGTCGATCTCCAGGACCACGCAGGCGTGCGGCCAGTAGGCGTCCGGGACGGCGAGGAAGCGTCCGTCCAGGAAGAGCACCGGGTTCCACAGCGGTTCGGGCAGGCCCGCGTGCGCCAGCAGTTCGCGGGCCTCGCCCTCGACCGCCGAGCGCACCCCGGCGGTCAGGTCCTCGACCACCCGGGCCACGTGCGGCAGCCCGAGCGCGCCCGGTCTGGTCAGCAACTGGTCCAGCAGTTCGCCGAGTTCGCAGTGCCGCCGCTGGACGGCCTCCGCGCACAGCGCCCGGAACCGGCGCTGCCCGGTCTCCTTCGGCGCGAGGTCCGCCAGCGCCCGCGCGACCGTGGTGCTCCACAGCCCGTCGTCCCGTTCGAAGCCGCCGGGCATCTCCCCGCCGGCCCGGAAGATCCGGACGAACTCCCGCTCGCAGACGCGTCGTTGGCGGGGGATCAGCACGTCGACCGTGCCGATGTCGGCCGGGTGCCCGGCGCTCGGCAGCCCGGCGTCGGCCAGCACCGCGAAGCCGGTCAGCAGCACTTCCCCGGCCTGCGGCGCGGTCCCCTTCGGCGCCGCGTAGGCCAGGGCGGCCCGCAGGCGCTGATGGATCGTCAACCTGCCGCTCTGCAGGCAGATCACCCGGGGCAGGACCTGCTGCCAGGGCCCGCCCGGCCGCAGCCGGTGGGCGATGGTGCCGGAGGGCACCCCGAGCCGGCGCAGCTGCGCCCGGGTGGCGATGTGCTGCTGATCGGCGCCGAGCAGGGCGACCGGGTCGAGCGGGTTCGCGCGGGTCATGCCAGGGTGTTTCCCGCCCGGATCGGAGGTATGCGAAACATCCCCCGTCGGTGGCGTCCTGGCAAACGTGTTGACGAAGGGGCGGTCGAGCGGCTGAGCTGGCCCCATATGACGACCCCACACACGGGCCCCGCGTTCGACGCGCTCGTCGGCCTCTCCGTCGGTGACGCCCTCGGCGCCCAGTTCTTCGTCCCCGGTACCGCCCGCGCCCACCTCGCCGCCCGCACCGACCCGCCCGGCCCGTGGCCGTGGCCGTGGACCGACGACACCGAGATGGCCTGCTCGGTGTACGCCGCCCACGCCGAGCGCGGCGCGATCGACACCTTCGACCTCACCCACGCCTTCGCCCGCCGCCACGACTTCGACCGCGGCTACGGCCCGGCCGCCAACCGGATGCTGCGGCTGGTCCGCGAGGGCGGCGACGCCCGGACGCTGGCGGCCGAACTCTTCGACGGCCAGGGCTCGTACGGCAACGGCGCCGCGATGCGGGTCGCCCCGCTGGGAGCCGCGTACGCCGGGGACCTCGACGAAGCGGTGCGGCAGGCCGCGCGCACTGCGGTCATCACGCACACCCACCCGCAGGCCGTCGACGGGGCCGTTGCCGTCGCGGTCGCGGCGGCCCTGGCGGTCCGGGCCCGGACCGAGAGCACGACGCAGGAGTCCTTCCTGGGAGCCGTCGCCCACCACACCCCGCCGGGCGCCGTGCGCGACGGCCTGATCGAGGCGATCGACCTGCTCGGCGAGCCGGACCTCCGGGTCGTCGCGAAGGTGCTCGGCAACGGCAGCCGGACCTCCGCCGCCGACACCGTCCCGTACGCCCTGTGGTGCGCCGCCCGACGGCTGGCCGACTATCCGGCCGCCGTGTGGGAAGCCGTCGCGGCCGGCGGCGACATGGACACCGTGGCCGCGATCACCGGGGGAGTGGTCGCCGCGTGCACCGGCACTGCGGGTGTCCCGGAGGGCTGGCTGGCCGCCCGGGAGCCGCTCCCCGCCTGGGCGTTCCCGGCGCCCGGGTCCGTCACCGGCGGCCGGGGGCGTACGGACATGCTGGTTCCGCGGCCGCACCCCGTCCCCGACGTGGAGTGGACCGACGAACAGTGGCAGCGCATCCGGGCCGGGCGGCACACGGACGTGCTGGATCACCGTTGGGCGGTGCACACCCACGAGGGTTCGGTCAGGATCTGCCGGCCCGGGGACGGCCACCCGGTCTGGGAGGTGGCGGTCACCCGGGTCCGCGGTGGCTGGCGTCCGACCTCGGCGGTCGTCGAGTCGAGCCACCACCGCTGGTCGGTGCCGCCCGGGGACCCCCACGGCACGGCCGTCCTCACCTGGGTCCTGAGGAACGCCGTCACCGGCAGGTGGTCCCCGGTCAGGCCGTGATCATCAGCTGCCCGGCGCCGCCACCGCCCGGTCTAAGGCACTCCTGGTTGATCGCCGGATCCGGGGCGCTCGGCGAGGTGGCGGCGGCGATCCGCAGCTCGATGATGTCCCGGACGGCCGGCCACTCGGCGTCGAGGATCGAGTAGAACGCGGTCGAGCGCACCACCCCGTCCAGCCCGCGCGAATGGGCCCGGCGCACGCCCTCGCCCGTCGCGCCGAGCCGCTCGATCGCGGCCCGCGAGCGCAGGTTGCGGGCGTCCGCGCGCAGCGAGATGCGCTGCACGCCCCAGGTCTCGAAGGCGTGGCGCAGCATCAGCAGCTTGGCCTCGGTGTTGATGCCGGTGCCCTGGGCGCGCGGCGAGAGCCAGGTGTTGCCGATCTCGGCGGCGTCCGGGACGGCCGTGGCGGGATCGCCGAACGGCACGCCGGGCACCGGCGGCCACACCATCGGGCCCTGCCAGTAGTCCAGTTCCAGGAACCGGGTGGAGCCCACCACCCGGCCGTCGGCGACGTTCACCGTCGCGAACGGCAGCGACCGTCCTGCGGCCTGGTCTGCGAGGGCGCGCGCGATGTAGTCGCGGGCTGCTTCCAGGCCGTGCGGGACGGGGGTGAAGGCGTAGGTCGTACGGTCCTCGGCGCCGGCCTCGGCGATGGCCTCGGCGTGGTGCGCGGCGAGTGGCTCCAGCCGCACGGTGCGGCCGGTGAGGATGACAGGTACGGGCACGGAACCTTCGGTCCTTCATCGGTCGGAGGGTGCCTCCCTCGCCGGGGTGCGGCTCGGGGTGCGGTGACGTTTTCGCCCCGGCCCGTGACCGTCCGCCGGGTAGCCGTGCGCGCCGGAGGATCCGGTCGGGCGGGGCGGGGGCGGCGGCCCGGAACGGGCGGCGCGGGTGCCGGAACGGACACGGGTCCTCGGACCGGTCCGGCGGGAAGAGCGAGGGGACAGTGTGCGTCCGCGAAATGGCCGAGAAGGAAACGAGAGCGCGAAGGGAAGCGGGCGGCCAGGTGAAGGCAAGATGCGTCGTGGGTGGCTGGCCGAGCACCGGACCGGGACGTGGCCGACGGCGTTACGGGACGACGTGACGACGACGCGACGATGCGAGGCAGCGAGAGGACGATACCCGCCAGAAGGCGGTGCGTCACTTCGCGGCACGCGAATGGCCGCGCGGGCTGCTACGGCGCCCTCCGGAA
Source organism: Kitasatospora sp. NPDC048545 (assembly GCF_040651155.1). Classification (NCBI taxonomy): domain Bacteria; kingdom Bacillati; phylum Actinomycetota; class Actinomycetes; order Kitasatosporales; family Streptomycetaceae; genus Kitasatospora; species Kitasatospora sp. NPDC048545. The sequence continues at coordinate 123,774 of NZ_JBEZIQ010000001.1, forward strand.
CGGGCCTCCGCAGCCCCGTGACCAGGGATTCTCCGGTCCGGTGCGATCATGGTCCGGAGCGGTCGGACGCGCCCTTGGACGAGCCGTCCGGCGTGGCGGGAATTCCGGCGGCGCCCGGCACGCTGGAGAGGACGAGAAGCCGGTCGGACGACGAGCAGAGAACGGGGTTGGGTGCGCGGTGCGTGACTTCCAGGCGCTGTACGAGCTGGATCAGCAGGGCGTGGCCGCGGTGGCCGACGCGGCGGCGCAGTTGCGCGACACCGGCGCCGGGCTGGTGCTGCTGCAGCACTTCGAGGGCTTCATGGACGCCGGCGAGGCCGGCGGCCAGGTGGTGGCCCACCTGCTGGAGACGGGATCGCCGCAGGTGGTGGCCCGTTTCGACCACGACCGGCTGGTCGACTACCGGGCCCGCCGCCCGGCGATGGTCTTCGACCACGACCACTGGACGTCCTACGACCCGCCGGAGATCCTGCTCCAGCTCGTCCGCGACGCGGCCGGCGCGCCGTTCCTGCTGCTCAGCGGGCCCGAGCCGGACGTCGAGTGGGAGCGCTTCGCGGGCGCCGTCCGCGAGCTGGTGGAGCGCTTCGAGGTCCGGCTGTCGATCGACTTCCACGGCATCCCGATGGGCGTCCCGCACACCCGCCCGGTCGGCCTGACGCCGCACGGCAACCGGCTGGACCTCGCGCCGGGCTACCCGCAGTGGTTCGAGCAGGCCCAGGTGCCGGGCAGTGCGCAGGCGCTGCTGGAGTATCGCCTGGCCGAGGCCGGGCACGACGTCCTGGGCTTCGCCGTGCACGTCCCGCACTACGTGGCCCGCTCGGCCTACCCGGCGGCCGCCGTGCTGATCCTGGAGGCGGTGCAGTCCGCGACCGGGCTGGTGCTGCCGGGGACGGGCCTGCGCGAGCGGGTCGGCGAGGTCTACGCCGACATCGAGGAGCAGCTGACGCACGGGGACGGCGAGTTGCGCTCGGCGATCCGCGGCATGGAGGGCCAGTACGACGCGGTGGCGGGCTCCGAGGAGCGGGAGAGCCTGCTGGCCGAGCCGGTGGACCTGCCGTCGGCCGACGAACTGGGCCGGCGGTTCGAGCAGTTCCTCGCCGAGCACGAGCGCGGCGCGGAATAGCGGCACCGGCGCCGGCGGAGCCCGCCGACGGGCCCGCCGACGGGGACCGGGATTCCCCTTGGGAGGATTTCGCGGAGGCGGGAGTCATCGGCCCCGTCCGGTCGTTGGAGCCGGAGGTGCCCGGGGGACGGGCTGCCGTGAGGAGCCGACCGTGAATCTTCGTACCCCCGGGGGGATGCCATGCCGAGGACCGCACGCCCGACCGTCGCCCTGACGGCCGGGCTGGCCGCGTTGCTGCTGGCCGGATGCACCGGTGGAGGAGGTGCGGACAGCCAGGGGAAGGACTTCGCGGGCGCGGTGCCCGGCCGCGCGAAGGCCGGCGCGACCCCGCCGCCGACGCCCACCCCGCCACCCACCGGCCCGTACGTCGCGCTCGGCGACTCGTACACGGCCGGCATGCAGATCCCCCCGCAGACCGGTGAGCCGCGCGGCTGCTCCCGCTCGGGGGCCAACTACCCGTCCCTGGTGGCCAAGGGCCTCGGGGTGGCGTCCGGGCAGTTCCGGGACGTCAGCTGCACCGGCGCCACCACCGAGGACCTGACCGGGGCGCAGAACACCGGCAACGGCACCAACCCGGCCCAGCTGGACGCGCTGAGCGCGGACACCCGGCTGGTCACCCTCGGGATCGGCGGCAACGACGCCGGCTTTATGGACGTCGTCGTCGAGTGCGCCAAGGACAACCTGCTGGACGCGGTGAAGGGCGTGATCAAGCAGACCCGCGCCGCCTCGCCCTGCCGGGACCACTACTCCTCCGGCGACGGCACCGACGAGGTCCAGCGCAGGGTGGACACGGCGGGCGACCGGCTCGGCCGGGTCCTGGAGGACGTCAAGCGGCGCTCCCCGCAGGCCAGGGTGTACGTGATCGGGTACCCGACGCTGCTCCCGGCCGACCCGTCCGGCTGCCTGCCGGTGCTCGGCAAGACCGTGGCCGTCGCCGACCTGGGCTTCCTCGCGGAGAAGGAGAAGCAGCTCAACGCCATGCTCAAGCAGCACGCGGAGGCCGCCGGCGCGGTCTTCGTGGACACCGCCGGACCCTCGGTCGGGCACGACATGTGCGCGGGGGAGGGCGAGCGCTGGATCGAGCCGCCGGTCCCGGCGCGCGGCCTGGCCCCGATCCACCCCAACGCCAAGGGGCAGGAGGCGGAGGCCGGGATCGTCCTCAAGGCGCTCCGCGGCTGATCCACGGGCGGCCCGGGCCGCCCGTGCGCCCCGGTGCCCGGGGGTGGAACGACGCGGTCCGGGCCGGCCCGCACGGCGCCCCGGGGTGGGCGCGCGGAGCTGCGCCGTCCGGGTGAGGAGGATTCACCGGGACGGGCACCCGCGCGCCGCGCACCGTTCACGCCCCGGCCCGCGCTCCTTCGCGCGCGGCACCCCCCGGGTGTCGGGGGTGCGGCGTACCGTGAGCGGCATATGGATGACACCGCGCACAGCCTCGCCGCTCCGACCCCGTACGACCACACCGCCGAGGCCCGCTGGGTCCCCGAACCCGACAAGCGCCCGGGCCGGACGGCCTTCCAGCGCGACCGTGCCCGGGTGCTGCACTCGGCGGCGCTGCGCCGGCTGGCCGGCACCACCCAGGTGGTCGCCCCGATGCGCAGCGACTTCCCGCGCACCCGGCTCACCCACTCCCTCGAATGCGCCCAGGTCGGGCGGGAGTTGGGCGCGGCCCTGGGCTGCGACCCGGACCTGGTGGAGACCGCCTGCCTGGCCCACGACATCGGCCACCCGCCCTTCGGCCACACCGGCGAGGAAGCCCTCGACCAGGCCGCCGAGGAGTGCGGCGGCTTCGAGGGCAACGCCCAGTCGCTGCGCATCCTGACCAGGCTCGAACCCAAGCGCTTCGCCCCCAAGGAGGAGCCGTCGACCCGGCTCGCCCCCTGGCCCGGCCGCAGCGTCGGCCTGAACCTGACCCGCGCCGCGCTCGACGCCGCCACCAAGTACCCGTGGAGCAGGGGCGCCCACCCCACCGACCCGGCCTCGCCCAAGTACGGCGTCTACGCCGACGACCTGCCGGTCTTCCGCTGGCTGCGGGCCGGCTCCCCGGCCGGGCGCAAGTGCTTCGAGGCGACGGTGATGGACTGGTCCGACGACGTGGCGTACTCCACCCACGACGTCGAGGACGGCCTCCAGGCCGGCCACATCGACCCGGCGGCGCTGCGCGCCCCGAGCGAGCGCGCCGAGCTCTTCCGGGTCGCCGAGCGGTACGCCGGCGACGCCGGGCCGGAGGAGCTGGCCGCCGCCCTGGACCGGCTGCTGGACCAGGAGTGGTGGCCCCGCTCGTACGACGGCACCGCGCGCGACCGCGCCGGGCTCAAGGACCTCACCAGCCAGCTGATCGGCCGCTTCTGCCTGGCCGCCGAGCAGGCCACCCGCGCCAGGTACGGTCCCGGCCGGCTCACCCGCCACGGCGCCGAACTGGTGGTGCCGCGCGACGTCCGGCTGGAGTGCGCGGTGCTCAAGGCGGTCGCCGTCCGCTTCGTCATGCAGCGGGACGAGCAGGCCCAGCTGCGGGCCCGCCAGCGGATCGTGATCGCCGAGCTGGCGGACGTCCTCACCCGGCGCGCCCCGGAGGGCCTGGACCCGGTGTTCGCCGCCATGTACCGCGAGGCCGAGGACGATGGCGCGGCCCTGCGCACGGTCATCGACCAGATCGCCACTCTGACCGACGCCTCGGCACTGGCCCTGCACGCCAAGCTCGTCGGCGCAGCCCGGGCGTGAGGGCGGGCCGGGGGAGGCGGCCGCTCCCTCGGCGGCCCCGCCCGCTCCGGGCGGGCCCCGGCGCAGCCGGAAAGCCCGGCGGTCCCAGTAGACTTCCGGGGTGGCCGGGCGGATCAGGGACGAAGACGTACAGGCGGTGCGCAGCGCACTGCCGATCGACGCGGTGGTCGGCGACTACGTACAGCTGACCAATGGTGGCGGCGGCGAGTACAAGGGCGTCTGCCCCTTCCACGACGAGAAGTCCGCCTCCTTCTACGTGAACCCCGCCAAGGGCGTCTTCCACTGCTTCGGCTGCCAGGAGAACGGCGACACCATCGCCTTCCTGATGAAGATCGAGCACTTCACCTTCGCCGAGGCCGTCGAGCGGATGGCCGCCCAGGCCGGCATCACCCTGCGCTACGAGGAGGGCGGCTACAGCCCCCGCCACCAGCAGGGCGAGCGCACCCGGCTGGTCGAGGCGCACAAGGTGGCCGCGGCCTACTACCAGGAGCAGCTGGCCTCGGCGGAGGCGGAGATCGGCCGTCGCTTCCTGGCCGAGCGCGGCTTCGACGAGGAGGCGGCCAAGGTCTTCGGCGTCGGCTACGCGCCGGTCGGCTGGGAGCACCTGGTCCGCTACCTGCGCGGCAAGGGCTTCACCGACAAGGAGATCCTGCTCGGCGGCCTGGCCTCGCAGGGCCAGCGCGGCGGCCTGATCGACCGCTTCCGGGGCCGGCTGGTCTGGCCGATCCGGGACATCGCCGGCGAGGTGGTCGGCTTCGGCGCCCGGCGCCTGCGTGAGGACGACAACGGCCCGAAGTACCTCAACACCCCCGAGACGCCGATCTACAAGAAGTCCCACGTGCTGTACGGCATCGACCTGGCGAAGAAGGAGATCGCCAAGTCGGGCCGCGCGGTGGTGGTCGAGGGCTACACCGACGTGATGGCCTGCCACCTGGCCGGGGTGACCTCGGCGGTGGCCACCTGCGGCACCGCCTTCGCCGAGGACCACATCAAGATCATCCGTCGGCTGCTGATGGACACCTCGCAGTACCGGGGCGAGACGGTATTCACCTTCGACGGCGACGCGGCCGGCCAGAAGGCCGCGTTGCGCGCCTTCGAGGACGACCAGAAGTTCGCCGCCAAGACCTCCATCGCGGTCAGCCCGGGCGGCATGGACCCGTGCGAGCTGCGCCTGGCCCAGGGCGACGAGGCGGTCAAGCAGCTGATCGACAACCCGGTCCCGCTGTTCGAGTTCGCACTGACCTCGGTGGTGGCCCGGCACCGGGTGGACACCCCGGAGGGGCGCTCGGCGGCGCTGGAGGAAGCGGCTCCGATCGTCGCCAAGATCAAGGACCGCTCGATCCAGCACGAGTACGCCGTCCGGCTGGCCGGCATGCTCGGCATCCTGGACGAGCCGTTCGTCGTCCGCCGGGTCTCCCAGCTGGCCCGCTGGGACCGCGAGCGCCAGCAGAACCCGCGCGGCGCGGCCCAGCGCCGCCCCGAGCCGGCGCAGTCGGCGCGCCCCGCGCAGCCCGCGTTCCGGCTCAACCCGCGGGACCCGGCCCAGTTCGTCGAGCGCGAGCTGCTCAAGCTGGCGCTGCAGCACCCGGACCTGGTGAGCCCAGCCTTCGACCACTACGGCGAGGACGAGTTCCCGACCCCGCCGTACACCGCCGTCCGGCAGGCCATCGCCAAGGCCGGCGGCGCCGCGTACGGGGCGACCCTGCCGGACTTCACCAGCGCCGTGCGCGAGGCGTCCCCGGACGACCGGGTGCGCTCGATGGTCACCGAGCTGACCGTCGAGCCGGTGCGTTCGCGCCGCAAGGTGGACGCGATCTACGCGGGGGAGTTCCTGGTCAAGCTGCGCCTGCTGGCCGTCGACCGCCGGATCACCGAGGTCCGCGGCTACCTGCAGCGGCTCGGCCACCGGGCCGACGCCGAGCAGCAGCACGCGGTGCAGACCGAGCTGTGGCAGCTCCAGCAGTACGGCGACCAGCTGAAGAGCCGGGGCGCCGCGGCGCTCTAGGGGTCCGGGAGAGGACGCCGGTATTCGCCGCACAGAAAGTCGGCGCACGAGTCTCGGCCACGGAGTGTGGCGTACCGCACACTGGAGGGCGTCCCACCTCCGTTCAGCGCGGGTCCGCCAGAGTCGCGCCCGCCCCGAGGGGATGCCCGTGGAGCAAGGCCTCGTCGCAGCGACCACCACCAGTACGAGAGCGAACCCCGCCGGCCGGGCCGGGGACCAGGAGACGGACCACGGCCGGGCCGGGGCGGCACCCCCGGACGGCGCGCGGGTCCCCGCCCAGGGCCTGCCGGAGGGCCACCCCGAGAGCGCTGAGAGCCCGGAGAACCCCGAGAGCCCGGACGCTCCGGGGCCCGGGGCGGGCGCCGGACCCGACGCGGATCCCGAGGTCGCCGTCGGCAGCGATGCCGACGGCGACACCGACACCGGCTTCGGCGCGCCGGACGAACACCGCCTGCCGGCGGACAACGGCGGCCCGGCCGCCGACCTGCTGCGCCAGTACCTGCGCGAGATCGGCCGGATCCGCCTGCTCACCGCCGCCGAGGAGGTCGAGCTGGCCCGCCGGGTCGAGGCCGGCCTGTTCGCCGAGGAGCGGCTGAACGGCCATCCGCCGCCGCCCGACCCGCTGGTCGGCGAGCTGGACACCCTGGTGGTGCGGGGCCGGATCGCCAAGCGTCGGCTGATCGAGGCCAACCTGCGCCTGGTCGTCTCCGTGGCCAAGCGCTACGTCGGCCGTGGGCTGACCCTGCTGGACCTGGTCCAGGAGGGCAACCTGGGCCTGATCCGGGCGGTGGAGAAGTTCGACTACGCCCGCGGCTACAAGTTCTCCACCTACGCGACCTGGTGGATCCGCCAGTCGATGAGCCGGGCGCTGGCCGACCAGGCCCGGACGATCCGGGTGCCGGTGCACGTGGTGGAGCTGATCAACCGGGTGGTCCGGGTCCAGCGGGGGCTGCTGCAGGAGCGCGGGCTGGAACCGACGGCCGCCGAGATCGCCGCGGTCCTGGAACTGACCGCGGAACGGGTGCGGGAACTGCTGCGGCTGGCCCAGGAGCCGATCTCGCTGCACACCCCGGTCGGCGAGGAGGACGACGTCGCGCTCGGCGACCTGATCGAGGACGCCGACGCCGCCTCGCCCGCCGAGTCCGCGACCTTCCTGTTGCTGCGCCAGCACCTCGACGCGGTGCTGGCCACCCTGGGCGAGCGCGAGCGCCAGGTCGTCCAGCTCCGCTACGGGCTGGACGACGGCCGCCCGCGCACGCTGGAGGAGATCGGCGCAGTGTTCGGCGTGACGCGGGAGCGGATCCGGCAGATCGAGTCGAAGACGCTGGTCAAGCTCCGCGACCACGCCTTCTCCGAACAGCTGCGCGGCTACCTTGACTAGGAGGGCGTCGGCGCTCCGGTCCCGGGTGCCGCCGCCGGCGCCGTGTCGGTCGGTGCCGGGGCCACCGGGGCGGTTGCTGCGCCCGCTCCGGTGCCCGGCGGCGGCGAGGCGGGGCCGATCGGGATCGGGGTCGAGTCCACGACGGCGGCCAGGTCGAAGACCTCCGAGGTGCAGATGTCCCCGGCCGGCTGGTGCCCGCAGAGGTGGAAGCCGATCGTCGGGTCCGCCGCGTTCAGCATGTTCGAGTAGTTGTCGTAGCCGTAGTGGATGAGGCCCTGCTCGCTGTCGCCGGTGCTGTCGATGATCGTCGCGAAGTCGCCCGGCTCGCCCTCGGTGATCGCGGCCCAGGCGGCCTGGCACTTCTGGCTGTACCGGAGGTAGATGACCACCTTGCCGATGACGTCGGTGTGCAGGGTCCGCGCATCCTTGCCGCACCCGGTGTTCTTGGGGTCCTTGTGGTCGCAGCCCATGGCCTGGCAGGTGGGGGTGGCGGGGACGGGCTTGGCGGTGGTGGCGGACGCGGCCGGGGAGACGGCCGGGGCGGCGGTCGGGGCCGGCTCGGCGACAGTCGTCGGCTGCCCGTCGTGCCGGGCGGCGCGCAGGCCCACCAGCACCAGCAGGACTGCCAGCAGGGTCGCGCCGGTGACCAGTGCCGCCGGGCGCCGCCACCAGGCGACGGGTCCGGGCCCGGGCGCCTGGCCGGTCACCAGGGCCTCCTGCGGTTCCCCGTCGGACGGCTCGTCCGGGGAGGCCTCGTCGGCGGCCGGTCCTCCGGCGGAGGGTTCGTCGGCGGACGGCGCACCGGGGCCGTCGGGTGCCTCAGCGGCCTCAGCGGCCTCAGCGGCCTCAGCGGACACGGACGGCTCGGCAGGCTCGGCCGATTCCTCCGGCGCGGCCAGCGCCCGCTCCCACAGGGCCCGCAGCGCGGCCCCGTCGCAGTCCACCGCGCGGATCAGCGCCTCCAGCGCCTGCTCGGTGACGACCCGCTTGCCGTTCAGCCAGCGCTCCCAGGAGGCCCGGCTGTAGTGCGTGCGCGTGGCCAGCTCGGACAGCGAGAGCCCGGCGGCGTCCTTGATGGCGCGGAGCTCCTCGGCCAGGTGTCTGGCGGGCTCGGACAGCTCCTCGGGCAGGTTCTTCCAGGCGGAACCCATGCGGCCTTCCAAAGGTGAGGGGCGGAGCGGTGGACGGGACGGCGGAACGGGCTCCGGCCCTGGCCGTTCGGGTGTCTCCGCGTCTCCAACCTCATCGGCCTGGCGTCTCAATCCCCAGGTCATGGCGCTGAGACGGACGGAAGTGTCTCACAAGCCCCCGTGACGCTCGAACAACCGTGGGGCTGTCGTGCAGAGTTCTCTGGTCGGAGCGGTCAGCCGTCCGGTGGTTTCGTTCGGATACCGGACGGTCACGTGCCGTTCGTCCGAAATCCGTCCCGGCTCCCCCACGGAGCCGGGGCAGCCTCGCGGGGGGAGGCTGCCCCGGTTCGTCCGGGACGTCCGACGGGAGGGCGCCATTCGGCGCCCTCCCGTCGTGTCGTCGTCTCCGTCAGTGGTGGAAGCCCGACCGGATCGGCACCCCGAGGTCCTTGAGCGGGCCGGGCTGGCGCCGCAGCTCGGGCAGCAGCCGGTTGAGGTCGGCCAGCAGCAGGTCGGCGAGGTCCCGGGAGAATCCGTTGCGGCAGACCACCCGGAGTACCGCGAGGTCCTCCCGGTTCGCCGGGAAGCTGTACGCGGGCACCTGCCAGCCGCGTTCGCGCAGCCGCCGGGAGACGTCGAACACGTCGAACGTGGTGTTCTCGGCGGTGGTGAAGGCGAAGACGGGCAGTTCGTCGCCGTGGGTCAGCAGCCGGAACTCGTCGATCTTCCCGATCTCCGCGGACAGGTACGTGGCGACCTCGCGGCAGGCGCCCTGGACGGCCCGGAAGCCGTCCCGGCCGAGCCGCAGGAAGACGTAGTACTGCGCGATCACCTCGGCGCCGGGCCGGGAGAAGTTGAGCGCGAAGGTCGGCATCTCGCCGCCGAGGTAGTTGACCCGGAAGACCAGCTCCTCCGGCAGGCACTCCTTGTCGCGCCACAGGGCCCAGCCGACGCCCGGGTAGACCAGGCCGAACTTGTGCCCGGAGGTGTTGATCGAGGAGACCCGGGGCAGCCGGAAGTCCCACACCAGCTCCGGGTCCAGGAAGGGCGCCACCATGCCGCCGGAGGCGCCGTCCACGTGCACCGGGACGTCGGTGCCGGTGCGCTTCTGGAACTCGTCCAGGGCGGCGCAGATCTCCGCGACGGGCTCGTACGAGCCGTCGAAGGTGGAACCGAGGACGCCGACCACGCCGATGGTGTTCTCGTCGCACAGGGCGACCGCCTGCTCGGCGTCGAGGTGGTAGCGCTCGCCGTCCATCGGCGCGGTGCGTGCCTCGACCTCCCAGAAGGTGCAGAACTTCTCCCAGCACACCTGGACGTTGACGCCCATCACCAGGTTGGGCCGGGCCCCGGCGGCGTAGCGTTCGGCGTTGCGCCGCATCCAGCGGCGCTTGAGCGCCATGCCGGCCAGCATGCAGGCCTCGCTGGAGCCGGTGGTGGAGCAGCCGACCGCCCCGTCCGGGTCGGGGACGTGCCAGAGGGCGGCGAGGATCGCCACGCAGCGCCGCTCCAGTTCGGCGGTCTGCGGGTACTCGTCCTTGTCGATCATGTTCTTGTCCAGGCACTCGGTCATCAGCCGGGTGGCCTGCATCTCCATCGAGGTGGTGACGAAGGTCGCCAGGTTGAGCCTGGCGTTCCCGTCCAGCATCAGCTCGTCGTGGATCAGCTGGTAGGCCGTGTCGGGCGGGACGGGGCCGTCGGCGAGCCGGTGGAGCGGCGGCGCCAGCTCCATGGCGCCCAGTGGGTCCGCGGTGCCCACGAACGGATTGATGCTCAGTCGGCGGTCGTCGCCGGCCCCCTTGTGCAGCGCCATGGAACGTCCTTCGCCTCGGTGGCGGTGTTCCGTCCACGCTGCCACCGGGTGCCGGGTGACGCATCTTCAGCGGCCGCCACCCGGGGCGGACCGGCCCGGCCGGTCAGGCCGCTTCGGGGTGGACCTGGTCGCGGGCCGCCCGGTACTGCTGGCGCACCGCCGAACCGATCGCCAGGTCGTGCTCCCCGTCCGGCTCCACCGTCTCGGCGTCCGGCAGTTTCCACTCGGGCGGCTCCGGGGTGCCCGCGAGCGCCCAGGCGGCCTGCCGGGCGGCCCCGCGGGCGGCGTGCGCGCCCGGTGGCGGCACCACGACCGGGACGCCGAACAGCATCGGGGCGATGTGCCGGACGGCGGGCAGCCGTCCGGCCGTACCGAGCAGGAACACCCGGTTCACCCCGACGCCCCGGGCGCGCAGCACGTCCAGGGCGTCCGCGATGTTGCACAGCATGCCCTCGACGGCGGCCCGGGCCAGGTGCTGAGGGGTCATCGCCTCGGCGCGCAGGCCGGTCAGCGTGCCGGCCGCGTGCGGCAGCGCGGGGGTGCGCTCGCCGTCCAGGTACGGCAGCAGCACCAGCCCGTACGCGCCGGGGGAGGAGTGCAGGGCGAGGTCGCTCAGGCCCTCCAGGTCCCGGCCGAGCAGCGCGGCGGTGGAGAGCAGAACCTGGGCCGCGTTGAGGGTGGCGACCATCGGCAGGTGGCGGCCGCTGGCGTCGGCGAAGGAGGAGACCAGTCCGGAGGCGTCGACGACGGCCTCCTCGTGCACGGCGAAGATCGTCCCGGCGCTGCCGAGCGAGACCACCGCGTCGCCCGGGCGCAGGCCCAGGCCGAGCGCGGCGGCCATGTTGTCGCCGGTGCCGGCCGAGATCAGCAGGCCCTCGGGGGTGTGCCCGGCGGGCTCGGCGGGGCCGAGGACGTGCGGCAGCTTGAGTTCGTGGCCGAGCGCCAGCTCGACCAGGTCCTGGCGGTACTCGCCGGTGATCGGCGACCAGTAGCCGGTGCCGGAGGCGTCGCCGCGGTCGGTGGTGCGGCGCTTGGGGTGGCCGAGGAGCTGCCAGACCAGCCAGTCGTGCGGCAGCAGCACCTCGGCGACCCGGCGGGCGTTGACGGGCTCGAACTCGGCCAGCCAGCGCAGCTTGGCGATGGTGTACGTCGGGGCGGGCACGGCGCCGATCGCGGCGGTCCAGCCAGCCGGGCCGCCGAGGGCGTCCAGCAGCTTGGCGGCGGCGCCGCTGGAGCGCGGGTCGTTCCACAGGATCGCCGGGCGGACCTGCACCCCGCCCGCGTCCAGGCCGATCATGCCGTGCTGCTGGGCGCTGACGCCGATGGCCCGGACGCCCTCCAGCAGGCCGCCGGCGGCGGCGTCGCCGAGCGAGTGCAGCCAGACCTGCGGGTCGGCCTCGCCGGGGCGCAGGTCCTGGTCCTCGGGGACGGGGTGGGGCGCCTTGCCGGAGCGCAGGACGGCGCCGGTTTCCGTGTCGCACGCGACGATCCGGGTGCGGTTGGTCGAGCTGTCTATCCCCGCGACGATGGCCATGTCGAGATCATGCCTCAGCCCGGCCCGGGACGCGTCCGGGCCGGAGGAGCCGTTGCCGCTTCGCGACCCCGGGTTGGGGTGGGCTTTGCCCGGGCCCGTCCGCGGACCCCCTCCGGGGAGCCCGCGGACGGGCCCTTCGCCTCACCGCCCGGTCACGGGCGGAAGGTGCCCCAGCCGTCGTCCTCGGCCCGGGCCCGGTTGAAGTACGGCACCCGGTCGGTGACGGCGGTCGGCAGCCGGTCGCCGACCGCTCCCGCGGCCTTCCCGGCCACCGCGCCGGCCTGTTGCCGTGCCCGGTCGGCGGCGCCCTGCACCGTGGGGTTCTGGGCGATCTGCCGGGTGACCTTGGCGATCTGCTCGTAGCGTCGGCGCCCGGCCCGCGAGCCCAGCACGTAGCCGGCCGCGAAGCCCGCGGCCAACGACAGCTTCCACATGGTCGGATCCACCCTCTCCTGGCGGCCTTCTGCCGCAATGCCCTACCCGTCCGTCGGGACGGCGAACCGTCCGCGTCCCCAGCATCCCCGGGTGCGGCGGCGGGCGCGCGCGGGGCACGCCGGGCGGCAACCCCGGGGCAAGTGGGGAAAGCGATTGGCGGACCACCCCCCCGAGTGCGCTAATGTATGTCCCGCAGCGAGCGCCGCGGAGTCCGGGAAACCGGGGGCCGGGGCGGAAGCCGATCCCCCATAGCTCAATTGGCAGAGCAGCCGACTGTTAATCGGCAGGTTATTGGTTCGAGTCCAATTGGGGGAGCTCGGGACGAGGCCCTTCCGGGGCCGTCTTCCCGTCCGTGGTACGGAAGTTCGGTGCCGCGATCCCGCATAGCTCAATTGGCAGAGCAGCCGACTGTTAATCGGCAGGTTATTGGTTCGAGTCCAATTGCGGGAGCTGCCGGGTACGCCCGGTGACTGCTCAGAGCGAAGGCCCCCCGGTCGACCGGGGGGCCTTCGTGTTGCTGCCGGGGTGTCGCGCACGTCACGTCGTGACGCCTCCCCGGGCGGCCCCGGAATCAGGTGGTCGCCTTCCGGTACAGGTCGGTCACCCGCTGGTCGAAGGTGACGCTGTACGAGGTGCCCGGGGTCTCTCCGCCCTCCTGGTAGCCGCCGATCACGCCGACCACGCCGCCCTTCTCGGTCACCCACGGGCTGCCGCTGGTGCCGTCGGTGTAGCCGCCGCAGTCGAAGCGCTCCTGGGTGGCGCTCTGCGAGCGGGTCCGGACCGAGCAGGTGATCGGTTCGTCGCTCAGGTTCGGGTAGCCGGTCACCGAGACGGGCAGTCCGAAGCCTTGCCCGGTGTCGATCGGGTTGCCGCCGACCGCGTCCTCGATCTGCCGGCCGTCGACCGTGCCGACCGTGACGAACGCCACGTCGTACTCCGGGTCGTCGTCGGCCGCCCAGCGAGGGTCGACGGTGACCGACTGTACCGGCCAAGTCCCGTACGGGGTCGACCCGTTGCGGTAGCCCGGGGTGAACACCAGGCCGTCCAGCAGGCCGATCCGGCGGCTCTGCACGCAGTGCGCCGCGGTCACCAGCAGGTTGTGCCGGGGGCTCTGCACGACGCTCGCGGTGCAGGCCCGGGGGCCCTGCGCGGTGTGGATGGAGAGCGTGCCGATCCGGTCCCGGGCGGCGGTCTGCTGCGCGACCTCGGCGGTCGGCGTCCCGTCCTGGCCGCCGCACGAGGTGCCGGCGGCGAGCAGCAGGACGGCCAGGACGGCCGTGCGTGCCGGGTGCGCGGGCCGTGCCGTGCGGGGGGCCATCGGGGCTCCGTCTCGTTCCTCGGGGCGGGGTGCCGGGTCCGCGCGTTCCGCCGTTCGTGAGGAAGATCTACCAGGCCGTGCCGGGCGGCGCCACCGCCGGGCGCCGGGGGCCGGTGCCGGTCAGCCGGTGGCGCGGTCGTAGAGCGCCTGCACGCGGTCGCCGAAGTAGCTGCTGTACGAGGTGTCCGGGCTGTCGCCGCCCTCCTGGTAGCCGCCGATCACACCGACCACGGTGCCGGTCCTGGTGGCCGGGTCGAAGTCGGTGACCCAGGGGCTGCCGCTGGTACCGCCGGTGTAGTCGGGGCAGTCGATCCGCAGCTGGGTGGGGCTCTGCTCGGAGGTGGTGTCGGAACAGGTGATCGGGACGTCGCTGCTGCCCGGGTAGCCGGTGACCTTCACCGGGAGTCGGTAGCCGCGGTTGACGCCCAGCCGGTTGGCGCCGAGCACCTGCTGGACCTGCTGGCCGTTCTGGGCCTGGACGACTGCGAAGGCGACGTCCATGTCCGGGTCGGCGTGGTCCTTCCAGCCGTCGTCGACGGTGACCGACAGCAGCGGCCAGACGCCGCTGGGGGTGTCGCCCTGCCGGTAGCCGGGGACGAACACCAGGTCGCTGCGCTGGCCCAGCTTCGGGTCCCAGACGCAGTGCGCGGCGGTGACGACGAGGTTGAGACCGGCGCTGTCGACCACGCTGGCGGTGCAGAAGTGGTCGCCGTCGGCGTTGCGGGTGAACACCGCGCCGACCAGGCCGTTGAGCACGGTGGGCTTGGCGGTGCGGGTGACCCCGGTCCGCCGGCCGACCGCGCCCTTGAGTCGCTGCTTGGTCCAGCCGTGGCTGTCCCCCGCGGCGGTCGTGGCCGGCGCCGAGGTGACCGTGGGAACGCCCCCGCCGGGCCCCGCCGAGGTCGTGCAGCCCGCGGCGGCCAGCGCCACCGTCAGCACCCCCGCCGCCGCCCCCGTCCCCGCCCTACGTGTCGTCATCCGCCCAGGCTGCCCTGGACGGGAGTCGCGGCGCCACCCGGGCTGCGCCGCCCGGAGAGGCGCACGGCGTCCCGCACCCGGCTGCGCCCCCGGCGCGCACCACGGGTGATCGACCGGCTATGCTGCCCGGGACGGCCTCGCTGGGGCCGTCTGCTGCTGCCGTGGCCGACGACCGGCGCGCGCGGCGAACCGGGGCGGTAGCTCAGCCGGTTAGAGCAGGGGACTCATAATCCCTGGGTCGTGGGTTCGAGTCCCACCCGCCCCACCACGAGTCCGGACGGTTCGTCAGGTAAAAAGGTCGTCTGACCTGGCGGAACGTCTGGCAGCCTCGTCCTCAAGGCCAGGTTAGCGCCCCCGATGGCCAGCGCGAGACGACGCCACGAGGGCCGCCCGAGGAATTTCCGAGGAAGTCGCGCAGGACTGGCCTCCCCGGAGGGCGTACGCCGGGGCAGGACCGCCGCACCCTGGGCGCTTCACCCTAGGGCAGCCTTCGCCCCTTCCGGCAGGGAACCGGAAGTGCCGCTCAGGGCGGACCGGGGAATTCACCCCTTCGGGAATCACCGCTCGCTGACCGTGTCGCCGCACACGACAAGGCGGCAGCCCGAGCAATCCACTCCTCTGCCGACGTTACGCAGAGTGCTCACGCCCGGGAGCCGGCGGCGCGGCGGGCCGACGGTCAGTGGCCCGCATCGGGAACCAGCAGGACCAGCACGGTGCTGTCGGCCAGGACATGGACGTCCGTGGCGTCGCCGGTGACGCTTCCGGCTGCCCTGGCGACGGCTGCGAGGGCTGCGCAGGTTGGCTGAGCAACTGTCAGAGTTCAGCGTGAGAGCGGCCTCTACGATCCCGTTAACGGCCTTCCAGCGGGGCCTACTTGACTCAGGCGGGGTGATGATCCGTGGGACAGGGGGAGAAAGCTGAGAGCGCCTGACGGGCGGTCAGGCGCTCTCGGCGAGGTCAGGCGGGGAGGGGTTCGGCTGCCCGGTCCGGGGCTGGTGTGGGCGCCGCGCCCGCGTCAGCGTTCTGGGCTTTGCGCTGGCGGGCGCGGCGCAGCGCGGTGAGTCGGCCTCCGCCTGCCGGGCGCAGCTCGGGCGACTCGGCCGGTGCCGGCACGGGGACCGGTGCGGCGGCCGGTTGAGGGGCGGGGAGGGTGGCGGGCCGCCCCGCGCGGGGGACGACGTTCAGTGCGGCTTCGGCGAGTTCGCGCTGCTCTTCCTCGAAGATGTTCGTGTAGGTGTCCATGGTGATCTGGTAGCTGCTGTGCCCCAGCTGCTCTTGGACGGCCTTCGGCTTGGCGCCGCCGCGGTGGGCGATGCACGCCGCGCCGTGCCGCAGGCCGTGCAGGGTGACCGGGGGCAGGTCGGCTAGTTCGACGAGCCGCCGGAAGCGGCGGGTGAGGTAGTCGGGGTGGTAGCCCTCGCCGTTCTCCTGCGTCCATACGAGTCCGGTGTCGGTCCAGGCGGCCCCGGCCTTGACCCGCTGGGTGAGTTGGCGGGTGCGGCGCTCGGCGAGGTTCTGCTGCGCCTCGCTGTCGATGCTGATGACGCGTTCGGATCCGGCCTTGGGGTCGGCGCCGACGAGGGCGTTGGCGATGGAGATCACCTGGCGGCTGATGCAGACCGTCATCGCCTCAAGGTCGATCTCGGTCCACGGCAGGGCGCAGACCTCGCCGCGGCGTGGGCCTCGGAGCGCCATGAAGTGCCACAGGTCGTAGAGGTCGTCGTCTTCGTAGGTGTCGAGGAACTGGCCGGTGAGCTGGGGCGTCCACACCATGACCTTGCCGGGGATCTCCCCGGTCTCGCGCCAGCGCGCGACGCGGGCGGGGGTCCACAGCATCGGCTTGACCTGCCGCTTGCTGATCTTGATGAGCGAGGCCCAGTTCTTGGTGACCTCCTCCGCGTCGTAGGCGTCCGAGAGGGCCGTGGACAAGGTGGCGCGGATCTTGTACTGAGTCGGCACGTCGGTGACGCGGCGCAGCTTGCGGCGCTCGCTGGCGAGGAGTTCCCGGGCCTCGTGCCAGGAGGCCCGCAGGACAGGCCTGTCGGCCTTCGAGCCTTCGCGCCAGCGCAGGCGCTTCGCCTCGCAGTCCTCTGCGAGGAGGGCCACGTACTCCCGGTGGATCACTGCGGTGGTGTTGCGGTCGTTGATGCCCTTGAACATCGCCTCCAGGTGGTGCTTGCGCAGGTCCTTGCGGTCGATGTGCCCGATGAAGGGGACGATGTGCAGCTGGATGTGCTCGCGGTACTTCTGGATGGTGGAGGCGGCGACGTTCTTCTTGTTGTCGGCCCACCGCTCCAGCCAGGCGGCGACGGTCTCCTTCACGGTGACGTCGAGGCCGGCGTTGTGCTGCTCCCAGACCTTCTTGCATTCCTCGACGGCGTCGTCCTGGGTGCGGAAGCCGCCGCGGCGGAAGCGGATGGGCTCGGGCTTGTCGGGGGCGGCCAGGAGTAGGAAGAAGTACCAGACGCCGTGGCCGCGCACGCCGAGCTTGGGGCAGCTGGCGCCGAGCTCTCCGGTCTTGTGGGTGCCGTCTTCATTGAAGACGGGCTCGCCCTTATGCGGGCCCCGCTGGTGGTAGAGCGGTCCGAGGCAGTAGCACCGTTTGTAGGTCCGGTCTTCGAACATGGGATTGGTTCTTCGCCCTTCGCTCAATGGTGTGATTCACGCCGCAACGTTACCTAGCGTTACCCGAATATGCGTTCTATTATGCCAGCAAATCGGTAGTGTTGTACACGCATCACCCCTTCTGGGTAGGGGAGTTGACGTGAGCGCGGTCATTGATTCGCTTGCGCGTTCGATTAACCTTTGGGTACAGAAACGCGCTATCCTGAACCTTCCGTCGTTATCCGTCGCTGTTCTTGTGGCACGGTTCGGCGGAGTGAGGTTGGCGCGGGGGAGAAACGCGACGACTCATGGACAGTGGCAAGACCGGCCAGGTCGACGTGTTCGAGGAGCGCGGCATGACGGCGCGGGAGGTTCTGGACCTCCCTGTGACGATCAGTGTCGTGACGGCTGCTCGGGCACTTGGAATGGGGCCGAACAAGGCGTACGGGCTGATCAAGCGCGGGGACTTCCCCGTCGACATGATCACGGTGGGTGGCACGAAGCGTGTCCTGACCACGGCCCTGTGGACCTTTCTCGGACTGGACGGGCTTGCCGCGCAACGATGAACTGGACCTCAAGGTGATGGGAACTGATGCTTCAGTCCCCATCACGTTGAGCCCGTTCGTGACGCTGACGGGTAGGGGCCGATGCCACCGAGACTGTTCGGGTTCGCAGATTTCAGCCGCGAGCGCCTCCATACGGAGGAAGCGGCGATCACTGCCGAAGCGGCGCAGCGAAGCGCCGACGGCGACTCCGACGCCGCCGTGGCGACCTTCCTCGGCAAGGCCGGGTTCGTCGGGACGCTGGGCGCTCCCTTCACGTCCCAGACCGCTGGCCGGCTGCTGACCAACCCGGCGATCGCGGGGCTGAAGCTGGACGCCAACGGCGACCTCGTCCCGGCCGGTCACCCCGGCATGATCTCGCCCGAGCTGTTCGCGACGGTGCTGGAGCAGCACTCCCCCAAGCCGCGCGTCGAGGACTACGACTACATGCTGACCGCCGCGGACCTGACGGTCTGCGGCCGGTGCGGCATCCCTCTGGTCGGCCAGCGATCGTCGGCGGGCAAGCCCGGCTACTGCTGCCCGGACGGGCAACGGCAAGACCGGCCCGGCAAGTGCGGAAGCGTACGGATCGACGCCACCCTGCTGGAAGACCACCTCGGCGAGCAGATCCTGGCCCGACTGATGCTGCCCGCCACCCAGGCCGACCTGGAGAAGGCCCGCAAGCTCCTCGCCGCCCAGCTGGAAACCGACCGCAGCCGCTTGGCGGAGATCGAGGCGTCGATGCTGGAGTTGACCGCGATGGTGGTCCGCCGGGAGCTCCAAGCCAAGGACCTGAAGAAGGCCAAGGCGGAGGCCGCCGAGGAGTCCAAGCTGATCAAGCGCCGGGTCCGGTGGATGGCGAAGGCGGTGGCCACACCGATCACCGGCGACGTCGAGGAACTGGTCACCTGGTGGAATACCTCGTCGGCTGAGACCCGGCGGGGGCTCGCACTGCTCATGCTCCACCGCATCGACGTGAACACCGCAGGCAAGGGCGTGCGCAGCATCGCGCCGGGCCGGGTTGTCCTGTGGTGGCGCAACGAGGCCCCGCCGGCGCCGATCGTGTTGGCCGACGCCTGATCGGTGCCCTGCGGGGTGGTCGTTGCGGCCGGTCACCGCTTCAGCGCGGCGAGCAGAGGCCGGGCGACGGAGCTGAGGATGAGCCCGACGAACGAGCAGAACATGAACAGGCCAGCGCACAAGCTGCTGAGCGTCTGCTCGACGCTCAGCGCCCAGGCCCGGCCGAAGACCTGCTGCGAGAGCAGAAAGGCGGCCTCGGCCGCGGTGTAGACCACACAGGCCGCCCCGCCCACCCCCAGGATCGCCTGTCCGAGGCCGAGGGCCCGGTGCTCGGTGCTGCGCAGGTTCTCGACAGCGAGCGTTCCGGCGGTGGTGGCGGTTGTGGCGCCCACCCACAGCCCGTAGGCGTAGACCACGCCGAGGTAGGCGGCGACGCCGCGGTCCCGGGCGAACGAGCTGGTGAAGTCGAGGCCGCACCGGTTGTGGGTGGCGAAGATCGCGATGGCGGTGGCCGCGACGAGCCCGCCCTTCGTCATCCGCAGTAGCGCCGCCCTGCCGCGGCAGTCGACGCCGTGCGTCCACTCCGTCATGGCGGCGCGCAGCCCCGCGCACAGGCCGATCCCGCACAGATGTGCACCGAGGCGACCCACGTTGTCGATGTGGGTCACCCCTTCGATGCTGTCCTCGATGGCCGGCACCGCGCACAGGCTCCCGACAGTGCACAGGGCCGCCCCGAGGGTCAGGCTGCCCGGCAGGGTGCGGCGCTCCCGGGGGGTGCGCCGCACCGAGCGCAGCGTCGCCAGACCGAACAACAGGGTGCTGATGAACGCCGCACCGGCGGTGACGCTGAAGATCTCTGCGTCCACGTCGTATTACCACTCGATTCGTGCTGGCCGACACCCCTGGTGTGGGCTCTACTCGTACAGGGAGTACATGGACTGGCGACTTGCCTCGGCGGCCTCTGCCCGCGACAGCCGGCCGCGGCGACGAGCTTCCCGGTGCGTGGTGGCTTCGGGGCCGACGGGCGGCGCAGCCTGCGCGGCCATGCCTCGGACCTCGCGCAGGGCATGGGCCGCCTGCAGCAGCCCGTCGGCGCCCACGTCCCCGAGAGGAGCGATCAAGCGCAGCGCCTCTCTGGCCTTCTCATGCTCGTAGTACACCTCCAGCGACTCCAGGTCATCGGATCCTGGGAGGAGGTATGCAGGTGGGCAGTCGAAGGCTTGGGCCAGCCCGAGAATCGTACGACACGGCGGGTTGGTTTTAGCGCCGCTGAGCGTGGCGTGAATCACGGTGTGGTCAATGACGGGATTCCCGTGATCGTCATTCGCCCTCGAAGCGAGAGCGCGAGTACTCGGGGGACTGCCCCCGTGGCCGGCGAGGCGCGCCCGTAGGAAGGCCAGCTTCGAGGCGAGGCTGCTTCCCGGGAATGGCTCAGACGTCAGAGCCGACATAAAGATCCTTTTCTGCGGATGCTTGGCACCCTTACTCCGGGATTCTGTTGCTGGACGCCAACGGTGTTGGCAACCCGCTTCGCGGATATTCAGATTTTGACAGCCTGAAGATCCGCATGCAAGCTAGGCGCTGACAGCCGGTTACCCGGGGGTCACCAGAGGCTCCCCGGGGTTGGACGGGGGCCGGTTCCGGTGCGGTCGGCAGTCTCGACTGCGATTGGCCAGGGGGTTGACGTGACGATCGACCGCGACGGCGCCCGTGGGGCGTGCGCGGAGCACCGCCGAGGGCAGGCCCTGTCCGGATGGGGTGGGGCTACGGCCCGGACATCGCCCCGTACGGTCGCCGACCACCCTCGGTGTCTCGATTGTCCCAGCTCAGTGGCTATGATCGGGTCGTGGCCGACTGCCGGAGGCCGGTGACATGGCAGTCAGCAGCGAGGGCGTCCTGAGGGCGCTCGCGGAGATGCGTCGCGCCGGCGTGGACCGCCGCGCTGACGGCGGAAGCCCGCTCGCCGCACTCGCCGATGCGGCCGACGCCTTCGCGCTCATGCACCGCGATGGTGATCAACTGCCCGGTCCCGTCGGCTCCGAGCGGGCTTCGACTGCGGGAATTCCGGCCGATTCCGGATCGCGCTGAGAATGCACCCGTGGCGGCGCTGGCAGTAGCCCCGGGCCAACCGGTGCGCATTGGTTGACATAAAACCCTTTCGCTCAGCCGCCCGAAGTCCGCCCCTGTTCGGCCTCGCCCCGCGTGCGGCAGATGCGCGGGGTTCCGCAGGGGGCTTCATAAGCGGGGGTCAGCCCGTCCGCTGAAACTTCACCACGCACAGAAAGACGCCTCCCAGTGTTGACCCATCTCCCGAGTGAGTATAGAATTTAGTCATAAGGGGGAGGCACCCCCACCGAAACCCACTCACAGGAGAAGCGATCATGGCGAAGACGCTCAAGATGTCCAAGGTCCACCCGAACCCGGCTCAGCCCCGTGAGTATTTCGACCCGGAGAAGATGGTCGAGCTGCGCGACTCCATCATCGAGCACGGCCTGATGACCGCCATCGAGGTCCGCAAGCGCGCCGACGGCGAGTACGAGATCGTCATGGGCGAGCGCCGCTACCGGGCCAACGAGATGGCCGGCAACACCACCATCAAGGTCGAGATCGTCGAGGTCGCAAGCGACATCAAGGCGTTCGGCCGGGCGATGGCCGAGAACGTCAACCGGGCCGACATGACGCCGATCGAGGAGGGGCGGGGCTTCCGCCGGATCCTCGATGAGGACACCCATGACGACGGCACCGCGCTCGAGGTCGAGGACGTGGCGAAGCGGTTCGGCAAGAGCCCCAAGTACGTGAAGGTCCGCATGGCCCTGCTCGACCTGATCCCCGAGGTCCAGGAGCGCGTCACCCTCGGCAATATCGGGACGGGGGCCGCTCACCGCATCAGCGAGCTCACGCCCAAGAACCAGCTCGCCGTCCTCAAGAAGTGGGCCGACGAGGGTCTGAGCGAGAACGAGCTGCTGCACTTCGCCCACCAGGTCCGCGAGCAGGAGCGCCAGCCGTCCATGTTCGACATCGAGGAGCTGACGGACGACGAGAAGAAGGAGCGCATCGGCGCGCAGAAGGCGACCCGCAACAAGCTCGACCAGATCGAGCGGATCCGCGCCCTCGCCGACGAGCTGGCCCGGACCCCCGTCCAGGAGCTGGCAGCCGCCCTCGGTGGGGAGCTGGGTGCCCGCCTGGACCAGCTTGAGCGCGCCGCCAAGGCCATCCAGGACGCCAAGTTCGCCGTGAGGCAGGCCAAGGCGTTCGCCGATGCGCAGGAGATCGTCGTCAACAACTCGGCCCTGCGGTCGACGCTGGCCGAGGAGGACGCCGCGATCGACGCCGAACTCGCCGCGATCCTCGGCCTCGCCCAGGACGGCACCGCCGAGGCCCCCGACGCCGACGCCGAGACGGTGGGAGACACTGGCGCGGCCGAGCCCGCCGAGTCCGCTGAGCTCGCCGCAGTCTGACCCGCCACCGGCGGCCCCGCGAGGGCCGCCAGGCAGCCAACGAGGAGGACACATGCCCCGGCCCGACTGGCGACACATGCCCGCCACCGACTGGTACGGCCTGGACAAGGCCCGGCAGGACGCCCTGTTCGACCCGCCCGGCACCGAACCGCCCGGCACCGACCCGGACACGGACGACTTCGGGACCGCACCGTTCGAGGGCTGCACCGTCGACGAGCTGTCTTCCGAAACCCAGAAATGTATGTGGATAGATAAGTGATACGGTCTGCATGTTGCTGGCGGAGGCTCCTCCCCATAGGTCTCCTCCGCCAGCGGCAGCGCCGTGACAGCTCCACCTCCACGGTTCTGACGGGCGGCACCTCCCCCGCGCCCTACCCGCCAGAACCGGGCCACTCCCATGAGCAGGCCAGGACGAACAGCCCACGACCAGGCCCGCCCTTCCCCTCCGGCTAGGGCGGGCCCGCGCACACCCAAGGAGAGTCACCATCAACACCTACGAGGCCCCGGCCGCCGCCGACCCCGACCTGTACGCCCAGCTCATGCAGGAGCGGTACGGGCCGCTGCGCGCGATCTTCGCCGAGCAGAACCGCCCCAACCCCTTCCTGGCCCGGCCCCGGCCACGCCGGCACAGCGCCCGCTGGCCCGACCCGGACGCCGCCCGGCACCGCGATGACCTCCTCCGGGCACTCGACTTCCACCGGCAAAGGACCAGCGCGTGAACCCCGACCCCACCCAGCCCGACCGCACCCCGCCCGTCCCCGGCGCGATCTGGTGCAGGGCGTGCGACTCCTGGTGCTACCCCTCCTCCGGCCTGTGCCGGTGCAACAACCGGTGACCAGCCACGTCCGGGCCGGACAGGTCTACGAGGCATGCCACCCCGGCGACGGGCAGCGCCGCATCCGGGTGCTGTCCGTCACCGGCAACCGGGCCAGCGTCGAAACCCTCGGCCTCGGCCCGGCCCGTCGCCGCGACATGCTCCTGACCGCGCTCCACGCGAGCGCGACCACGGCCACCGGCCGCCTCCGCCGCGCCGGATACCGTCTACTCGACCCTCGCGGAACGGAGCCCCACGTGAACGACCAGGCAGCAGCGCCGTCACGGCCGAACGCCAGCAACATCACCGACCCCGAACTCGACCTGCTGTGGGAACGGGCCGAAGATGCTGAGACGCGACTCGCCTGCGCCGCCCAGCTCCTCGCCTCCGGCTACAGCGACCTCCACACCCGCGTCGACATCGCCCGCCGCCTGTGCGCGGGCGACATCACCACCGCGCAGGCCCGCGACGACGATCGCGGCGAGTAGCAACCCCCTGAACGTGCCCGGCCGGACCCGCCATCCGGCCGGGCACACCCATACCTGCGGCGCCCCGGAGCGCCCCGATCAGAAAGGGATGCCCATGGCACCCCAGACACCCCAGGTACCCCAGCCCGAGACGGTCGGCCCGTTCACCCTCTACTCGCCCGCCGGCGCCGAACCGAGCATCGGCTGGATCATCTCCTGCGGCTCCGACTGGCTGCCCGGCACGTTCGACAGCCGCGACGCCGCGCTGCTCGCGATCGGCATCGTCCTCGGCGGCGAGGCCACCTTCCGGCTGGTCGAACTCCGCGACCACAACGCCCGGGCCCTGGACGGCGCCGCCGCCACCGTCGAGCACATCACCACCTTCGCCGCCACCAAGGCCACGAACAGCTGAGCCCACGCTGCGCGGCCCGCCCCAAACCGCTGCCGCCTGACGGAACCGCCCGCTACGTTGATCGCCCGACGCCGAACAGGAGCCGGGCGATCTGCTGCACGAGCAAGACGAGGCGATACGGCATGGCCACCATCTTGAACACCTTCAACCAGTGGACCCGTCGCCGGCGCTGGATCGCCGTCGGCACGCTCACCGCTGTGCTCGCCACGGTCCTCGCGGTCCTCAACGAGTTGGGGTTCTCCGGCCGGGTCTGGATCGCCCTGGTGATCCTGCCTGCTCTCGCCGCACACCGGCTGAACCTGCTCTCACCGACAGCCGCCCGCTGGGCGCAGTGGTTCACCCAGGTCGCCATGATGCTGCTGTGGGCGATCAGCCTGGCCTGGACCCTCTACCTGATCTGGAACACCCGCCACGACGATCGGGGAGGCAGCGCGGGAGCGGTTGTGGCCGTCGCCCTGCTCTGGTGGGTCCTCGCGGCTCGGTCCCAGCCCACCACCGGCTGGCGCGAATCCCTGCCGTGGAGGCCCCGCCGCGCGGTCGGTATCCACACCCTGTGCATGACGCTCTTCCTGTCCGGGTTCTTCCTCACCGTCCGGTCCATGGCCGGTGTCGCGCCGACCACCCGACTCACCATCGGGATCGGCCTGTTCACCGCCGGTGGCGCGTTCTGCCTGCGCGCGAAGACGCGGACCCACAAGCTCAGCACGGCCGTCAAGAGAGCCGCCGAGCAACTGGCCGGGGAATGCCGCGAGCTCGACGCTGGCACCAGCTCGGACGTCGAGAAGCTGCGGCTGCAGATCCGCGAACTCGACCTGCAGCTCTCCGTGCCGCTGCCCACTACGGTCAAGCTGATCGGCCTGCCGCTGTTCACCCGGCCTGAGCGCCAAGCCCTGATCCAGGACCTGCTGCTCGGACCGCTGGATGACCCGTCCTCGCCCGGCCGGTGGGCAGATGCCGCCGCCGACCTCGAAGCGATCGCCGCCGGCGTCACCCGCTGGGCCGACCCCGCGGTCTAGCACCGAGCGCAGGCGAGCGGGCGGGCCAGCGCCGACAGCCGGTGAGTACCGGCCTGAGGGGCAGCGCCGTCATGGCCCGCCCGGCTGCCGTGAGCGGCGAGAACCCGGCGCCGACTACGCTGGGCAGTCAGGGCGCGGGAGTCTGACACCTGAGGACCCCCAGTGACCCCTCCCACGGCCAGCAGCACGCTCTCCGCGTACGACACGGCCGTCCTTGCGGACGCCCCTGCCCTGTACCTGCCCCTGCCCGGCCCGCAGGAACCCGGCCAGCAGGCCACCTACCACGGGGCGCCCGGCGCCGCCCTCCTGCCCAACGGCGACAGCGCGACCGTCTTCGACGGCCTCACCCAGTACGTGGAGATCCCCGACAGCCCGGAGCTGAGCGCGGCCACCACCGGGCAGCTCACCGTCGAGGCGTGGCTGCGCCCCGACACGCTGACGTTCCCCCGGACCGAAGGGACCGGATACGTCCACTGGCTCGGGAAGCTGACCTACGGCGTCGGCTGCGAGTGGACGGCACGGATGTACTCCCAGCCCAACACTGAGAATCGCGCGAACCGGCTCAGCGGGTATGCGTTCAACCCGGCCGGGGGCCTGGGTGCTGGCTCCTACGTGCAGGAGCCCGTCACGCCCGGGGCCTGGCTGCACTACGTGCTGGTCATCAACACCACTACCCGTAGTGCCGCCTACCCGAGCGGGTACGTGAAGCTCTACAAGGACGGTGAACTCCGCGATCAGGACAGCCTCGCCGACTACAACATCGTGCCCGCACGCACGCAGGCCCCGCTGCGGGTCGGCTCGGCCAGCCTCAGGTCCTTCTTCGCCGGGGCCGTCGGGAAGGTCGCGGTGTACCCGGCGGAGCTGACCGCCGCCCAGATCGCCGCCCACCACCGGGCCATGGCCTCGTAGACCGCCCGCCCGCCTTGAGCAGCCCGGCCTGCCCCGACGGGGGCGGGCCGGGCCCAGGGCGCCGGCAGGTTGATCGTCTAGGCTGTGTCCCCGTGGGGCGCGGGGAATCGGCCTACGAAGGACCCAGCTCCGTGAGCAACCGCGAACCCGTCGACCGGATCGTTGACGGCCTCCTGCCCTTCGCCGTCCCGATCGGCGACCTGCACCGCTACCACCAGAACCCGCGGCGCGGCGACGTCAACGCCGTCGCCGACTCCCTCAAGTGGAACGGCCAGTTCAAGCCGGTCGTCGTCAACCGCGGCAGCCTGACCGGCCGCCCGAACGAGATTCTGGCCGGCAACCACACCTGGGACGCGGCCAAGCAGCTCGGCTGGGAGCAGATCGCAGTCACCTGGGTCGATGTGGACGCGGACGCCGCAGCGCGGATCGTCATCGTCGACAACCGCACCTCGGACCTGGCCGGGTACGACAGCGAACTACTCGCCGACATCCTCGCCTCCCTGCCCGACCTGGACGGCACCGGCTACGACCAGGATGCGCTCGATGACCTCCTCGACTCGGTCGAGCTGCCCTCCCAGCTCGCCTCCGAAACCACGGAGCGCGAGGGCGACAAGACCGCCGACGAGCACCTGCAGTGGGGCTTCGTGCAGTGGGGCACCACCCGCGTGCAGATCACCAAGGACGAGGTCGAGCGGCTCAACAACGTCCACGAGGCCTTCTACGACGCCCGGGGCACGGACACCGGCTTCGCGCACTACCTCCTCGACCAGCACGAGGCGCAGCGGGAGCCCGCCGGTGCCTGAGTTCATCGAGTCCTACCCCATCGGCCAGCTCAAGCCCGCCCCCTACAACCCTCGGCGCCTCACCGACGAGGCATTCGACCGGCTCCAGCGGTCGCTGGCCCTGTTCGGGTGCGTCAAGCCGGTCATCGTCAACGGCAACGCCATCCTCGTCGCCGGTCACCAGCGCACCAAGTCGCTGAAAGCCATCGGGCAGACCCACGCCCCGGCGATCCTCCTCGACGGGCACGTCTCCACGCAGGACGAAGTCCAGTTCAACCTGCTGCACAACTCGATCGAGACGGACGGCTCCAAGGTGCGGGTGCCCCCGTCCGGGCCGGACGCCCACGGCTGGGAGTGGATCAAGCCGGAGGACGTCACCGCCGTGTCCAGGTCCAACCCGGCGATCCAGGCAGAGATCCGCCGCCTGGTCACCCGCTACGGCACGTGGGGCTCGGTCGTCGCCGACGACGCCGGCCGCGTGATCTTGAACAACGACTACGCGGTGGTGGTGGCCGACTTGAAGCTGCCGCTGCTGTGCTACCGGCTGTCCGTGCAGGAAGCCGACGAGCTGGCGGTTTGGCTGGACGGCGACTACGGCGTGTACGACTACACGCAGCTCGGCATCCGGGCCTACAACCAGCACTGGTGCCAGATGCACAGGCTGGGCGGCGACGAAGGCGACTCCAACAAGTCCACCACGTACGAGCAGCACGTTCTGCCCGAGCTGCGCCCCGGCCTGCGGGTGATGGACTTCGGCGCCGGGGAGCTGGCCTACGTCAAGCGGATCAAGTCGCAGGGCTGGGACGCTCACTGGTACGAGCCGCACGTCAAGGCGAAGGGGAAGGAGAACGCGTTGGATGTGGCTGCGACGGTCTCCCACATCCGCGACCTTCAGCGGGACGTGCCCGCGAACGGCTTGTTCGACGTGGTCGTGCTGGACTCGGTGCTGAACTCCGTGACCTCGCTGGAGTTCGAGAACGCGGTGGTGACGGCCTGCAACTCGCTGCTGGCCGCAGGCGGGACCTTCTACGCGGGGACCAGGTCGCTGGGTTCGGTCGAGCGGCGCATGTCGGGCAAGAAGGCCCGCAACAACGGCCGGTACCGACGCAGCATCGAGTTCCTGGACGAGGACGGCTTCACCGCCACCTTCCGCAAGGGCGTGTGGACGATGCAGCGGTTCCACGACCCGGATTCCCTGCGGGCCCTGATGGAACGGTACTTCGGGCAGGTCGAGGTCCGCGGCAACCCGAACGGCGGGAACATCTACGCAGTGTGCCGCAAGCCACTCGCCCTCCCGGAGGAGCAGCGGCGCGCCGCCCTGGAGCTGGAGTTCAACATGGAGTACCCCGGGGAGTACCGGCACAACCGGCACAGGCCGCTGGTCGAGGCCCTGATGAGGGCGTGTAGGGAGCGCGACGCCGATTAGGCAACCCCGCCATGTGAGTATAAAATTTACCCATAGGGTATTTCTCAACTCACGACGAAGGAAGCCGAGTTGCCACGAATCACCGTCACCGCAGGAAGCCGGACCTACCGCCACGTGTGGCTCAAGTACGTCACCGGAGTCGACCTCAGCCGGCACTGCGCCGTCGCCCTCCACGGCCGCTACAGCCGCCACATCAACGAGGACACCCGCCACGCCGAGGTCGAACTCGACGAGTTCCCGTTCGCCCTCGCCTGGTACCTGTGCGGCGTCACCGCCAGTCCCTACCGCTGGGAGGAGAACCCGCACCTCGCCCTGGAGGCCGCCCCCGGCCACACCCGGGTCCTCCAGGTCCAGGACCTCACCGTCCATCTCGACGGCGTCCGACCGATCGAGTTCACCGACGCCGACGTGCCGCCGGACAGCCCGCATGCTGACGACCCTCAGTACCGGACCTGCCGAAACTGGTGGTTCGCGCACTACCTCCACGCCCGCGGAGTCCCCAACGTCCACGGAGACCGACCCCGCATCACCACGCTGCGCCCTGGCGCCGGACAGGTCGAACTCCTCCCGAGGCCGCCCCGCACCCCGGCCGGCACGGCCAAGAAGACCGCAGACCCCGCCGCGGAGAAGTCCGACCAGCGGCACCAGCACCCGCAAGCCGACCCAGCAGCACACCAACTGCGGCTCGGCGCCGAAGAAGACCCCCTGAACGCCGGCAAGCCCTCCGACAGGATCACGGACGAGCTCGGCCGCGGCCCGGTCGCCTGACCCTGCGCCGCCGAACACCCTGGCGGGGGGCGGCCCCTCGCGGTCGCCCCCCGCCAGCACTCAGGACCTCACGGCCCACCCGCCTTGTCGGCCTCCGGCCGACCCACGCGTGCTCGGCGGCTCAGGCCAGTGCGAAGTCGTCCACCCCCCACGCGTCGATCACGCAGTCGCCCGCTTCAAGATCGGACAGCGCAGAGGCCGGGTCCCAGAACACTGAGGTTGAGAACGTGCCGGTGACCACCACATCGCCCTGAAGATCCTCCAGCCCTTCTCCCGCGGAGTTGCTGCGGGTGAGTGACGCCGACAGGCTGCCCTCGAACACTCCGCCGGCGGTGAACTCGATCTGCTGGCCGTCCCGGTGGAAGTCGAGCGATTCCAGCTCGATGACGAACCAGTCTCTGACGGGTGGGCCAGCGGAGAGCGGATTGTCCCGGTCGCGGTGCTCGAAGTGGTCCACCACTCGTGTGTCCACCTGCCGCAGCAGCTGCACGATGGGTTCCCGAAGAGCGGAGCCGAGATCCGCCTCGCACACCTCTTCGAGGAGGGCTGCCGTCGTCCGCCCCCGCTCGTCGAGGGAGACGATGACCCCTTGCTCTGAACCGAACCTGTCGACCTCGATCTCCAGGCGGCTGAACGACCGGTGGTCCGCCAGGCTGTCGCCCAGCATCGACAGGATCTGGACTACCGCAGGGGCATGCTCCAAGAACTCTCGACGAGCATCCTCCTCATCCAGGTCGGTGTTGATGACCTCCAAGAGATGCTCGGCGACCTTGCCGGAACGGCCAATGGCCTTTGCGCGCGCGATGACGGCAGGGCGGAGCCTGGTTGCCTTGTGCAGCTGAGTCAAGTACAGCGGTGAGTCGTAGGTGGTATTGCCCTTGCCCCCCGGCCCGTTGCAGGAGACGCAGATCGGCGCGAGGTTCTGCGGGGCGTGGAGGTCGAAGTCGTCCGGCAGGCCGAAGTGCTCCGTGAGAAGCAGCAGGGCGTCGTCCGTGATGTCCTTCGGGATGATGTGGTCGATCTGGCAGTCGCCGAACTTCACCGGCTCTCTGCACCAGTAGCACTTCAGCTTCCACGCCCGCCACAGTGCCGACCTCAGCACTGCGTTATCGCCCGCGCCGTAGCGAACTCTGCTCCCGCTACCCATCAGCGGCCCGTCCCGTCACTCAGCCAGTCAGTCCGTCCCCGTTGTATCGCAGGCCGCACAGAACCGCTGCTGGTTTCGGCAACCTCGTCGCCCGGCGAACTGCGCGGCAGGTGCACGGTGCCGGTAGGGACCCGGACCAGATCTACCAGGCGGCCCGGACCGCACTGACCTGGTGGGGCCACCGCGCCTCCCAGCCCTCGACTGTCTCCGGCTCGCTGTATCGAAGGATCAGCTGCACGGCGTTCGGCAGGTTGCCGTCGCCGGTCAGGTTCACCCGGCACATGCTGTCCTCTCCGCTCCCGCACCCGCAGGCCACGTCGGCCACCAGGGGAAGGCCAACGAGCGGATCGGTGAGCAGTGAGACCAGCTGCTGGTGGTCGAACCGCTGGCCTGGGATGAACTCGATGTCGTACTTCCACCGGTCTACTCTGTCCCCGCCGGTGATCCACCCTGTCACGTTGATCGGCCAGCCGGCAGCGGTAAACGCGTGCGCCCGGCGAAGCAGCGCACTACCGAGCCAGTGCGGCCGCCCACCGTCAGCGGTGGTCGGGAACCAGGCCATCAGCTGGCGCTCCTCGCGGGTGACCTCGCCGGGTGAGGACTCCCACAACTGCTCGACCCCGTACTTCAGATCCTCACGCCACTCTTCGACGGCGCTCTTCCATGTCGCGGCTGAGATCCCCCGAAGGGTGACGTTCGCGTCAGTCCCCGCCAGCCGGAGGGTCAGGGCGCCGTCGCGGCGGGACCGGGTGACCCGAAGCCCGGGAACGCCATCGACCTGGCCCTCGAAGAGCGTTGGGAGGAGGGCCATCACTAGGCCGCGTACGTGAGCGGGCCGGTCTTCGGCAACCAGCGTCAGGCCGTTGACGGCCGGCACTACGGAGGTGAACCCGAACGGGGAGGTCGTGAAGTCGTCCGGCCACGCGCACCGGTGGTTGACCCACCACTCGAACATCTCCTGGTCTGGGTCGGCGGCGGCGGGCAGTGGGTCAACTCCACGGTCGAGGCGAGTGACCCGCTGGGCGGCTGCGGTGATGGGCTCGCCGGTGCACGCCGTTCGAAGCTTCGCGGCGCTGCCGAGGTACGCAGAGGACATGATGGGCCTCCAAGGCGGGCGCCCTGGCGCGCAACTGCTCAACAGGGCGGACAGATTGGTGCGGAGTAGGCCCAGGATCTGAGATCCATTTACCGGGGGCGCGAGGCGCAGTAATCCGTCCTCGCTCGGCGGGGCCTGGCAAGCCAGCCCGCGATGAGTGAAGCGCGAGCAGCCCAGCGACTGCAAGGACCGGCCTGGGTGTGTCGTGGGCACCCCTCGTTCGGCGGTGCAGCCGTGACGCCCGCGGCACTGGCCGAGGTGTGCGGATTCTCGTTGGCGGCTCGCTGCTTCGCTGCCGGGTGAACAGGTGACCGTCGTTATCCACAGGGTCCGGGTTTTCCACAGGCGGCCGTGGATTTCCCGTCGCGGCCGTCCGGCTCGTGCACTGTGCTGCCACGGCGCCGCCGCTCGGGCGGATCCGGCGGAAGGAAGCACGGTGAAGGCCATGGCACCCACTCGTACAGTCCGTCGAACTGGTCGACCCCGACTGCGTCACCCCGGAGCTGTGCCGCTGCGGCGCTCGAGGATGCGCTGCGGCTGGACTCTGGGGACCGCCAGGATCGCGGCCCGACTGCTCGGAGAACTGCTCGGCGGCCTACTGGGGTTGTGACCGTGGCACTAAGTCGAGCACCATGCTGAGCCAGGAGCAGGACTGGAAGGCGTCAAGGCGACGTCCGGGCGGAAGCGGACTCCCGGGCTCCAGTGGCGTGCCCATGGACGCCCCGGGCAGGATGTGCGTACGAACAGCGGTGCGACGGGAACCACCGGTCCGGCCGGCCGCTGTGCCCACAGAGGGGGGATCATGCGCATTCGAAAGACTGCTGCCGCACTGGTCGTCACGGCCGCACTGGCCGGCGCGTTCGTGCCCACCATGGCTCAGGCCGTCACCGACGGGGGCTGGGTCGGAGTGCAGGGGGTCCGGTCCGGGGCTCAGCCTCAGACGCAATGGCCCGGAGCACAGCTGACGCCAGGTCAGGGTGCCGTCATCGACGGGGGCTGGAGCGGGTTGCAAGGGGTCCACACCGTAACGGCCTAGCGGAGCCGGCACAGAGTCCGGACGCGCCAGCAGGTGGTCACGCGGTATCGGTCAGGCTGCTCGGCGAAAGCGATGCCCGCGCGGGTTGCGAAACTCGCGCGGGCCAAGGACAGGCCCCCCTCTCAGGTTGGCCATTTCCGTCTCAAGGTGTCAACGGTCATTGAGATGCCCAGGTGGATGGTCGTTGGGTGTCCAGGCTGGTGGCCATCAGAAATCCATGCCTGTGGCCAGCGGTGTTCCTGGGGGTGGGGGGTCAGTGAAGGGGGACCACTCCCTTGCCGGCGAGGGCCTCGGCGAGTCGATGGGAGTCGCCGGTCGTGGTGACCAGGTGGGCATGGTGCATCAGGCGGTCGGTGCTGGCTCCGGCGAGGGTCTTGGGCATGATCGTGTCGAAGCCTGAGGGGTGGATGTTGCTGGTCACCGCGATCGAGCGGCGTTCGTAAGCGGCGTCGATGATCCGATAGAAAGCCTCGGCAGCGTCCTCGCCGACCGGAAGCAGGCCAACGTCATCGACGACGATCAGGTCCGCCCGGCAGATCCGCGCAACGGTCCGGGCGGTGGACCCGTCGACCTTCGACTTGCCGATCGCCGCGCTCAGGGTCTCCAGGGTGAACCAGGCCACTCGCAGGTCCTTCTCGATCGCGGCTTGTGCCAGACCCTCCGTGAAGTGCGACTTTCCGGTCCCCGACGGGCCGGCGATCACCAAGTTCTCCGCGCGGCCGATCCACTCCAGGGTGACCAGGGAGTTCTGGGTGGGTTCGGGGATGGTTGAGTCCTCGGCCCGCCAGGAGGCCAGGGTCTTGCCGGTGGGGAAGTTCGCCGAGTGGCGTCGCAGGCGGCGGGTGGCCGCGTCGCGGCCGGTGACCTCCTCGGAGATCAGCAGCCGCAACACCTCGGCGGGATCCCAGCGTTGCGCGCGGGCGGTGGCCAGCACGTCAGGTGCGGCCTTGCGCATGTAGGGCAGGCGCATCCGGCGCATCAGCCTGTCCAGCTCCTCGGGCAGGGCCGGGGCCTGGGGAAACGTCACGGTCGTATATTCCTTCGCTGGTCGGGGTGGGCGCCGATAGGCTCGGCGGGTGATCAATATGGCGGTGCGTGGTGACCGCGGGGACGTTGTGGCCCGCGCCCAGGGCGGTGTGGAGTGGACCGCTGCCTTCGCGGGTCTGGACCCGGCGGAGTTCCCGATGCTCTGGGCCCTGACTCCGTATGGGGATGCGGTCTTCAACCAGCGGCAGGCGCCGCTGCTGCTGTCTGAACTCGACCGGCTTCCCGCCGCCTATGGCGGCGACTGGGTCGGGCAGGCCCGAGAGTTGTGCCAGGTCGTCGAGCGCGGGACGCACCTTTATCTGTGGTTCCTCGGCGACTGACCCCAATCGAGTGGGCTTCAACTGCCTTGGGGTCGTGGCCTACTGACCCAGGGCCTGCCAGCCGATCGTGCCGCTCTGGATGGAGTGTGACTCGTCCGCGCGCACAACCTCTCCTGCCGGCTTGCTTGCTGCGATGTGCTCCAGGATGGAGAGCAGGTCGTCGTCGGCGAAGCGTCCGGCGGTGGCCGCCAGCCCGAGGGCCTGGTCGACCTGGTCGGAGCCCATTACGGTGGCGAGTTCGACGGCGCGGGCCATCTTGGCGCGGATGCGGACCGCGCCGGCGGGTCCGGCCTCCTTGAGCCAGCGGCCGGCTCCCGGGCCGATGCCCACGAACGCGATCTCCGCTTCCGAGCGTGGTTGCAGCCGGGGCTGGTGGACGCTGCGGCCGTCGGGGTGGTCGGGGTAGTGCGCGTCAATGATCTGCGGAACCCCTGGGACGGACAGTTGGTGGCGCCAGATCTCCGACAGGTCACCGGAGTTGGTGCGGGCGGTGATGGACAGTTCCTCGCCGACCACCCGGCACCACACCCTGGCGCCGGTATAGCCCGGCGGGGTCGAGTAGCGCACCGAGTTGAAGCTGATCGTGCGGTCCGAGCCGACCACCCGCTCCTCGCCCAGCGCAAGCGCCAGCGGCTCGATCGGCAGGACGTGCAGCGTGGTGCGTTCAATGTCCAGACGGTCCGCCGGTATCTGTCCGGTCGCCCGGTGGCGACGCGAGTTCACCGCATCACACCAGGTGAGGCAGGCGTCGGCGAGGTCGGCGAAGGTGTCGTAGGCGGGCAGCAGGTTCGCGGTGGTGGGTACCAGGTCGGCCTTCGCGATGCGGACCGTGGCCTCCGCGCCGCCCTTGGACTCGGGGTCGTAGGGGACGCAGCTGACCACTTGGCAGCCGTAGTGCCGGCCTGCGGCGACCATCTGCGGGTGCCGGACCGGGATCCCGGCGATGTGTTCGACGGTGACCGTCTTCGCGTTGTCGGTCAGCACATAGGTCGGTGCCCCGCCGATCCGGCGCAACGTGGTGTCCAGGCAGGCGATCAGCGTGCCCAGGGTGCAGTCCCAGACCGGGATGACCACCCGGAACCGTGACCACGACAGCCACGCGCAGAACAGCCAGGTCCGGCGCCCGCCGATGCGAGGCCCTTCTCCCCAGTCGAACTGCAGCCACCGACCCGGCTCGGGGATCCACGGCCGGTAGGTCCGCCGCTTGCCCGCCTTCCACGCGGTCTTCGCCACGTTCACCGCCCGCCGGGTCGAGCGCGCGCTGCCCCGGAAGCCCATCTTCGCCAGCTTCTCGTGGACCACGTCGGCACGGATCGTCGCCTTGGACTGCTCGACCCACTCCTCGATCTTCTCCAGGAACGCGTCGATCATCTTCGGCCGCGACTCGCGCTCATACGGATTGCGCCCGACCGCGCGGGCCTCGACATACCGCTTGACCGTCTTCGGGTCGTGCCCCGTAAGGGTGGCCGCCGACCAGACCGTCTCCGTCAGGTCGTACGCCTCAAAGATTTCCATGATCTCTCTGTCAGACTTCGTCACAGGACCTCTCCGGCCGGTTGCTGATGCTCGCAAACACCAGCAAACCGGACGGAGGGGTCTCCTTCAGATAAGGAAGCGATCAGGAACAACAGGCCATCCACCTGGATTTCCGGTGGCCATCAGCCTGGACTCGACTGGCCGCACACCTGGACTTTGCCACGGCCGCCGACACAAGGGCGCTGAGCTCCGCCTGCGTCTTCCTGTACAGCTCCATGGCGTCCTCGGTTGATGGGAGGTTGTGCTCTGCTTGGCCGAGAATCGGCCGGTTGCCAGTGATCGCCACAGGTCCTCTTAAAAGGGGAAACCGCGCGTCGGGGCCGTGCAGCCGAGCTAGGCTGCGTGCCCCGGACCAGCGTGCGAGGTGATGACGGATGTGGGAGCAGGACCTAGGCGTGTTCCCGGTGCACTTCCGGGGCCAGGGCGACGAGTTCACGCACCACGTCAGTGGCGAGTTCGGTGACCCGCGGTTCATGTCCGCCCGAGGATCCGATGGGAGCAGCCCGGTCGAACTCGGACCGCCGCTGTCCGGAGCGGTGAGCAGCCGGCTGATCATCCGTGCTCTTGAAGAGGGTGTCGCCTGCTCGGTGACCGGTGACGGTGACTCAGCGTCGGAGCAGGAGGTGGAGCCATGGCGTCGTGCAGTAGTCGCCGCCGTCGATGCGCTCGGCCGCCGTGATCGGGTGTTCGTGTGGGAAGCCGTCGTCAGCACCCACCCGCAGAACCTGGGGCTCGACCGGGTGGGCGCGCTCGCGGGTCCTCGCGCGCTTGGGCCGGTTGCCCTGGCTCCCGGCGGAGTGCTGATGCGCGAGTACGTTGCGGACCCCGATCGAGTCGATCAAGGCGCGGGGGTCCGGCACACGTTCCCGTTGATCGCCTCGGGTGCGGTCAGTAGCTACTCCTGGGAGTCCGTCGAGTCCGTCGCGCACCAGCGCCTCCGTCGTGTGTGCGCGCTGCTCTCGTTGGCCACCGGCACGCTGTGGATTCCCCGCACCTACCCCAAGCACCGTCCCGAAGACGGCGAGGGACTGCGCGCCCCGGCCGTGGTCGGCGTGCCCAGCACCCCCGTCCTCGACGACGCCGGATGGAACGGCGAAGTGCCAGCCGACACCAACACCTTCGACCTGTCCGACTGGACGGCGAACGCCTGGCAGATCCTCAACTCGGACAAGGAACTGGAGACGGCGGTCAGCGCCCACTACGAGGCGCTGCGCCTGAGAGCGCACGGACATCCCTCCCTCGCGCACCTGGCCTTCGTGGCCGCCATCGAGGGGTTCGGCATGCGCTTCGTCCAGGACGCGGCCTGCGGCTGCCACCCCGAATGCCGACACCAGAAGGGGGTTGCCGGGGCGAGGTTCCGCAAGGCGCTGAAGACCGTCATGACGCAACAGCAGGTCAAGCAGCTGGCAAGCTTTGCCTACAACCTGCGGTCCTTCACAGGGCATCGAGGGACCCTGTTCGGGTCCGAGCGGACCTTCGGCTACTCGCCCATGAGCCTGTTCACCCCAGACGACGACTCGGTCTTCGACATGATGATCGTCGGTGAGCTCAAGCAGGCCAGCAGCCAGGTCCTGATCAACGCGCTGACCGCAGGGCTACCTAGCGACGTTGGTCCCGCCAAGCTGCCTGCGTCACCAGCGGGACTGCTACCAGCTACGCCCGAACCGGGTCGCCCCTTGCCCTCCGCGTAGGCAATCGCCCCGTCTGCGTCGAATGGGAACGCCTCGATGACGGAAAGGAGCCATCGCAGCGCCTCCGCTGGCCACGTCCAGCGGATCAGCGTTTGCAGCGTCCCTGAAGCGGCACTACGACTGTAGGCATGACGTCACTGCTCCCACCCGTGACCGGAGTGGACTTCCGCAGGTGGTTGGAAGCCGCGCAGCCTTCATCCACACCCGAGCATGCACAGGATGACCCGGCCTGGATGCTCGCTGCTGCGGCCGAGAATGGCTGTGTGGCCCGCGTCCAGGCGATGCGCCGTCACGCCGCCGACTTGGGCGCCTCCCTGCAGGAGAGCTACGCACCCCCACCGGACGAGCGGGACAGACAGGAAGCTGATCTCTTCGAAACATTCTCCAACGCGTCCTCAGCCGTGGAGTGCACCTTCATATGGGTCTTCGCGCATGCCTGCCGACTTGCGCCGGCGCTTACGCTAGCCGACGCTACGGGGCCGATGTACCCCACCGACGTACTCGGCCGCGTGCGGCCTGCGTTCCCTGGCGCTCCGGTCACAGCCGCCATGGAGGAGATCGTTAAGGCAGCGCCGTACCAGCAGATCCGGAATCTTCGTAACGTCCTTAGCCACCGAGGTACGCCGGGAAGGCTGCTCGCAATTCCGCCGTCCCCGCCGAGAATCCCATACGAGAACGCCAGGGATCTCCCGGACGGCACGCCGCCCGAGTGGGACATGACCCAGGAAAACATCCAGGGCATCGTCAACTGGACCGAGGGCGCGGTCGTGCGGGTTGTTGAGGCCGCTGGCTCCGGGATGTCCGCGTGACCGCGCCTTGGGGCAGGCCGGCCCATGTGAGGGCCTGACCGACTGGTTTCGGTCAGGCCCTCGGTCCAGGTCAGGACCTCCGGCTATCTGGCCGGGAGCGGTGGTTTCCCGGGGTCTTCGGCACAGACAACTAGCCTCGGAGTTAAGGCCGTCAGCCCCTGCTGCCGTCAGGGCCATCGGTTGCCCGGCCGGGTCTTGTGCTCGCTCTTGCGCGCTGCGGCGCCGGGAGCGCCCGTGCGGGGACCACTAGCGTGGGCTGTGCTGCTCGACCCCGAGCGCACTGGCGTCAACCTTGTGGTCCGCGCAGCGGCAGGACACGGCGCAGCCACGCGGAGTCCGCGCCGACCCTACGAAGTTCCTCGCGGGTGTCTGACCTGTCCTCGGTGGGGGCTTCGGTGCGGAACCGGATCTGGAGTTCGCCGGCGCGGTCGCCCCGGTGGTGGAAGGTGAAGGTGCACTGGCGCTGGTAGTCGGGGTGTGGCTGGCCTCCGCGGTCGGGCCGGCGGCTGTGGCAGTCGCAGTGGCTCTTCTGGACGCTCAAGGGAAGGCCCCACTGCGGGTCTTTGAGGTGCGCGGCGAAGTCGTCGTGGGTGACGGGGACGCCGTAGAGGTGGCGCAGCTCCCAGATGAAGGTGCCGTCGCCGCGCTGCCAGTAGCGGGTGCAGAACGCGTTGGAGGTGTTGTGCCACAGGCCGATGCGGCGCAGGAGGCCGGAGGTCAGCCAGCGCGACTCTGCCTCCTCGTCTTCGTAGGAGCCGTGGGCGGCTCGGTGGGCGAGTTCTGCTGCGCCGCGTTCGCGCGTGGTCCACAACGGCTGGCATCTTGCGGCGGTGAGCTCCTGCTCGCGGGCGGCCAGCCGGTTGGTCCACTCGTTTTGCGCGGGGCCGACCAGGGTGAGGCGGGCGGTGGGGGCCTGGAGCAGGCGCAGGTGGAGGCCGCGCCGGTCGACGGGGTTGGGCCGGTCGGTGCGCAGGCCGTCGACGCCTCCGAGGCTCCCGTCTTCGGCTTCGAAGGGCAGGAGTTCGATTGCACGTTCGGCGATGGGATGGAGACGGCCAGCGACGAACGCGCTCTGGTCGAGGAGGACTGCGGTGCGGCCGTCCAGGACGCGGGTGGCACGGATCGACACCGGGTGGGCGGCGTAGGCGGAGCCCCCCTTGAGTCCGTTGAGGAAGAGGTGCTCGATGAGCGCCTGATCGTCGCTGGCTGCGGGGATGCCGACCTCTGGGTGTGTGCTGCCGGTCCTGGCGAGATACCAGGCGGAGTCGCCGGTGTAAGTCTGGAGGTGACGTCGGTTCGAGCGGGAGTCCATGACGGGTTCCGTTCCTGTGCGGCCGCCGACCTCGGCGCACAGCAACTCGAAGAGCGTGACGCCTTGCAAGGGGGTGAAGACGCGGGCTGCCGGTACCGGCTTGGTCCGCGAACTCACCGGACGGTCGGCTCCGGTGGCGGATGGATCTCCCGCTGAGACCTGACGGAAGCCTCCCGGAGCAGCGCGGTGATCCGCAAGCCGACCGGCTGGTGTCCACCCGATCGGATGCACGGGTGTGTGGGGCTGGCGCGTTGGCGTCAGCCCCACACTCCTCAACCGGTCACGAGGCGCGGTTGCCGGGACGCGAGCCCCGCGCGCCTGGACGCATCGAACGTCCTGCCCGCTGACGGCTCACCGGCCCGGCCTGGGCCGGAACCGCCCGGTGGTCCCGGCGACTGTTCACCCGGCGCAGCTCGCCCACGCGGCGCGGCGACTTCCGCGAGAACCGCCGCGGCGCGGCGGGCCGCCCCTTGGGGGCCCTCCGCTTCCGGGACTTCTGGACCACCACCTGGAGCAGCAGCTCCAGCAGAACGCTCAAGCTGAACCCGAACGCCTTCACCATGGTCTCTTCCGACCAAGGCGACTCCAGGACATGACGCATTGCTCACCTCTCAGTTGACGAACTGGGAGGGTGTGATTGATCAGGCAGCCAGGCCGAGACTCAGCCCGTGGACGCCCACCCCGAAGCGACCGGCCGCGCCGGTGCGCCCAGGTGCTCGGGGGACAAGAGGCACGCTCAACCGTCGGAGCCCACATGCGAGAGCCAGGGGTTCGTGATCCCACGTTGGCCTCGGAGGTGTCGCGACGTGGAGGACTTCGAGGAGGACAGGGCTGAGGGAAGCCTGAAGCGCGAGGGCGCTGGCCAGCAACTCCGCGCGCCGGCTTTCCTTCGCCTGCCAAGAGATCGAAAGATCGAACTCTTCGGGCAGGTGTAGGCCGAAGTGGTCATGTGAACGCCAGAACCACTCCTCAAACCCTCGCCCGGGCAGTCGATTGAGATTGACCACCACAGGCGGGGGAGGAGTTTCAAAGTCCGCGGCGGCGTCGAGCAGGCCCAGAACGCCTGCGGTACATCGCCCCGACGGGCTTCCCGCGCTGAGGTCGGGCGAGGCATGCGGCCACACGGCGTCCACGGACTTGCCAGGGGAGATGTCGAGAAGAAAACCGTGCTGCGCCGAGTCCACGAGCTGGCGAGGGAAGTCGTCGGCAAGAAAGTTGCGCTGGGCCGTGAAACGCCGCAGGAGGGCTTCGACGTAGGACCGTTCGGTCGTGCCTTCGGCAATCAGCAGCACCTTCGGGCCGGTGGAAGGGCTCTCCGTTGCCTGGACCGCCGTCCCTGTGGGCATGGCGAAGTCTTCGCTGATGGACGTATCGCCCGTACGCGTTGCAAACGCTTGATCATTTACCGCACGACGGTAGACCCTGAGCAGCTTCTGCCGCAGGTCCGGTGTCGTGGCCCGCGCACTGTTGAGCAGGCGGTAGTTCTGGGCATGGACGCCCGGAAGCTCGAACACCACCCTGCTCTTCATGGCGGCATCCTACAGGCGCTTATGCGACTGGGGTGACCGTGTGGCTACATACCGTTCCCCTTCGGGAGCAGCCTCGACAGGCCGGATCTGCGTGGGCTGGAGCGGGCGTAGGGGATCATGGGTGGTGGCGCGGGGGCGCATCACGAAGGACCTGCGCCCATGCCTCGCCCGACCCAGGCTCAGCGCGCCGCCATCGCCCGGCGTCGTTCGGACGCCGTCGAACTGCGCCTTGCGGGAGCCGACCCGCTGACCGTCGGCCGGAAGCTGGCCGCCGACCCGTCCATCAACACCGACAGGATCGCGTACCCGTGCGGGTACGGGCACGAGCTGTACGCGCGCCGCCGCCCAGCGCCCGACGACAACACGCTCGTCCGCTCGGTGAACCGCGACGTGTCCGAGGCGCTCGACCACCGGATCGACGCCGCCCTTGCGTCGGTCACTGAGCTGCGGGCGCTGGAGGACGCCCGCCTGGACCGCATGTTCATGGTCGCCTACCGGCGCGCGGTCCGTGACGGCGACCTCTCGGCGATCGACCGGGCGCTGCGGATCATGGAGCGTCGGGCCCGCCTGCTCGGCCTGGACCAGCCGGCGCGCACCGAGATCACCGGGCAGGGCGGCGGCCCGATCGAGGTGGACACCACCGCCGACGAGCTGGCGGCGCTGATCGCGATCACCGACCCGACCGCCACCGGGGGCCGGGAGTGAGCGGGCACACGGCTCTGGTGGAGCAGTACCGGCTGCTGCCCGCCGAGCGGCGGCGGGAGATCGCCGAGCGGGCGTCACCGAAGCTGCGTACCCAACTCGCCGCGGTCGAGCGGGACATCGCGATGCGGCACTCTCCCGGGTCGCTGGCCGCGCTGCTCACCGACGGCCGGGAGATGCAGGCCGCGCACCTCGACCTGATCGACGACGCGTTCCGGCGGATCGCCGCCGGGGAGACGATCCGGCTGCTGCTCACCATGCCGCCGCGGCACGGCAAGAGCCGGCGGGCCGCCCGGTGGGCGCCGCTGTGGTACCTGCTCCAGCAGCCGGACCACCGGGTGATGATCGCCTCCTACTCGTCCGACCTGGCCGACGACCACGGCCGGTGGATCCGGGATGCGATCACGACGTGGGGTGACCAGCTCGGCCTGCAGCTCCACCCCGGCAGCAAGGCCGCGAATAGGTTCGACATCGCCTCGAAGGAGGGCGGCCTGTTCGCGGCCGGTGTCGGCGGCGGCCTCACCGGCAAGGGGGCGCATCTGGCGATCGTCGACGACCCGATCAAGGACGACGCGGACGCTCAATCGCCAACAATGAGACGCAAGTTGTGGGAGTGGTGGCAGGCCGTTCTGCTGACCAGAATCGAGCCGGGCGGCAGCGTCATCGTCATCCAGACCAGGTGGAACGAAGATGATCTTGCGGGCCGCATCCTCGCCGGGGAGACCGCCTCCGACTGGATCATCATCGACCTGCCGGCCATCGCCGACAGTGAGAACGACGCGCTCGGCCGGAAGGTCGGCGAGCCGCTGTGGCCCGCGCGCTACGGGCGCAGAGCCCTTGCGGCGATCCGCCGTTCGGTCGGTGAGCGCGTCTGGTGGTCCCTGTTCCAGCAGAAGCCCAGGCCGCAGGAAGGCGGGGTGTGGAAGCGGGGCTGGATCGACAACGCCCGTGTCACGCCGGTGCAGTTCGGCGGTCTGGAGATGGCCAGGATCGTTGTCGCGGTGGACCCCTCCGGCGGCGACTCCGAGGTCAACGATGAGACGGGGATCGTCGGGCTGGCGGCCGGCTTCGATGAGCACCTGTACGTCCTCGCGGACGAGTCGGGGACGCTCGGCCCCAACGACTGGGGCCTGCGGGCCTGCCAGTTGGCGCTTGACCTGCGGGCGGACGCGATCGTGGTGGAGAGCAACTACGGCGGGGCGATGGCCAAGACGATCGTCCGGCAGGCGTGGGAGCAGCTGGCACGGGACGGCAAGACCCGCGGTGTGCTGATGCCGATGCTGCTGGAGGTCAACGCCAAGGTGGGTAAGAGGCTCAGGGCGGAGCCGGTGGCGCAGCTGTACGAGCAGGGCCGGGTGCATCACGTTGGGCACTTCCCCGACCTGGAGGGGCAGATGGTGACTTGGGTGGCGACGATGGACAGTCCGGACCGGATGGACGCTGCGGTGCATGGGTTGACGGAGCTTGCGGACCCGGAACAGCTGGCCGCGCTGGCGGGCGGGACGCTGGATGGTCGACTCGTGGGCCGGCGGTAGGTCAAGCAGTCGGCAGGGCCTGGCCGCTGGCGCGGCCTGCCCTGCCGACTGGCAGTCATGGCAGTTCAGGCCTGCTGGAGTTGGTACTCCTCTGCAAGAACTTCCGCGATCCGTCGGGCCCGGCGGCCGATCGAGGCCGGTAGATGCCCGAAGGCTTCCTCCAGGTTGTCCTCGGAGTGGGCGCAGCGCAGCCCGTACAGCACGGCTTCCACGTCGCCGTAGACGTCCGGTGCTGTCGGGTCCGGGGTCTGGTCGACGAGGCTGGCCACCGCACTCATGGTTGTCCGCTCGCTGTTGCGGCCGAGGAGGCCGTCCAGGTACTGGCGGGCCTTCTCGGAGTCGGCGGATCGCTGCTTCTGGTAGCTCAGTTGGAGGTAGGAGCGGACGTCGGACTCCGGGGTGCCGGTCTCCAGCATGTAGGCGGCGAGCACGGAGGCCGCCAGGTTCAGCTGGTCAGCCGCGTCGCCCAGCCGGTAGGTCGGCATCCGCCGCCAGTCCTGCGACTCCGGTCGGCTGTTCGAAGCCACCTCCTGGAGGCTGAGTAGGGCCTCCAGCAGGGAGTGGAGCAGCATCAGCCGGATCGGCTCGGGGGTTGTTCGCGGTTCTCGCATGCCCAGACGATCGCGCACCGGAGGCCTTCCGGGTCCTGCACGGGGCCGTTCGGGTACGGGAAGGCCACCCGGTTGGACCAGCTGGGCTGGTGGGCGGGTGCGGGCCAGGAGGACTGCATGCCCGCCCCGGCGTCGGCCCGCTGGTCGCTGCGCAGCTCGGTCCGGTGAGTGGGGCGGGCAGTCAGCCCACCTGTGGCACTTGCGCTGGCCACGTCCTGGGACCCTATGGCGCGGAGAGCAGGATTAGCAAACATGTTCGAAAGGGATCGTGAGTGGCTCTCTGGTCTGCCAATCGTTCGAGCACCCTGCTACCTTCCCGTTCATGAAGATCACGGGGCGACGGCGGATAGCCGTGGAGGCCGGGGGTGCGCTGCTCGCGGTGGGGACTGTCGTCGGGGCGGTGGTGATGTTCTCCGACGATCCGAAGCCGCCGGCCGGGCCGGTCGAGGGCAGCCCGGAGTGGGTGCGGGCGTTCGATGCGAAGGTCAAGCGGTCCGCTGACCTGGGGCGGGTGTACCAAGGCATCATCCGGGGCCGCGGCTACGAGCCGACCGATGGGCTGTGCGCGGTGGAGTGGGGCAAGCTCGGCGATAGGCAGGCCGACCTGGACGAGTCCGCATTCGCCGGAGGCTGCTGGCTGAGCCGGTGACGTGTCGACGCGGAGCCTCGCCGGGGCCTCAGGCAGCGGTGCACCGGTTGTGGCCGTCGCGGTGGGTGGTTCCCTCTGGGATCTCCGGCGAATCGACGAGCCCGGCGGCGAACGCCGCGGCGCGTTTGGCCCTGGCCCGGTCGGTGGCCTGACCGGCGATCTTCACCAGGGTGGGCTTCACCGAGTGCTCGACCCGAGACTTGCGGGGGTCCTTGCCGGGGCCCGCATCGGGCAGCGGCGCGCCGAACTCCTCCGACTGCTCCTGGTCGGCATCGTTCTGGCCGTCTGGCTGGTGAAGTACCAGAGCTACCGCGATGGCGGCCGCAACCGTCGTCGTGCCAATGATGGCCTTCTGGTGCTTCTGCACGAAGCCCTTCACCGCTGCGGTGACCGACCTGATTCTGCCTCCCTTGTCGGCAGAGTCCACGTCGTCGTCGGGGTTCTCGGTATCGGTCACCTGCATAGGGATACCGGATGGAAGCCCCGGCTGTCAGGGGATTGCCCGACGGTGGCCCTCGTCGTGGCGGGCGGCGGCCCGGCTGTGTGGCGT
The DNA here is from genome assembly GCF_040651155.1 of Kitasatospora sp. NPDC048545. Classification (NCBI taxonomy): domain Bacteria; kingdom Bacillati; phylum Actinomycetota; class Actinomycetes; order Kitasatosporales; family Streptomycetaceae; genus Kitasatospora; species Kitasatospora sp. NPDC048545. Next base: position 167,997 of record NZ_JBEZIQ010000001.1, read on the forward strand.
TGCTGGAGGGGGCCTCCTGCCCGGGCGTCTAGGCTGACCTGCGGCGCGGGGGCGTGGTTGCCTGGGAGGGCAGCGCCCGTGGGCCTTCGAGAGTTGATCATCGACGCGTGGTCATGGCTGAACTACAAGCCGATCATGTCTCAGCCGGTCCGGTCCGGAGTCGGCCCGTTCGGGGACCTGGCAGGCGGCTGGGTGCCCCCGGAGGACCTGCGGCGCCTCCAGGCGTACCGGGTGCTCGCCGCGTACGACCAGAACCAGGCCGGACAGCTGGCCTTCGTTGGCGGAGACGAGTCCGGCCTTGACCGACGCGAGCTCGGAGACCCGGCGAAGCTCAACGCCGCGGCGCTCGGCTACCTCCTCGGCGCGTCCCAGCAGATCGTGGTGCCCGGAGCCGAAGCCAACCAGGTCGGCGCGGGCACTCCGCAGGCACGGGCAGCGGCGCAGGTACAGGAGGAGCTGCGGGACTGGGCCCGCCGGGAGCTGCTGCCACTGCGCATGCAGCAGTGCGAGCGGTCGACTGTGCGGTCTGGTGACGGCGTGTACACCCTGGCGTGGGACCCGCAGGCCGGTCGGCCGGTGCTGCGCACCCTCGACCCGGGGTTCTTCTTCCCGGAGTTCGATGACGAGGTCGACGGCGGCGAGTTCCCCGGCCGGGTGCACTTCGCGTGGGAGCTCCCGGAGGATCCGCGCACAGGGCAGAAGGCGCGGTTGCGGAGGATCACGTACGAGCTGGGGCCGATCGGGGCGGCGACTCGGCCGGTTCCGGCGACTGGGAGCAGCGGGGCGCACCGGGAGTGGGCAACCGGGCCGGACGGCGGGCAGGTCCTCGCCCCGGGGGACGCGGCCGACCCGGTCAGCGGCGTGATCAGCAGGGTGTACCCGTGGGCGCCGGGGCGGCCGTCTCTGATCACCTGCTACCTGACGGATGCGGAATGGCTCCTGGAAGACCTCAAGGCCGGGCACGACGTGAATAACCTGCCCGGGGACAAGGCGACGTACCGGGTGCGGGCGGACGGTGAAGTTCTCCAGGGTCTGGACCTGCACCTGGACTTCGTGCCGGTGGTGCACCTGACCAACTCGGTGCCGGACGCCGGCGAGCACTGGGGGCAGCCCGTCATCGCCAGGGTGATGCAGGTCCTGGATGAGATCTCGGCGACGGACACGGACTCGTCGGCGGCGTCCGCGACGACCGGTCAGCCGCTGCTGGCCGTGTCCGGGGCCCGGGTGCAGAAGGACCGGACCACCGGCATGCCGCTGCCCATCGAGGTGAAGCCGGGCACGGTGATCTCGCTGGGTGACGGCGGGTCGATGACCGTGCTGGACACCTCCGCGCAGCTCGCGGAGCTGCGCGAGCGCACCGACCACCTCCTGGACCGGCTCGCCGGCAACAGCCGGTTGACGTCGTCCGGGCTGGGGACGCTGCAGCCCTCCCAGGTGCCGTCCGGGTACGCGCTGGCGCTGGCGCTCGGCCCGCTGGACTCCCTGGTCGGGGAGATGCGCCTTGCCCGCGACCACAAGTACGCGTTGTTGCTGAAGATGGTCGGCCGCCTGTTCCAGGCCGGGCGAGTCGAGGGCTGGCCTGACGGGGAGCTGCCCGCGGCGAAACTGGTGTGGGGGCCGCACGTGCCCACGGACCGGACGTCCACACTGGACGAGGTGGTGAAGGGTGTCGGTGCCGGGGTGCTGAGCCTGGAGACGGCGGTGCGGATGCTTGCCGCAGTCGGCTATCCGATCGAGGACGCGGCGGAGGAGGTCCGTCGGATCAGGCAGGCCAGCTTCGAGGCGGCTGTGCGGCTCGCGGACGCGACCGGCGACAACGAGGCGGTGCGGGCGTTCCTCGGGCTCGGTCCGGCCGGGCCGCAGCTGCCGAAGGTTCCGGAACCGGCAGGCCGGAAGGCGCCCGAGGCGTAGCCCGAGCCGGGAGGCCATGCGGCATGTTCCTCTTGGGCGCTACCGGACATGGCGGTACTCGGCGTCTGCCGGGACACGCGGCAGCTCGCGGCCAGAATCAGGGCCCTGCGCCGACCCGGGAGGGCCATGCCACCCCCGTTGCCCTCAGGCCCGCCCCGAAGCCCTGAAAGGCCCTCCTGCGGGCGCAGAAACGATCAATCATCCTGGGAGTCCCCAAGATCGCGGCGACCCGCTCTGGGAGCCTTCAGGGCCTTCGGGTGGGTGACTGGCCCTGGCTGCCAGGTCCGGGAGTCACGGACACCGCGAGGGGGGTGGCCGGTCGGCCGGGCCGCTTGGGCTCGTCGCCACGATGCTGCTCCCGTCGCCCCCCTTGGGGGGTAGGGGGAAAGGTACTGAGAGAGGAAAAGACAAGGAACAGAAAGGGGTTCCCGATCGGTAACTCCAGGGTTCCCGATCGGGAACCTGCTGGGTTCCCAGCGGGGAACCCATGCTGCGTGACCTGATGGGTTCCCAGCAGGGAACCCATGCGGAAAGCTGAGGTGGCCGGGCAGCCAACTTGCTACCGTGACAGCGTGCCGAAGACGCCGAAGTCGCCCCGTCACGAGGAGCTAGCCGCAGAAGCCCTCGTCAACCACGTTCTCGGGACGCGCACCCACAGTCGGGACGACAACTCGCAACCGGGCATGATCGACGCCCTTCTCGCTGCACCGGGGCAGGCCGAGCCGACCATCGCGCTGGAGGTTACCTCCAACCTCGATCGGAAGCAGGCCGAACTGTGGGCCGCCCTCAACGCGAAGCACGTCAGCACCGTGCACCCGCAGCTCTCGGCTGGCTGGTTCGTGGAGTTCACCAGGCTCGCTACCGTTGGCGGTCCCGCCCAGCAGCAGCTGGTCCACTTCCTCGCCGCCTTGGGGGCTCGGGGCGTGGAACGCGTCAGCACCCGAGAGTGGGAAGCCGCCGCCCCTGCGGGCAGCCCGGTCCCCGAGGACGTCGCGCAGATCCGCGCCCTCGGCCTGCGAACGGTCGCCCGGATCGGTGACGGTCCCAACGTGCGCGGCCGGATCATCCCGAGCACCCTCGACACGGGCACCGCGACCGCCACCGCCGAGGCAGTGACCCCGTACGTAGACGCGTTCCTGCTCGGCAACACCGCCGCGAACAAGCTCGGCAAACTCCAGCAGGGCAAGGACAACGGCCTGCACACCGTGCTATTCGTCTGGGCGGACTCCTCGCACATGAGCATCGGCATGGCGCTCTCGAACGCCTTCCAGCCCCAGGGCCAACCGGATGTTCCCCCGCACGTGGACGAGTTGTGGCTGGCCAGCTACTACGCCCCGGACACGATCTTCCGGTGGACCAGGACGGCCGGATGGACAGTGGTCTCCTCCCCCGGGGTGTTCGCGTCGGTCACCCCGTCGAGGTAGTCGCTACACTGATCACCGGCGCGGGGGCGCTGCTGCCGGAGGAATCCGATGACCACCGCCCCCCAGCCCCAGTCGACTCCGCCCGCTACCGCGCCGTCCGCGCCGGAGCCGGGCAGCACGCTCATCACCCAGGACACGCTGGCCAAACTCCTCACGCGGGAGAAGGACCAGGGCTCCCGCGCCGGCGTCAAGAAGCTCGTGACTGACCTGGGCTTCGTGGACGCCACTGCGCTCGCCACCTGGGTCGAAGCGCAGCGCACCGCCGAGCAGGCCGCCCTGACCGAGATCGAGCGCCGGGAGCAGGCCGCCGAACAGCGCGAGCAGGCCGCGGCGCAGCGCGAGCAGCAGGCCATCGACCGCCTCAACCAGGCCGTCCGGCACGCCGCGCTGAGCCGCCTCGGCGCGACCGGCCAGAACCTGGACGACGCGATCCGCCTCCTCAGCGCGCCGGACGACGCTGACCAGCAGGCCGTCACCGACGCCGCGCAGCAGCTCGCCGAACGGCGCCCCGAACTGTTCGCTGCCCCAGGCACGGTGGCGCCTGCCCCGGCCCCTGGTGGCTCCCCGGCCGGAGGCCCGCCGCCGCGCGGCCACAACACCCCGGCCGCCGGATCGGCGGGCCTGGACATGGCCAAGCGCCGCGGCTACGTGACCGCCTGACCGGCCGCCACAGCGGCCTGACCCGGCAGCTACCCGGGACGGGGACCACGCCCCAACCGCCCTCTCGTGGACGGCACCACCAGCAGGTGAGTGCGTGACCGCCAACAGCACGAAGGCGATCACCTCCTTGACCATCCAGCCGATCACCACCTCGGCGACGTACACCGCGAACCGCTCCTGGCTCGCGTCCCTGCACGGCACCGACCAGACCGAGACCGTCACCATCGACGCGTCGAAGCTGACCGCCGGCACCCACTACGTCGCGTCCACCGACTCCGCCCAGCCCTACAGCCGCGTGCTGTCCGGCGTCCCGCTCGGCCGGATCACCGCCTCGGGCCTGTACGGCCCGTACGACCCGGCCGCCGTCGACGGCCGCCAGGTCCTCGCCGGCCTCGTCTTCGACGAGACCCTGTTCGCGCCTGGCCAGCCGAAGATCCCGTGCGCCCTGCTGTGGCACGGCGTTGCCCGCACCGCCAAGATCCCCGGCGGTATCGACCCGACCAAGGTCACGTTCTCGCCTGCGGGCGGCGCGCTGATCAGGTTCGTGTGACGGGGGGCTGAACAATGACGATTCAGGACCTCATCAAGGGCGTCAGTGCCAACGACCTCACCACGTTCGCGCGCTCGATCCCATCCCCGGCGGACTTCCTGCTGACCAGCACGGTGTTCCCGACGCTAGTCAGCAACGAGGTGAAGTGGCGGATCAAGCAGAACGGCCGCCGCGTCAACACCGCCAAGTACCGGGCCTACGACTCCAGCGTGCCGTTCGCGGACCGCACCGCGTGGGAGACCACGCGGGAAGGCCTCCTGCCGCCGCTGGGCCAGAAGCTGATCGTGGGTGAGCAGCAGCAGATCCTGCTGGAGCAGTCCCACGGCGCCGACCAGGACCGGCTTCTGGAGCTGCTGTACGACGACGCCGAGCGGCACGTCGAGGCGATCCGTTCCCGCCTCGAACTCGCTGCCGGTGACGTGCTGGTCGACGGCAAGTTCACCCTCAACGCCGAGAACGGCTTGACGATCGAGATCGACTTCGGCGTCCCGGCCGGCAACATGCCCGTTGTCGCGAAGCCGTGGTCCGACCCGACGTCGGACCCGATCCGCGACGAGCTGAGCTGGATCCAGTACCTGGACGACCTCGGCGCACCGGAGCCGGAGATGGTCATCACCTCCCGGCGCGCCCTGTCCTACCTCGCGAGCAACAACGCCTACCGGGCCGCGTACTTCGGCAGTGTCAACCCGTCGAACACGCCTACCCAGACGCTGAACCCCGCCCAGGTCAACACGGTCCGCGCGAACTACGGCCTGCCGCCGGTCACGATCTACAAGGGCCAGGTCAACGTGGACGACGTCGCCACGAAGGTGATCCCCGACGACCGGTGGATCATGCTGCCGCCCGACCGGGCGAAGTGGGGCCAGACCCAGTACGGCGTCACTGCCGAGGCCCTGGTCCTGGCGCGCGGCACGAACCCGGAGATCACCCGCGAGGACGCCCCCGGCATCATCCTCACCCGCGGTGCGCAGGACGACCCGGTGCAGATCTGGTCCAAGGGCGCGGCCGTGGCGATGCCGGTCCTCCACACGCCGGACTGCCACATCGTCGCGAAGGTCCTGTGATGGCCGGCAAGCGGCTCGCCGCCGCCGTCCACGTCCACCACCCGGACACCGGGGAGAAGCTGCTCCTGCTGCCCGGTGACCAGGTCCCGCCTGAGGTGGCCGACCTGATCACCCACCCCGACGCCTTCCACCCGGAAGACGACGAGGAGGACGAGTCGAGCGAGGGTGACGAGGAGGAGGACCAGGACGCTGCTGGCGGCCCTCCGCTGGCGGCTCCCGCCGCCCGAGCCCGCAAGACCCGGGCGAGCACGGCCGAGTAGCGGTGCCTTCTGCTGACACGCTGACCGGCCGGATGACGGTCGCGCCGGTGGCGTTCCGCACGGCCAGCGACTACGTCGACCAGGTCCACCGCAGCCACCGCGCCCCGCAGGGACACAAGTTCTCGCTGGGCGCGGTGGCCGACGGCGACCTGGTCGGCGTCGCCATCGTAGGGCGGCCCGTCGCACGGGCGCTGGACGACGGATTCACCGTCGAGGTCACCCGCCTCGCAACGGCCGGGCACCCCAACGCCTGCTCGTTCCTGTACGGGGCCATCTGGCGCGCCGCCCGGGCCATGGGCTACCGGCGCGCGATCACCTACACCCAGGCAGGCGAGAGCGGCGCCAGCCTGCGAGCGGCAGGGTGGCGGCATGCGGCCGACTGCCGGGCCCGAACCGGCTGGGACACCCCTTCCCGGCCGCGCACCAGCCACGGAACCGAACAGGTCCCGCGAATCCGGTGGGAGATCACCGTGCCCACCCACCACGACCCGCCGACCACTTCCCGGTGACCGGCACCCGGCCCCTCCCCGGGTGCCGCAGCACACTCGACGAACGGAGACCGCCCGTGGACCCCGCCGCCCTGGCCTGGCTCCTCGCACAGCTCGGCCCCACCACCCCCACCGACGACCTCACCGCCCGGCACGCGCGCCTCGGCACCGCCCGCGCAGTCGCGCTCGAAGTCCTCGCCGAACGACGCGCAGTCCTGCTCTCCGAGCCGCTGCGCCTGGTCGTGGACGGCGTGGTAACCATGGACCGCACCGCCAACCTGACCGGCATCGAACGGCAGATCGCCGCCCTCCAAGCGGCCGAGGGCCCGGACGACACCCCCGTCGGCGCGGACGGTCTCCACCAGATCGAAGCGGTGCCGATCCGGGCCGCCCGGCGCACCCGGTGAGCCACCCCGCGGCCGGGGACAGCCAGCAGACCCGCGCCGCAGCAGCCACCGCCGCCGACTCCCTCACCGGCGCCTGGCAGCACCTCGCCGCCGCGCAGGCCGCCGTCCTCGCCGCCCTCCAGGGCCGCCACCGGCCGGAACTTGCCTATGCCCTATCCGAGTTCACCGCCGCGATCCGCCGCTTCCAGCGGGCAGTGGACACGGCCGTCCACGACTTCGCCGACCAGCAGCTGCCCACCCTCTACGAGCAGGGCGCCGGCACCGCAGCCACGACCCTCGGCACCGCCTTCACGTGGACGAGCAGCCACCAGCACGCCGTGCGGACCCTCACCACCGACACCTACACCGACCTGCTGCGCCACTCCCAGCAGACCGTCCGCCGTGCCAGCGCCTTCTACCGGGCCGCCCGCGCCGCAGCCCGCCAGCAGATCCCCACCGCCCTCACCGGACGCACCGCGCTCCAGGCCGCCAAGGCGCTCGCCGACCAACTCGCCGCCGCCCACCCCCTCGCCCGCGTCATCTACCGCAACGGCGCTCGAGTTCCCGTCAGGGCCTGGGCCGAAGCCGCGACCCTTGCCCGGACTGCCGTCGCCTACAACGCGGGCACCCTCGCGGTCGCCCGCGAACACGGCGTCCAGTTCGTCGAGGTGTTCGACGGCTACGACTGCGGCTGGACCAGCCACCCCGACCCGGACAAGGCCACCAGGACCCTGCGCACCGTCGAGGACGCCGCCGAGTGGCCGATCGCGCACCCTCGCTGCACCCGCGCCTTCGGCCTGCGGCCCGACGTGGGGGAACATCACGTCAGGTAGCCGGTCCGGGCGCACGCACAGGGCGTAGGGCTGCCGGTGGGCAGCTTCAGGGGGACGCGCTGACCCTCACCCGGCCTCGCCGCCACGCGCCAGGAGGGGAGGACTGAACGCTCCCCGAGTCCAGTGGCCGAGCCAGAACGCCGCGGTGGATGGCTCGGCATAGCCTGCGGTGGATCCGTCGTGCGGTAGGTACTCCGTCGGGGCGAGGTAGCCGTCGCCGGGCGCGAGCCGTATACGCAGGCAGGTCAGCGGAAGCCCTGCGGCGATGTAGGCCCGCAGGTCATCGGTGTGTGGGTAGCACGTCGCGTAGTCGGGGCGCACTGCTCGGCAGATCGCCTGGATGTCAATGTTGCAGAGCAGCAGGTAGCGGGTTCCAGGGCCGAGGTTCACACACAGGCGTCGACGGCCGCGCGCCTTGTTCTCGTAGTCGAGCTTGTCCCAGTTGTCGAGGTGCAGGCCGATGCGTCGCCCGTCTGCGTAGTTCGGCGTGGTGGTGGCGGCGTTCGGGTAGCTGTCGGCTCGGCCAAGGGCAGTGACGTGGGGTGCGGTGAGCAGGTGGGGCTTGATGTCGGCGGCGCGGACCAGCTCGACGAGCGTGGCGTCGGCGGTGTCGGCGCTGGGCGTCAGCTGGTGACACAGGTCGTCGGTGAGCGGCTGCCAGGGCCCGGCCGGGACCACCGCCCCGTCCTCGTAGACGGCATCGCCAGCGGCGGTGCGCACGGATGTGGCCTCGCACCGCTGCCGGAGGTCGCCTGGGGGCACGGCGATGCTTGCGCTCACCGGCGACTGCCACGAGCCGGGTCGTCCAGGTCCTCCCCGAAGACCACCTCCAGTTCGGTGATCAGGGCACGGGCAAGTTCGGCCTCCTGCCCCCGGTCGAGGATGACCTTCGCCAGGTTGCCGGTGCCGCGCACCTCCGACAGGTCGTTGCCGCGTAGGTCGAGCTCCCGGTAGGAGCCGCGTTCGAACTCGGTGCGGCGGAGCGTGGATGCGTCGATGACGGCCCGGTTGAGATCGCAGCCGGTGAACGTGGCCTCGGTCAGTGTGCACTTGGAGAAGACGATCGGGCCGATGGCCCGGACCTGGGCGAAGGTGGCGAAGTCGAGTTTGCAGCCGTCGAAGAGGACGTTGTCGAGGGTCAGGCCCGTCAACGTCGCGCCCATCAGCTTGCAGTCGCGGAAGACCACCCGGGAGAGCTTGCTGTCGCTCCACTGCGCGGATCCGAGGTCGCAGCCCTCGAACTCCACGGAGTCCGCCCGGACCTCCTCTAGGCGGACGCGTTCGGCTCGGACCGCGGAGATCCGCCCGCTGGTCAGGGTGGTGTCGGCCAGCTCCAGAGCCCGCAGATCGGCGTCGGCGTAGCGGAACTCCTGGACGATGCCGCGCGGGTTGTCGAGGGAGGCGACGTTGGAGAGGTAGCCGTCGTCGATGCCGGGAAGGGAGACGGTGACGCGGCGGAAGGTGCGGTCGTTCACGATGCTGCTCTCTCTCGGGCTGCGGTGCCGGGCCCGCGGAACTGCGGGCCCGGCACCGCAGGCTGCGACTACTTGCCCTGCTTGTTCCAGTTGTCCCACGTCGGGCGGTTGTCGAACGCCGGAGCGGCGTTGGCGTTGTCCCACGTCGGCCTGTTGTCGAACTTCGCGACGGCCGGCAGCGCGCTGGTGGCGTCGGTGAGGTCGATGATCACGGGCGCGTCGGATTCCTTCAGGAGTTCGAGCAGGGTCATGCGGCTTGCTCCTCTCGGACGGTATCGGACAGGGCGACCACGAGAGCTTGCCTCGACACGCGGCAGTAGCTCGTTTCGGTGGTGTCGAAGCGACCGGTCTCGAAGTACCGGTTGCCGGCCTGCGCGCCCCGGCAGTAGCCGAAGAACTCGCAGGTCGCCTCGCAGCGGTCCAGGCCGGTCAGGAACTCGTCCACGTACCTGAGCTGGGCGGCGTTCTCCAGCATCGAGGCGATGGACTGCTCCTGGACGTTCCCGGCCCGGAAGTCGTTGTAGTCCGCAGCGACGGTGTCGGCGAGTTCCGGCGACAGCAGGACGACGTCGCCCGCCGCAGAGATGGTGGGGATCGGGTCGATGAGCACCGAGCGCCAGCCGTCGCCCGCACGCAGGGCCCGCAGGTAACCACCGAGCCTGTCGACTTCGCGCACCGTAAGGTCCCGGTTGCGTCGAGTCCAGGCGATGGTGCGCCGCCAGAACTCGACGGCCTGCTCGAACGTCGGGGTCGGGCGGGTAGAGCTGGCGCCCTCCTGCTCCTCGATGTTGAAGCCGACGCTGTCACATCCGAGGGAGGCGAAGAAGTCCAGCAGCATCTCGGGATGGCCGATGCTGTCGGTCGTGACGACCGCGATCACGGAGAACCTCAGACCGTGGGCACGCAGACGGTCGATGCCCTTCATGATCAGCGGGAATGCCGGCTTTCCGCCCAGACCGACCCGCTGCCTGTTCAGATCCGCCGGGCCGTCGATGCTCACCCCGATCCGGAACTCGTGGTCGGCGAAGAACTCGCACCACGCCGGGGTGATGAGCGTGGCGTTGGTCTGGATGTAGTGGTGCAGGCGGCCTTCGCCGCGCAGTTGTTCGAAAGGGGCGACGAGGCCCGCGAACTGGCGCACGCCCAGGGCGGTGGGTTCCCCGGCGTGCCACACCAGGTCGAGCGGCGTGCCAGTGCCGGCGAAGTCGGCGGCGGAGCGGGCGATGGCCTCGGCCACCACGACGGGCATCGGCCGGCGCCGGGCCTTGAACGGCAGATAGCAGTAGGTACAAGCGAGGTTGCAGAAGGGGTCGCACTGCGCCACCAGGGTCCGGGGCTTTGCGGCGATCCTGCGGGCGTATCGGCCGAGCACGTGGTGCCTCCTTCGCGCGTCGAGGACGTCGAACGGTCGGCGGTACGGGGCGCAGCCCCATCCCGTGGCCCTGGCAGAAGCTACGGGCCAACACTCGCGGGCCTCAACGAAGTTGCGCGGATTTGCGCACGAGTCACCCGAGGGTGTCGATCGCGGCGGTGATCAGCGTGCGGGCAGCGGCGCCGTGGACCGCGAGTCCGGAGAACCGGGCGAACACCTGCGTGTACAGGGCGACGTCGCTGGGCGCGGTCACCGTGACCTGCGCCGACAGCAACTCCGCGCCGGCCTGCCGGTCATCGAAGACGTTGAAGGACTCGGTGGGCCACACGGTGCGGGCCGCCGTGAACGGGATGATGCCCAACGACACCGATGGCACCGACATGACCGTCAGCAGGTGCCCGAGTTGCCCGGCCATCACCGCCTCGTCGCCGACCCGGTACCGCAGTACCGACTCCTCGATGACGGCGACGAAGCGGCGCCCACCTTCGAAGACGACCCGGGAGCGGGCGAGGCGGGCGTCGACAGCATCGGCCACATCGTCAGGAGTCTGGCGGACGTCGGCCACCATGCGCAGCAGGGCGCCGGCGTACCCTCTCGTCTGCAAGGCCCCGGGGATCACCCTGGAGGAGTAGGCGCGGAAGTGGCTCGTGCGCATGTACAGGGGCACACGGGCCTCCTGCGCGTGGCGCAGGCCCGTGCGGGTGATGCGCCGCCACTCGACGTACAGTGAGTCCGCTGCCCGGTTGGAGGCGATCAGGTCAGGGGCCTGATCGTCGGCGCCGCAGGCCCGGCACCACGCCCGGATGTCCGAGTCCGACGGGACTGCCTTGGCGTTGAGGATGCGGGAGGTCTTGGCGGCGTGCCAGCCGCAGCGAACTGACAGCTCCCCGCCCCTCAGGCCGGCGTCGCGCATCAGCTCGCCGAGGCGTGCGGCGAGCGCCACGCGGGCCGCCTGAACGCTGGAGGACGGGGAGATCGACATAGTTGCTGCCGTGCTTGGTACGGGTGGCGGTCAGACGCTGAACTTCTCGTGCGGCACGGCCCGTTCCCAGACCGCCTCGAATGCGCTGGCACACAGCAGGGCCACCGCCGGGTCGTCACTGAAGGACGGCCCCGCAGACTCCCCGTCGCCGGTGAAGTGGTTGAACCTCACCAACTCGCCGTCGAACAACCAGAAGTCATTGCCCGGCAGGGCAATGTCCGATGCTTCACGCCGGGCCAGCCAGCGGATCTGCTCGCCTGCAGCGATGTTGGTGAAGGTCCCGGAGTGCTCGAACCGGATGTACTCCGACACCGGCTCGGACACGATCCGGGCGCGGCGGATCTCGACACCCCGGCCCACGGTCTCCTCGATCGTGGACAGCCACGGACGCCACCAGGATGCCCGGTCGGCCGGGTCGTACCGGAAGCCGTCCCGCCACGCCGCGAACGCCTGCGCCTCCTTCGTCACGCTGTAGGAGTCCCGCATCTCCAGATGGACCGCCGTGGAGCGTGCGGCGGTCAACTGCTCAGCGAACGTGGGCACCTTCGGCGGCATTGCATGCCTTCCTCAAGATCGGCACCATGCGGACCGGCAGCCGAACCACATCCTCCGAATCGGGGATGCTTCCGGTCTCCAGGCACCTGGCGCGCAGCTCGTTGCCGGCCTTCCAGCCCTGTACGACGATCTCGTCAGCTTCGTCGTCGTACCAGACCGTCGGGCACTCGTCGTCCCCCGTGTTGGGGTCGATCCCGATGAACCGTAGTGCCATGCCAACTCCCCCTTGCAACTCGGTTGCGTGGATTTGCATGACGATTCCTGACTGAGTGGCCACCGTCAAGGGCACCACATCCTAACCGTGTTGGTGGCTGCCGCCTCCGAGTAGCTTCAGTAGCGTCAACGGCTGATCATTCGTCACATTCGGTTCGTCATCGCTAGGCAGCGGGCGTGAGCCCAAGGCCTTGGAGCGCAAATCCGCGCAACTGTCTGGCACCGAGCGCAGTCATCCCGTTACGGTCGATCACCTGCCAGGGGAAGCGAGATCCACGCCACCAGCGAGCAAGCCGCTCGGCCGGGAGGTCAGGATCGCCAGACCCCTCGTCGCTGACGGCAATCACCGCACCGGCATCGCCGGCCACACCCAACGTTCGAAGGAGTACCAGTGGCTCATCCCTGGGACACCGTCGCCCAGCTCGTCGGCTGGCTGGACAGAAACGCCAAGCTGCCGCCCGAGCAGGAGCAGCTGATGCGCATCCTCAAGATCAGCGAGGAGGTCGGCGAGGTCAGCGAAGCCTTGGCCGGCGTCCTCAGCTCGAACCCGCGCAAGGGTCGCAGCCACACCGAGGCCGACTTGCAGGCCGAGCTGTGCGACGTGGTCCTCACTGCCATGGTCGCCCTGCGCAGCCGCACCCCCGACGCCGACCAGGTCTTCCGTCGGCACCTCGACCGAGTCGCTCGCCGCTCCCTGCCTGACGACCGCAGCCCGACCGGAACCCACGATCTGCACCTGCAGCCCGAGTACCACCAACTGGTCGCCTCCGGCGCGAAGACGGTGGAAGTACGAACCGCCAGTCCGGCCAAGACCGCCATCCGTGTCGGCGACCAGATCATCTTCCACACCGACGACGACGCGCCTCTCACCTGCAAGGTCGTTCGCGTCAGCCGCTATGCGGACTTCGCCGCCCTCCTGGATCACGAGGACTCAGCCACGATCAACCCCACCACCGACCGGGACGGAATCCTCGCCGCCCTGCACGGCATCTACCCGCCTGAGAAGCAGCAGCTGGGTGCCCTCGCCATCGAGATCCGCGCGCCGCTCGACTCGGAGACTCCGGGCAGCGCCACGGTGACCATCCCACCCTCGAGGGAGTCCTGATGGGCTGGGGGCTTCACCATAGGCAGCACCTCGCCGCGGCGGGGTTGCGGCTGCTGACCGTGCGCGCCCCGGCAGCACCACTCTCCGGCCGGACCGTCACCAGAGCGCACGGCCGAAGTCCGGCCGCTCTTCGACGACGTGCCCCGGATGCCCGGCAGAGCGGGGACAGCGAGTCCGGCACGGCGGGATACTTGCGGAAGCCCGCGCTGCCGCGAGGCTACTCGTGAGCGCCGCCGACCAGGAGAGCATCCGTGACCAACCAGCCCAGCCGAACTCCGAAGCCCTGCGACCTCGACCTCACGGGGGCGCAGTGGCTGGCCGCGCCGGACGCGCCGGAGGGTCCGCAGGTTGCGTTCGTCGGGGAGTACATCGTGATGCGGCACGGCTCCGACAAGTCCGCGCCGCCGCTGGTCTTCGACCAGGACGAGTGGAAGGCGTTCCAGCAGGGCGTGCGGGAAGGCGACTTCAACGAGCTGCCCTGAGCAGCATCAGGCCGTCGACTTCCCGCAACGGGAGGTGTAGCGGTCTACGGGTCGTCTTCGTAGGATCGAGCGGCCTGACCGCGCGCTCGGCGCCGCCGGGGCCTCGATCCTGGCCGGGCATTTGTGCGGCCCGCTTCGCCACGGACGCAGCGGGCCGCACTCCACGAGGGCGGCTGGCCGGTTCGAACCCGACGGTCGACTGGGACGAGCTCGGCCGGATCGCCGACGGCGGGTACGCGAACGGCCCGACACGCCACGGAGGTGTCGGGCCGCGCTCGCAGTGCAGGCTGGTCAGGCAACCGGCACGAGCGTGTTGGTGGCGACGGCGGTCAGGAACGCCCCGAAGGCGATCTCAGGGTGAAGGTGAGCGGGGCCGCTCGGGTCCTTGCTGTCCCGCAGGGCAACGGTGTTGTTGCCGGCGGCAGCGCACTCGACGCAGTTCTCGTTCGGGTTGCTGGCCTGGGCCTTCGTCCAGACGACCGGCAGGTCCGCTGCGTTGGGGTAGTGGGTCACTTGAGCAGTTCTCTCTTCTCGCGGATGAGGGTGAGGGAATCTTCCAGACCAAGGGCATTCGCCATGATCTCGTCGAAGGCCGAGCGGTATGTCTCGACCTCCTGGGGGTCCTCGACCCATCTGCTGCTGATCATGTCGCTCAGCAGGACCAGGTCGAGGGCTCGGAGCGGGAACTCCAGCATCGTGAAGGGGCCGTTCTGGCCCGGGTGCGGAGGTGCCTTGAGTGGCATGACCTGGATCGTGATGTTGTCCCGCTGACTCCACTGGATGAGCCTGTCCAGTTGGTCTTCCATGATGTTGTCGGGCGCCTTCATGGTCAGCGCCGACTCGTGGATGACTGTCCAGAGCTTCAAAGGGTTCTCTTCGCGGGTCAGCACTCCCTGCCGGTTGATCCGGACTTCGACCCGCGCATCGACGCTGGAGCCCTTGTGCGAGCCGGAGGCGATGATGCTGTGCGCGTACCGCCGCGTCTGGAGCAGGCCGGGGATGTATGACACCTCGTAGGACCGGCAGCTGACCGCTGTCTCTTCGAGTCTGATCAGATCCTGGTGTAGCGGGTTGAGGTCGCCGTAGCCGGCGACCCAGCCAGGACGGCCGGTGTCGCGAAGGCCCTCAAGCACGACCTCTGCCAGATCGGGGGCGCACTCGTAGAAGTCGAGCAGCGCCTTCACGACCTCAGGCTTGAGCGCGACGGCCGCGTTCTCGTAGCGGGACAGCTTCATGAGGTTCATGCCGGGGACGGCTACGGCCACCTCCTGCGCCGACTTGCCCGACTCCTTGCGGAGCTTCTGTAGCTCGGCTGCGGCGCGCCGATACCGCACGCGGGGCACTGTTGCGGCCATCCGCTTCCCCCTCCCTATCTGTCCGGGGACCAGTTTGCACGTCGCAGCTGCCGCTTCGCCACCACCGGCCGCTGGCAGCGGTAGAACCTTGCTTCGAAAACTGGGAATTAACAGATTTTGGCGACATGGCTTGCACTGACGATGCATCAGCCGTCATGCTGTCCGTCACGGACCAGTGCCAGACGGTGATAGTTGCCTATGTCGGGCGTCTCGTTCACAGGTTCGATCTGCAAGCCCCGCATGAAGTCGCCTTCTGTCTGCTGCCCCCAGTGGCCGGCATCTGCGCGTGCTCTCGGCGGCCTCCGGGCCGTCGCCGGATTCACCCCCAGCCGCACCACCTTGCCCGGCCCGGAGGATCTGCCATGCACAGCACCGTCATTACCTCGTTCGACACCCCCGCGAGAGACACCTCCGTCGGTCAGGCCCGCCGTACGCTCCTCACCGACCTCGCCTGCCTGAACCTCACCCCGGACCAGGCCCACGCCGTCCGGCTCTGCGTCTCGGAGATCGTCACCAATGCTCTCCGGCACGGCGTCGGCGGCGAGGACAGCCACGAGACCCTGCGCGTGGAAGCCGCCGCCGACCGGACGCGCGGGGTGCTGCGCGTCACGGTCACCGACCCGAGCCGGACGAACTCCACGCCCACGATCCGGCCCACCGCAGCCCCGGACGCCGAGTCCGGCCGGGGCCTGTCGCTCGTCGACTCGCTCGCCGACGCAATGGGTTGGGGTGAGCGGAGAGGCGCGGACGGCAAGCGCCGACGCGACGTGTGGTTCGAACTCGAGGTCTCCTTGGCCGGACTGCCTGTCGCTCCTGCGGCGGCGGAGGAGCCCGTGCCGGAGCCACGCGACGGGCGAACCACGGTGGCCAGCCGGATCGCTCTCCTGCGGGCCGCGACCCTGCTGCCGGCGATGGCGCCAGGCATACGTGTCGGCGCGATCCGCCCGCCCCGGGCCCGGGCGGCCCCCAGGAAGCGCGCAGCCTGACACGGCGAGCGCCACCGACAGGCTCCCGGGCCCGCAACCACGGCCAGATCACCACCCGCTGCTCCGCAGCAGCTGGCCGCCCCCAGGTACCCGCCGACGGGCGGGGCAAGGGCAGCGCCTCCCAACTCATTTGGGGTGAGGGGGAGTACGCCGCCAGCACCTCGGGGCCGCCACCGCAGCGGCCCCGAGCCCGCCGGCTGCCCCGCACCGGGGCAGCCGGCGGGCTGTCCGTCCCGTGGGACGGACAGTCCGGCAGTACCCCTGGTCCGCCACCACGTGGCGCGCACCGCACAGCTCCTCGACCGCCGGCGGAGCACCCCGAAGTCGGGTGGGACCTCGGGAACGCTTCACCGGCTCCGTCGGCCCGCACACCCCCCGCGGCGGGCCGACCAGCCGCCAAGGCCGAGACCCCGGTACCGGCCAGGCGGCGATGCTGCCCCGGGGCCCGGACCGCACAGGCCCCGGAGCAGTACCCCTCCAGCGCGTCAACGACACGGAAGTTCGAAGAGATGAGCAGCATCGAGTTACCCGCCGCGCCGGGAACCGCCCAGATCGAAGGAGCCCGCTGGCTCGCCGAGAAGACCCGCGACCCGCAGAAGACGCTGACCCGCTGGCGGGCCGGAACCGCCGCGCCGGTGCCAGTCGGCGACACGATCGTGGTGGTGCGGGTCCTGGATGATCGCCTCGGGCGGGCCGCGTTCCACACCCTTCAGGAGCGGGCACCGCAGCACCTCGGCCCGGTGATCGCCAACCAGGCCCTCGGGGCGGTCGAGTTCCTGCTGCCCGCCCGGCCTGCCGTGTGGCAGGGAACGGGCACCGCCCTGCTGGACGGCGCCCGCGAGTCGACCCGCGAGGTGAAGTGCCCGCCGCTGGACCGGCGCGCCTCCGGCCGAATGTGGCTGAACCGACCGTCCACCGTACCCGGCTTCGGAGCCGCACTCACCGACCCGTTCGCCCTGGCGAGAGCCCTCGACACTGCCCGCGCCCAACTCGCCCAAGCGGGACACCGCCTGACCGCCTGACCCGCCCCGGGCGCGGTTGTGCTGCGCCCCCGGCCGATGCTCCGAGCGCCGCGCGCACCTTGCCGCCGTGCGCCCCTGGCGACCACCGAGCCAGCCGCTGCCGGAATGCCTCCGGCAGCCAGCTTCCTCTCGGTACTTCTCGCGCTTCAGCTGCTGACCTGATCGGACATGACGATGCCGCAACGCCCGTACGACCCGTTCCCGCCCGCCAAGCAGTGGATCCCCGTCAACGACGCCATCGACACGGAGCCCGCGATCCGACCCTCCGCATGGGGCAGCCGCGCCACGTCGAAGCCCGCCGTGCCTGCGCGCCGAGTCCCCGGACTGTTCGAACCTGACGAGCCCGACCCCGACGGGGACGTGGACTAGGCGCGCCCCGTCCTCAGCCACTGCGACGGAGGCTCCCGGCGAACTAGGCCACCACCCGTACGAGAACCCTCGCCGCGAGGGCGCGGGCAGCGCCACCCCCAAGGCGAGGCCGCAGCTCACCGCCATCGGCAGCCGCCACAACCAGCCCGTACCACCGTCACCGCGCCCAGCAAGAAAGGAGGCTCCCTGTGAACGCGGTTCTGGAGACCGGCCAGCAGCAGTCACGCAGCTATCTGCGCCTTGATCAGGTCGAGCGCGGCGCCCGCCTGCTCCTGCACGGCGGGCAGGCCCCGGCTGGCGCGGACGACCCGCTGAAGCTGGTGAGGGAGCCGGTGAAGAGCCGCCCCCTCGATGGCGCTCTGCAGGTGTTCGGTGGCCGCGCCCTGATCGCCCCGGCGCAGCAGGGCTTCGCCAGCGGTGATCGCCGAAATGATCTGCCACTGGGAGCTGGTCGTCAGGGCGGGGCGCGGGGCGCGGTCCAGGAGTTCGACGGCCTGCTCGACGCGGTCGGTGGTCATGAGGCCGCGCAGGCGCACCTCGTGCACCGTGAATGCGGAGAACAGGGCGCTCGGCGGGGCTTCGCCCAGCAGCTGGCGGGCCTGCTCGGCGGCTTGGTCGAACAGGTCGCGGTGCCCGAGCGCGCCTGCTGCTCGGGCCAGCAGGATGACGGCCTCGGCGCGCTCCAGTGGTGTGCGGGCGAGGTCTCGCGCCTGACCGAGCCGGTGGACCGCGCTGCCGAGGAGGTGGGCCTTGCGCAGCTCGTTGCCGTGGTGGCGCAGTGCGTGGGCGTGCAGGCTCGGGTCGTCGAGCCGGCGGGCGAGTGCGAGGCCCTTGCCGGTCCAGCGGGCCGCGGTCGCCAGGCGCTCTTCGGGCAGGACGTGGCCGAGGGCGACCCCCAGGCTGACGCGGGCGCGGGCGAGCAGCCTCAGGATGTCCCTGTCGGTATGGCCGTCCGTGACGCGGGCCTCCAGTCGGGCGACAAGCGGCCACAACTCGCCGACGGCGGTGGTGGCCTGCCCGGCCTGGCGGGCGATCTCTGCGAGGGCGAGGACGGACTCGGCGAGCTGGATCACGAGTGGCTGGTCTCCGTCGGCGTCGTCCGCGACGCCGAGACTGTGAGGGGGCAGGCCCAGGCACGTGGCGATGTGCCGCAGGGTGCCGATGTCGGTGACGGTGCGCGACCCGGTCTCCAGGCGGGAGATGTAGGTCCTGGAGTAGCCGAGCAGGTCGGCGAGTGCCTGCTGCGGCACCTGGTACAGGTCGCGGTAGAGCAGCAGGATCTCCGCGACGCTGCGGCGGCGCAGGATCTCCTGGGCGCGCGGGGTGGTCCAGTGCCAGCGGATGCCGTCGCCGGGCACGGGCCGCAGCTCGGCCACCGGTCAGCCTCGGGCCGTGTGCTCGAACCAGCTGCTGATCGAGTCCTTGTAGCCGCGGGGCATCGTCAGGGCGTCGATCTCCTCGCGATGGAACAGCCCAGCCTCCTTGTGCTCGTGACTGACCACGGGCGCCCGGCCGGCGTCCTCGGGGGCGAGGACGCAGCCATAGGTGACGATGAAGACGTTCCGGCCGGGGATGGGTTCGTACATCCACACGTCCAGCAGCGGCCCGACCGTGGCGTGCCAGCCGCACTCCTCGCGGATCTCGGTCTCCAGGCGCGCGGCGGGGCCCTCGTCGGCGAGTTCGAGCTTTCCGCCCGGCAGCTCCCACTCCGCGCGTTCGTTCTTGAGCAGCAGCACGCGCTGCTGCCCGTCGAGGATGACGCCCTTGATCGAGACGGGGAAAACGGCTGGCACGTACGGCTGTTCGGTCATGTCTACATCCACGGTGAGCGGTCGGACACAGCGAGTTCGAACCTAGCAGCCGCCTCGCTCCCGCTGACCTCCTCAGGCCATGATCACGATGTGACAGCTTGTCACTTTACGCGCGGCGAAGCGGTGGAGAAGGTGGTTGCCACCCATCCCGCCACCGAGTCCGGGGGGACCTCCATGCCGTTGAACGCCATCACGGACGACTTCTTCCAGGCCGGTCCGCGGCGGGACCAGCCCGGCCTGAACCTGGCCCGGGAGAGCGTGGGTGCGACCATACGCGGGCTCGGAGCGGCGGGCCTGGCGGGGCTGCGCTCGCGCGCTGACGTCCTGGAGGCCGCGCGCCTGCTGATGGAGGAGTTACGGGTCCACCGCGACAGCGGCCCCGACGGGCTGACCGTGGTGCGGGACCTCGGTCAGGTCGGCCACCGGGCAGGGTACGGCGGCTTCGGGCGGGCCGCCCTGCTGCCGCACACGGACGGAACCCAGGTCGCCGAGCCGCCGCGGCTGGTCCTGCTCGCGTGCCAGGTCGCTGCGCGCTCCGGCGGGGAGACCGTCCTCGTCGACGGCAACAACGTGCTGCGCGAGATGGCATCCGCTCACCCCGATGCGTTCTCCGCGCTGACCCAGCCCCGTGCCGCCTACTTCGGAGGCGCTGCAGGCCACTTCGCCCCCGTCCTGCGGCAGGTCGGCGACGGCCGCTGGCAGATCCGCCTTCGCCTCGACCCCGGGCTGGCCCGCTTCTCGCCCGACGCCGAACCCCATCTGCCCGCTCTGCGGGACGTCGTCCGCAGGCACGCCCAGACGATCCTGCTCCGCCCGGGACAGGCCCTCCTCATCGACAACGAACGGACCCTGCACGGGCGCAGCGCCTTCACCGGCGAACGGCTGCTGCTGCGCGCCCTCGGCACCCCACACCCGCAGCTGCGGCTGCTCCCCGGGTTCGCAGCAGCACTGGACGAACAATCCAGCCACGGAACGGAGCAGCCTCGTGCTTGACCAAGTCGTCACAGCAGAACAGGCGTTGGACGCCGTCTTAGACGCGGAGGATCCGCCCAGCACGGCGTTGAAGGAGCTGTTCGCACGGCCGAGTTCCGCCCGCGTGACCGATGCCCTTCGAGGCGGCTACGACAACTTCCAGGCCGACCGGGACCTGTGTGAGCAGTTGGCCAAGGCCGACCCGCTGCTGCCGCACGCCGCCAGGGCCCTCCAGCGGCACGCCGTCAAAGCGAGTGAGTGGGCAGCCGGGCGCGGCATCGTGCAGTACCTCGACCTGGGGTGCGGCCTGCCCTATCCCGGGATCGACCGGCGGCTGCGCAACAGCACGCCCGCCCTGCACGCCTACGCCGTGCTGGCCGGCGCGGACCCGGCCCGCGTCCGCATCACCTACGTCGACACAGACCCGGTGGTTATCAGCCACGCCAACGCCCTCCTCGACGACGGCCCCGCAGTCCGCGTCCTGCGCGCCGACCTGCTCGACATGCAGACCCTGCTGACGGCCGAGAAGGTGAACGGACACCTCGACTCCTCGCTCCCGATCGCCGTCAGCCTGAACGCCGTCCTGCACTGGATCACCGACGACGACGCCGTGCACCACGCCCTCGACCAGCTGACCGCATGGCTGGCTCCGGGCAGCGCCGTGTCGCTCACGCACGCGGCCAGCGACTACAACCCGGCCGTCGCGGCCCACCGCGACGCCACCTCCTGCGAGGCGGGCCTGCCCCTGCGCAGCCGAAGCCGCGACGAGGTCGGGCGCCTGCTCACCGGCTTGGACCTGTACCCGCCCGGCCTGGCCGATGTGACCGACTGGTGGAACGACGACGCCACTGGACCGCTCGGCGTGTGGGCCGCGCTGGGCATCAAACCCGGCCCCCGCCCCGACCGCACGTCCGCCGGCCCGCTGCGAGCCGACGCCCGCTAGCCCCGCGGACCACCCCTGGGCGGCAACGGCCGAGACCCGACGCCGAACGCCCATCCGACCGACACCCCTTCAACCTGGAGGCTCCCGTGGACAGCACTTCCAGCTCGAACGGCACCCAGCCCGCCCGCCGTCGACGACCGCTCCCGCTCGTGTCCGCCACGGCGGTCGTCAACGAGGACGTCGCCGTGCTGACCTCAGGCGCCCGGACCGCCGCCGAACGGCTCGGCTACCGCTACGCCGAACTCGCGCAGCAGCACCAGGTCCGGCACATGTTCCACCCGCTGCGGATGCTCCAGCAGAAGCCGGTGATCGACGCCTACCTCGCCGGGGAGGACCCGTTCCCCACCTCGGTCGAGATCGACCCGGCCAACAGCTGCAACCACCACTGCACCTTCTGCATCTACAGCAGCCTGCACTCCAAGGAGCGCAGCGAGCGGATGGAGCCCGAGCGGCTGCTCGGCCTGGTCGACGAGCTGGCCGGCCTGGGCGTGACCTCGATCCTGTTCGTCGGCGGCGGCGAGCCGATGACCCACCCGGCCACCGTGGACGCCATCGAGCTAGCGGCCTCCCACAGCATGTCGGTGGGCCTGGTCACCAACGGCTCGCGCGTCTTCCCCGACGTCGGGAAGCGCCTCAAGCAGGCCGCCACGTACGTGCGGTTCAGCCTGGACTCCTCCGACCCCGACGTGCACCTGAAACTGCACCGCAACGACGACCACCGGCAGATCATCGCGAACCTGCGGGCGCTGGCCGAAGCCGACGGCCCGTGCACGGTAGGCACCGGGTACTTCATCAACCCCGACAACGTCCACGACCTCGTCGCGGCTGGCCGGCTCGTCAAGGACACCGGCGCCGCGTACATCCAGTACAAGTCCTACTCGGGCGTCGAGATCCCGGCCGACCTGCACGAGCGGATGATCACCGAGCTCGACAAGGCCCTCGACCTCCAGGACGACACGTTCGACGTGCACATCGTCGACCGGATCTTCGACAACAACGTCCACCAGGTCCGCGGCTACACCCGCTGCCACTGGCAGCAGTTCAAGCCGGTCATCGGCGCGGACGGCAACGTGTTCCTGTGCGCCCAGAAGCGCACCCGCACCGAGGACGGCACCGGCATCGCCGGGGTCATCGGCAACATCACGGACCGGACCTTCGCCGAGGTGTGGCGCGGCGAGCAGCGCCGCCAGGTCCTGGCCGACCTGCAGCTCAAGGACTGCCCGTTCTGCGTCCACGGCAAGCAGAACGAACTCGTGGAATTCCTCGGCTCGTTCACCGCGCCGCACGGCTCCTTCTTCTAGCCCGCCAACCACAAGGGGTCACCATGTCCGACCGGAGCACGTCCGGCCCCGCCGGATTCGAGCAGATCACCACCACCGCCAAGCCGAGCCCGTACTCCTCGGCTACCAAGGTCCTCCACGCCGCGACCGGCCTGTTCCCCGGCCGCCGGCTGGTCCGCGAGGTCGACATCGCCCCGGCCCCGCACTCCCTGGAGGTCTACCTGACGATGCGCTGCAACGTCGCGTGCACCCACTGCTACGCGCAGGACCGCAACGAGGAGTACGGCTTCACCGACATGCCGGTGGAGATGGCGCAGCGCCTGCACGCCTCGATCGCGGCGATGGGTGTGCGCGGCATGCAGTACTGCGGCGGCGGGGAGCCGACCCTGTGGCGCGGGGGTGAGGTCGCCGACTACATCGCGGGCCTGGACCTGGCCACCACCCGCGCCGGGATGGCCTCGAACCTCGTGCTGGGCAAGGTGCTGGCCCGCCCCGAGGTCCTGGCCCGGATGACGTTCATCGAGGCCGCGGTGTTCGCCTACGACGACGCGAGTTACCAGGCGGTCGCCGGAGGCAAGAAGTCGCACAGCCGCATGGAGGAGTCGGTCCGGGCGATCCTCGCCGTCCGGGAGGCGGCCGACTTGGACGGGCCGAAGGTCAACGCGAAGGTGCTGATCAACAACGTCAACTACCAGTGGCTGGAGCAGATCTACGACTGGGCGGCCGGTGTCGGCTTCGACAACATCCACCTGCGGCTGGTCGACGACTACGAGGGCAAGGGCGGCTTCACCCTCGATGCCGAGCAGCGCGAGGAGTTCCGCGCCCACTTGACCCGCTTCTCCGCCGACCTGGGCCTGACGTCCTGGCAGCAGCAGATCGGGCAGATCATGGGCGACACCAACAAGGGCGCGAACGGAGCGCACACCTGGTGCTGGACCGTCGCCCGGGGCCTGAACTGCTGGGTCATCGCCAACGGCGAGGTCTACATCTGCGGACCGCAGTGGGGCCGCCAGGAGTACCTGATCGGCGACCTGCGCGAGAACAACCTGGAGGACATCTGGGGCGGCGAGAAGCACCAGCAGGTCGCCCGCAGGCTCATCTCCAACATGGCACTGTCCGGCTGCTACAAGACGGGGTGCCGCCACATCCACCAGAGCCGCGCCATCGAGGAGTGGGCCGACGGGGGCCTGCCGGACCCGGACCCGGCCACGTTCGAGACGCAGCACGGGTGGTTCCTGTGAGCAGCCCCCGCCGACGCCCGGACGTGGCGATCGTCGGCGCGGGCCTGGTCGGTCTGGTCATGGCGGAGCGGCTGACCGCGCTGGTCCCCGGGGTGCAGGTCCTGGTCGTCGAGTCCTCCGGGCGACTCGGTGGCCTGTGCGCCTCCCAGTGGAACGACCACCTGGGCGTCAATGTCCACCCCCGCGGCACCCACGTCCTGGCCACCAGCAGTCGCCGCGTGTGGGCCTACCTCACCGCGCACACCCGCGTCATCCCCTACCGGCACCGCGTCTTCGCCTCCTACCAGGGCGAGTTGATCCCGCTGCCCCTCGGGCTGGAGGCAGTGGAGGCGGTGTACGGCGGCGGGCTCGACCCGGACCAGGCCCGGCGCCTGGTGGAGACGGACACCGCGCCGTACCGCGGGAGGGTGCCGCTCACGGTCGAGGACGTGGCGCTCGCCAAGGTCGGACCCCGCCTGTACGAGGCGTTCGTTCACGGACACGTCTCCAAGCAGTGGGGCGTCGACCCGTCGAAGCTGGACCCGGAGGTCTTCACCAGCCGCTTCGGGCTCACCTTCACCCGCGACAACCAGTACCACCCGGGCAGTCGCTACCAGGGGCTGCCCGCCGGCGGCTGGGGGGCGATGCTGCACAGGCTCGCCGACCGGCCGGGCATCCGGATCGAGCTGGGACGCCAGGCCACCGCCGACGACCCGCCCGAGTACACCCGGGCCTGCGTGGTTACCTCGCCGATCGACCAGTGGTTCGGCTTCGACCAGGGAGTGCTGGAGCGGCGCAGCCTGGCGGTGGAGTGGCGGCGGACCGAGGTGCGCGAGGCCCCCCGGGCGGCGACCGTCACCTACCCCGACCCGTCTGTGCCGTACTACCGCACCCACGCGCCGGCGCTGCTGCCGGGCGGCGGAGCGACCGTCACCAGCTCCAAGTCCCTGGTCGGGTACGAGCGGCACGGGCCCGGCGAGTACCAGACGGACTTCGTCCTGCGCAGCCCGGCCAACAAGGTTCTGGCCGACGCCTACCGGCGGCACGCCAAGCACCTGGCCGCTGGCGGTCTGCTCTTCGCGGGCCGGGGCGCCACCTTCTACGACGACATGGGCACGAGCATCGCAGCAGCCCTGACCTGCGCCACCGCCTTGTCCCGCCGACTGCGCCACGCCTGACCGAGACTGAGAGAGGGGACCTGACGCCCATGGGCCGCACCACCGTGACGATCCACCAACCGCACTACCTGCCCTACCCCGGGCTGCTGGACAAGGCCGACCAGGCGGACCTCGTCATCTGGCTGGACAACGCGGCTTTCTCCAAGGGCGGTTGGCACAACCGTAACCGGATCAAGACCCACACCGGGACGGCGCTGCTCACCGCCCCCGTGAGCCGGGCAGGGGCGCTCACCGGGGAGATCCGCGAGATGCCGCTGGATGCGGCCCGCCGGTGGCAGGCCGTCCACGAGAGGACCGTGCGCCAGGCATACGCGCGGGCCCCGCACCTCCCCTACTGCGAACCGCTCCTGGACGTGCTCTACCATCGGCCGTGGCGCACCCTGGGTGAACTCGCCGACGCCTGCTGCTCGATGCTGATGCGCCTCCTCGGCATCCAGACGCCCGCCGTGGCGGCCAGCGGACTGGGGACCGTCAGCGCGGTGAAGAGCGCCCGGCTGGTCGAGCTGTGCCGCAGGGTGGGGGCCGACACCTACCTTGCAGGCGACGGATCGCGCTGCTACCTGGACGTCCAGGTCTTCGCGGACGCCGGGATCGACATCCAGTGGCAGGGCTACCGGCCGCCCAACTACCCGCAACTGCACCGCCGGCACGGCTTCGTGCCGAACCTCAGCACGCTGGACCTGCTCGCCAACACCGGGCGCAGCGCCCTCGACATCCTGCGCTCAGCCCGCACCCTCCCGGCAGGAGCCGCCGCGTGAGCACCTCACCACGCCGCGAGATCCCGCTATGGAGGCCGCCCGCCCTCGACACGGCCGCGGCCCTGGACGCCTTCGGCCAGCTCCTGGACAGCGGACGGTTCCGGGACGGCCGCCACACCAGCGGTCTGGAGGAGCAGGTCAGCGGGTTCTTCGGACGCCCGTGCGTCGCGGTCGGCAGCGGCATGGACGCCCTCGAACTCCTCCTGGAGGCGGTCGGCGTCCGGGAGCGGCGGGTCCTGATCCCCGTGCACGCCTTCCAGGCGATCCCGGCCCTCGTCGTCCGCCTCGGCGGGTACCCCGTGCCGGTACCGGTCGACCCAGCCAGCCTCGCCCCCACGCCCGCCGTCACCGGCCGGGCGGGACGAGGCGCCGTTGTCATCTGGATCCACCACACCGGGATCGTCGCCACGCACGCCCGAGCCACGATCGAAGCCCTGCGCGGCCAGGGCACCACCGTCATCGAGGACGGCGCTTACCTGCTGCCCGCCGACCCGCACGGCCCCGGAACGTGGGGCGACGCCGCCCTGCTGTCCTTCGCCCCGACGAAACCCATGTCCGCGACCGCGGGCGCCGCCGTCGTCACCGGCAGCGAGGAGACCGCCCACCTCGTGCGAGTGCGCCGCACCCACTCCGGAGTCGAACACCGCTGGCAGGAAGGCGACGTGCTCTGCCGGAACCGGTCGCTGACCGAAGCCGACGCCCTGATCGCCGGCCAGCAGTGGCAGCAGCGCGCCAAGATCGCCGATGGCCTCCAGCGTGTCCAGCACGCCTACGCCCACGCCCTGCTGGCCCGCCGACCCCGTCTGTTGCCGGTCGGCCGCCAGCCGCAGCCCACCTGGGGCCGCTACCTGGTCGACCTGGGCCCGCACACCGCCACCGACGTCCGCCACCGGCTCGCCGCGCACGGCATCGCCACCTCGATCACCGCCCCGGCCCCGTGGACGGCCTACCCGGCCCTCGCCCCGTACCGGACGCCGCGCCAGAGCGATGACCTCCAGCCGCTGCTGAGCCGGACCCTCGCCCTGCCCTACCACCCCGCGCTGCCCGACCACGACGTGCAGTACGTCGCGGACCGCCTCCTCGAAACCCTCGACGACCACAAGGAGCTGCCATGACCACCACTGCGATCCTCCTCGCCGCCGGGCACGGCACCCGCCTGGGCCAGGACAAGCCGACGTTCGAACTCAACGGCGAGTCCCTGGTCCGCCGCCACGTCCGCCAGGCCCGCGCCGCCCACGTCGACCACTTCGTCATCGTCGCCAACCCCGCCAACACCCAGGCCGTCTACGAGCAGGCCCGCCCGGCGGTCGGCGACGTCCCGCTGACCGTGGTCCTCCAGGAAGGCCCCGACGCCCACGCCGCCGCGCTGACGGGCCTGCGCCGACTGTCCGCCGACTGCGAGCAGGTGTTCGTCTCCGGGATCACCGACATCGTCCCCGACACCGCGTACGAGCAGGTCGCCGCGGCCCTTCCCGGCGGCGGCATCGCGATAGCGTCCGCCGTCCTGGAGCGCACCTTCACCGGCGGGATGCTCGGCTTCCACCCCGGCAGCACCACCGACCTGGCCTGCATCATCGAACGACCCGAGGGCGGCTGCCCGCCCGGCCACCTGGTGAACATCTGGGTCCACCACATCTCCGGCCGCCAGCACATCGAGCGGATCACCGAGCTGACCGCCCACCACCGCGACTACGAGGACGCCGTCAACGACGCCCTCGCCGCCGGCACCCCCGGCACGGCCGTGGTCCTCCCCTGGTGGGAGGCCATCAAGGACCCGGCCAGCGTCCAGCGCGCCTACCTGCTGCTCGACCCGCCCGCCGCACCCGCCGCCTGACCCACCCCTGGAGCCCCGCCGTGTCCCGATCCCGCCGCAACACCGTCCGCCTCGTCGTCGCCGGAGGCGGCACGGGCGGCCACACCTACCCGGCGCTGACCACCGTGCAGGCCGTCCGCGACGTCCTCAACGAACGCGGCATCGCCCTCGACGCGGCGTGGTTCGGGACCAGCTCCGGACTCGAAAGCCGCATCGCCAAGGAGAACAGCATCCCCTTCCGGCCGCTCGCCGCTGGGAAGGTCCGCCGCTCGCTGCGCCCCGGCGCGCTCGCCCGTACCGCCCTCGACATGCTCAAGGTGCCGCTGGGCATCGCCCAGGCCATCGCCTCGCTCGCCCGCAGCCGCCCCGACGTCGTGCTGTCCACCGGCGGCTACGTGGCGGTCCCCGTGGGGCTGGCCGCCCGGCTGACCGGCCGGAAGCTGGTGATGCACGAACAGATCATGACGCTGGGCCTGGCCAACCGGGTCCTCGCCCGCTTCGCGACCACGATCGCCGTCAGCCACGCCACCTCCCTCGACTCCCTTTCCGCGCGCGTCCGCAGGCGGGCCGTCGTCACCGGCAACCCGATCCGGCCCGCCCTGCTCGGCGGCAACCGGGCCGCCGCCCACACCCACTACCAGCTCGACCCGTTCCTGCCGCTGGTCTACGTCACCGGCGGCGCCCAGGGCTCCGCGCAGATCAACCGGCTCGTCACCCAGATCCTGCCCGACCTCCTGGAGCACTGCCAGATCCTGCACCAGTGCGGCCCGGACAACCTCGGCCCCCTCCAGGCCGCCACCACCAGCCTGCCCGCCGCCCTCGCCGAGCGGTACCACCTGGTGCCCTACGTGTCCGGCAACCTCGCCGACGTGTACGCGGCGGCCGACGTCGTCGTGTCCCGCTCGGGCGCGGGCACGCTGGCCGAACTCACCGCGCTCGCCCGGCCGTCCGTCCTCATCCCGCTCGTGCCCACCGCCGGTCACGAGCAGCAGCGCGGCGCCGAAGCCCTCCAGGACGCCGGGGCGGCACTCGCCATGGTCGGCGACCAGGCGAGCGCCGAGCGGCTGCGTGAGGTACTGCTGCCGCTGCTCAAGGACTCCAGTCGGCTGGCGGACATGAGCCAGGCCGCCCAGCGGCTCGGCGCCCCGGACGCTGCCCGTCAGCTCGCGGACCTGATCATCGACCACACCTGGGCGGGGCACCACCGGTGAACCCCGCCACCGGCCACCTACACGCGGGGCCGCCCGTACTTCAGGAACACCGGGCCAGCCTGGCGCTCGCGCGCGGCGACAGCCTGCTCAAGGCGCCGGCCGTCCGGGGCGGCCAGCTTCGCCACGGCCTGCGCCAGCGGGAAGAACTGGAACCCGGCGAGTTCGTCGTCCTCGGGCAGGCGGACCTGCTCGCGCGCGGCGGCGTCCATCACTCCGCCGTCGAACACGAAGATCGTCTCTTCGAAGAACCGGCCGTCCTGCGGAATCCAGTCGACGACCAGGAGGTCCCCGACAGGCCACTCAAGACCCAGCTCCTCAGCGACCTCCCGGGCGCACGTCGCGTCCGGGCCAGCGTCGCCGCGGTCCATGCCCCCGCCGGGGAACAGCCACCGGTCCTTCCACTCTCCGGTGTGGTACGTCGGGTTGACGAGCAGCACCCGCCCGTCCTCGTCCGTGATCAGCGCGCCCGCTGCCATCGGCCACGTTGCCCGGACGTACCCGGGTGCGACCTCGGCGTGCCCCGGCGGCACTTCAACGCTCATGCCGAACTCCCCTCTGCCAGCACCGGAACCGCTCCGGTGCTCCTTCGTGGCCTGCCCCCGCGCACCACGAAGCCGGTCGTGCCCCGCTGCAACCGGGGCACGACCGGATACTCCCACGCCCGAACCGCACCAGGAGGAACGCCATCGTGACGACCGTCGAGGAACCGGGCGCGGCCTGCCACCCCGCGATCAAGACCTACGACATCCGGGGCCGTGCCGGGTCCGAGGTCACCCCGGAGCTGGCGCGCGCGACCGGAGAAGCCTTCGTGCACTTCCTCCAGGCGACCGAGGTCATCGTCGGGCACGACATGCGCCCGACGTCGCCCGAGCTGGCGCAGGCGTTCGCGGCCGGTGTCCGCTCGCGCGGCGCCGACGTGCTGTGGGCCGGTCTGACGGCAACCGACGTCATCTACTTCGCCTCCGGCACCCTGGGCCTCCCCGCCGCGATGATCACCGCCAGTCACAACCCGGCCTCGGACAACGGCATCAAGCTGACCCGGGCGGGCGTCGGCCCCATCGCCCGCGGCAGCGGCCTGGAGGAGATCCACTCCCTCCTTCACACCGGCCTGCCCGCCCTCGCCGCCGGCGCCCGCTCCGGCACGACGACGGGGGTCCAGCTCCAGGCCGACTACACGTCGTGCCTGCGCGGACAGGTCGACCTGGACCGCATTCGGCCGCTGCGGATCGTTGCCGACGCGGGCAACGGCATGGCCGGGCTCACCTGGCCGCCGCTGCTGGCCGGGCTGCCGGTCGAGATGGTCGAGCTGTACTTCGAACTCGACGGGACCTTCCCCAACCACGACGCCAACCCCATGGAGCCGGCGAACCTGCGCGACCTCCAACAGGCAGTGGTCGAACACGGAGCCGACCTCGGCCTCGCGTTCGACGGGGACGGGGACCGGTGCTTCGTCGTCGACGAACTCGGCCAGGCCGTACCGCCGTGCGCCCTGCTGGCCCTACTGGCCTGCCGCCACCTCGCGGACCAGCCCGGCGGGACGGTCGTCCACGACCTGCTGACCTCCCACGCCACGACCGAGACGATCCGCGAGCACGGGGGCGTCGCCGTCCGCTCCCGCGTCGGGCACGCCTTCGTCAAGGCGCAGATGCAGGCCACCGACGCGATCCTCGGCGGTGAGGCATCCGGGCACTACTACTTCGGCCGGTTCTGGCACGCGGACTCCGGTCCGCTGGCCGCCCTGCACACCCTCGCCGCGGTGGGCACTCAGCCCTGGCCGGCGTCCGAGCTGTTCGCCCCGTTCACCCGCTACGTCACCTCCGGCGAAATCAACATCCCGGCAGCCGACCCGCGGGCCACCGTCCACCACGTCGCCCAGGCGTTCCCCGGCGCCACCGACCTCCTCGACGGCCTGACGGTGACCTACGGGCCCGGCCGCTGGTTCAACCTGCGCGCCTCGAACGTCGATCCGGTGGTGCGGCTGACGATCGAAGCGGGCTCCCGCACGGACGTCGGCGACCTTCGCCGACGTGTCCTGAGTCTCCTTCCCGGCGGAGTCCACCAGGACTGACCAGCCGCCTCAGCGACCGCTCCACCCCGCTGCTGACCGCCGCCCGCCCCGGCCTCGCGTACCTCGCCGCCGCGATCCCACGGGTGTGCGTCGTCCCGGCCGACCCCGCAGCCCGCGGCGCTGCCGCCAAGTGGATCCTCCGGGAACCCCGCTGACCCAGCCCGCCCCGCCGGCGCGACCTACAAACGACGCCTGGACGCCCCGCCATGCCCGAACCCGAACGAAGGACCAACCGATGACCAAGCCCCAGCAGCCCGTCAGCACCGCCGAGAGCCCGCCCAAGCCGGACCCCGGCCGTTGGGCTCCAGCCGCGCCCGGCGCCGTCTACCGCGTCGTCCGCCGCCCCGCCGTCCAGCCCGGCCCCCGGTGACGGCCACCCCCAGGCCCGAGCTGCCCAGACGCGCCCGAGGCGAGCAGCTCCCCGGCGCGCACAGCACCCCGGCCACCACCGGCCTGGACCTGTTCCAGGCCCGCGTCCAGCCCGCCGCCCAGCTCCGCCGCCAGAACCTCTCCCACTTCCTGCGCCCCGCCAACGCCACTGAGGAGCAATCGAGTTGACCGCCACGAGCACCGTCATCTACTGGAACGTCGAGCACGGCAAGCACCTGGACGAGGCATGCGAGTGGCTGGCCAGCCAGAGGCCCGACCTGGTGTTCTGGGGTGAGCTCCAACCCGGCGACCAGGGCCGCGTGCAGGACGCCCTCGGCATGGCCGGCTACCTCGCCGCGCACACCCCCGTCAGCCCCAACCAGAACGCCATTTTCCTCCGCCCGGACGGCCCGTTCGAGTTCGCCGTCGAGCACACCGCCCAGCACCGCCGCGCCCCCTGGCACCCCAAGGCCAACCTGCAGGTCGCCATCCGCGACGAGCACGGCAACACCGGGCCGGGCCTGCTCGCCCTGGTGTGCGAGCACTCCTGCTACTGGTCACCGACGCTGCGCCTCATCGAAGCGGAGTGGTACAGCACCGTCTCCAAGGCAGACGGCCGGGTGCTGGCCATGGGCGACTGGAACTCCCCGCCCGTCGGGGAGGAGCCCGACCTCGCGCGCATCACCGACCTGCAGTTCCTGCACAACCGCACCTACCTGCACCCGACTCTCGGCCGTATCCCCGACACCCGACCGGACGAGACCATGGCCGCCGCCGGATACGTCGACCTCGCCCGGCACACCGCCGCCCGCAGCAGCGACCACGCGCCGCTCACCCCGACCGCCGGCTACCGCAACCCGGCCCAGGGCGGGGACCGCCGCATCGACCGGGCGTACGCCGACCCGGGAACCGCCAGCGCCATCACCTCCTTCGACGTCGTCCCGGGCCTGGAACACCTCAGCGACCACCGACCGATCCGCGCCGTGTTCGACCTCGACCGGCTGCGAGCCGTCGTCAACAACACCGCCACCGGCCCGCAGGCGGCAGCGGCATGACCCTCATGACCGAACCCGCCTCCCGGCGCGCTGTGTTCAACGCGGCGTGGGAACAGGGCTTCGACCCGGCTACGGCCGAGCTGATCGCCCACGGCTTCAACCACGTGTACCGGCTGCCGCGTGCCGGAGTGATCGCCAAGGTCCACCAACCCGGGACGAGCGCCGAAGCCGCGCACCGCCAGAACCGGATCGCGCTGTGGCTGCTGCGCAACGGCATCCCCGCCCCCCGCCCAGCCGGGCACACCACCCAGCCCGCCACCGCCGACCCGCTGCTCGTCACCTTCGCCGACGACCTCGGCACCGGCCCGGCCGCCAACCCGCACCAACTGGCCACACTGCTGCGCTCCCTCCACTCCCTGGAGGTCCCGAACGACCTCGACCTGCCGGCCATGGACCCGTTCCCGGAACTGGCCCGCCGGATCACCGCCCTGGCACCCACAGCGGTCAACGGCGAGCAGCGGATGCGGCTGCGCGTCCTCTTCGACGAGGCCCGCGAACGGTGGGCAGCTGCGGCGTGGCCAGAGCACCGGTGCGTCGTCCACGGTGACGTCGGCTGGGCCAACACGATCACCACGGCTGCCGGTCCGGCGCTCCTGGACTTCGAACGGGTCGCGGTCGGCTACGCCTGGCAGGACCTGGCCGCCGTGGCCTGGGACCGGGACGCGTTCGGCGGAAACAGCGCGGACTACGCGGAGTTCGCCGCGGCGTACGGCGTCGACGTGGTGCGGCACGACCGGGGCCGCACCTACCAGGCGATCACACGGCTGTCCGCTCTGACCGGCTGCGTGACCGCGCTCGAGGTCTCCGGGGCCCTGCCCCGGTGGCAGGAGGAGGCGGCGCTGCGGCTGGAGACCGTGCTGGCCGTGCCGTCGCCCCGCCTGCCCTGGAGCTGGCGTATGAGCTCGACGCTCGCCGTGGAGGCCACACGATGACCACCCCCGAACACCAGGTACTCGGCGACCTGGCCGCCGACACCGTCGCCCGTACCGGCATCCCCGTCCTCCTGCTCGCCGACCAGGAGGGACCGGCGACCATCACCGCCGCGATCGACGGCGAGCCCCGCCGCTACACGGCCACGACCGTCACCTACGCCGATGGCCTGCGCGGCGAGGTCCACACCCCCGGCGGCCCCACCCCGGAGGAGTTGGCCCGGCGCGCGCTGCCCGGCGGCCGGGCCGCCACCGACGTCTACCTCGCCACGCCCGGCCGGCTCACCGTCGGCGTCGAGGTACGCCACGACGGGCTGCTCGCCCGCGCCGGCACCTGGAACGGCTGGAACCTGCTGACCGTCACCATCGACCGTCGGCAAAGCAGCAGCCTCCCGGCGCTTCGCCTGGTCGGAGCGGACTCCCTGCCCACCGGACGGCCCGGCCGAGCCCTGGCACCGGCCGCAGCTCTCGAACCAGCCCCAACCCCGTCGAGGAGTATCCCATGAGCAACGCGAAGACCATCAGCTGGGAAGGCGGGCCGAGCGGCCTGGGCGCCGTCCAGCGCGTGTTCCTCGACCTCGCCGAGAACACCGCCCACTACAGCGGCTACCACCCGTCCCTGATCTGGGGGAACATCCAGAACCCCACGTACGTGCGGGCCGTGTTCGAGAACCTGCGCGCCATCTACAGCATCACCGACGAGGAGGTCGAGGTCGCGGTGCAGGCCCGCATTGAGCGGGGGAAGTTCCTCGGGCGGCCCGGATACATCTACGAGGTCGTGATGGGCGAGCAGGCACTGCTGACCCCCATCGGCGGGCGGGACGTGCAGCGCGGCCAGCTGGAGCGCCTGATCGCGGAACTCGACACCCCCGGGCTGCGCCTCGGCGTGATCCCCGCCCGCGCTGCGGTGCCCATCCACTCCACCGGCGGCTTCTCGATCTTCTCCGACCAGCAGCAGTCGGGCGGCCGTGTCGAGACCGAGGACCTGTCCGGTCTACGGACGATCACCGCCCCGGACGCCGTCGCCAACTACCGGGCCGTGCACGCCATGCTGCGCCAGGCCGCGCTGTACGGGGCCGACGCCCGCGCGCTGATCGAACAGGTACTGGACGAGACCTGAGGCCCAAGACGGCCCCACCACCTTCCCCGCCCGCCGACCAGACCACCCCGAAGGGAGCAGCTGATGACCAGCCTCACTCTCGCCGCTGGCCCGAGCAGAACAGCCATGATTCCCTTTCGGCTCCGCAGGGGCTCCTTCAGCACCAACCTGGCTACGCCCGGCCAGCAAATCCTGGGGGCGGAGGCTCACCACGGCGTGGTCCTCGCCCGCGCACGCGCTCTGGGGGACCGACCGGTAGCGACCCGCCGGCTGCCCGGCCCGCGCCTCGTCGGGGCTGGGCACCTGCCCGGGGGCCGCACCTGTGGGTTGGCGGCGCTCATCGAACAGGCGGCGGCGTGATTCCGCTTCCCGACACTGCCCCGTCCTCCGTCCTGGTGGTGCCTGGCCTTGCGGAGTTCGCCCGTGGTGGCCGTCCCGCGGTGCCCGCCAACGGCGACGGCAACCCGTGGGAGAGCGGCCTGTGCTGGCTCTACTGCGGTCAGTGGACCCGCGTGATGTGGATCGGCCCCGTCACCGTGGCCGCCGCCACGGCGCCCATGTATGCCTGCGCGCCGTGCATCCGCAAGCTCAACGAGCTGGTGTGGAACCACATCCTGCTCGTCGACACGGGCATCGGCAGGACCGAGCTTGCAGTGCCGACGGACAACGGGCCACCGGTGCTGGAAGCAAGCCGCTCCAGCCCACGTCAGCGGGCTCGCCACCGGCGCTCAACGGTCGACCGCTGGACACAGGGCTGGCGCGGCCGGGTCCGCGACCGTGAGCAGCGGTGACCGACTGCAGGAGTGCACGCTCATCTCCCACCGAAAGGGCTTACTGGATGGCCGAGTTACTGACCGATCCCCGCGTCGGGCTGCCTGTTCCGTACATCGTCGCCTGGAGCCCCGAGACTCCGACCCCGCCGACGGTCGTGCGTCGGCACGGGCCGCAGGGGCAGTACCTCGGGTACGCGGACGAGCACCCCGGGGACCGCCACTGGCGCGGCTTCCTTCTGCCGCGGGAGACACTGGCACGAGGGCGCGGCCACGCCAAGTTCGCGTCCATCCACACCCGGCGTCAGATCCGCTGCATGCGGGACCTGCTGTGCCAGGTCTGCGCGATGCCCGCGCACGAGGACGGCGAGCGGTCGGCGGTGTTCCTCTTCGCGGGAACGGACCGTCCCGTCGAGGGCGCTGTCATCGCGATCCCACCCGTCTGCCCAACCTGCATTCCGACCGCCGTGAGCATGTGCCCCCGGCTACGCGCCGGGTTCACGGCGGTCCGGGCCCAGGACAGCCGCCCGTGGGGCCTCAAGGGGGTGGTGCACGATCCGCTGACCCTGGACGAGCTGTCCGGTGACGAACTGGTACCCGTGGCGTTCGACCAGCTGGAGCTGTGCTGGATGGTGGGCTATCGGCAGCTCAACTCGCTCCACGGCCTCACCGAGGCATCCGTCACCACCTGACCGTCACCGTCAACCAGCTTTGCCGGAAAGCATGTTCTCCCCAGGAGCGGCCTCAGACGATTCTTGATCGACATCCACCAACTCGCCGACAGCGACATGGATCCGACCTGATCGAGTGAGCCCGGCCGAGACACGCCGGACACCTCGTGACCGCACTGCCAGGATCAGGGTCCGCACCAGCGACCCCCCGTCGCAGCCTGCCAGCCCGGCACCGCTGCGACCCAGGCATGCCCCCGCTGGACCCGCCACACCGGCGGGTCCAACGACCCGGCCTGCCCGCGCACCTGCCGCCTAGCCGCCGAACCAGGGAGCAACGTGACCAAGACCCACCCCGAACCGACGCCGGCCGCCGCTACGGCCCAGCCCGCCGCCGAGGAACACGCGGAGGAGTTCCGCACCCAGTACTACGGAGACAAGCGGAAGGAAGCCGGGGAGTCGATCTCCACGGGCGCGATGGTGCGCCGCCTCCCGCAGCTCGTGCGCCGCGCACTGCACCTGGCGTGGGCCGCCGACCGGCGCTCCACCGTGCTGCTCCTGATCTGCCAGGCCGCGTCCGGGATCTTCGGCGCCCTCGCCCTCTACGCCACGACCGGCACCCTGGCGGCTCTGCTGCGCCCTGGGCCTGTCACCGGTCATCTGCGGGCCGCCGCCCCGTCGCTGACCATCCTCACCGCCTCTGCTGCGCTGCGCGCCGTCCTGGCCGTCGCCGTGACCACGTTGTCCGGCAGGGTCGCGCCCCGCATCAACCGCGAGGCGGACATGGCACTCATCGAGGCCGGGTGCTCGGCCGAACTCGCCGCCTACGACGAACCGTCCTACGGGGAGCGGTGGGAGGCCGCCGACCGGGGAGCGGCCACCACCCCGGACCTGCTGACCTCGGCGCAGGACGTCATCGCCTCCACTGTTTCGCTGGTCGCGGCGGCGGGGGTGCTGGCCACGCTGAACCTGTGGCTCGTGCCCTTCCTGCTCCTCGGCTCGGTGCCCACCGGTGTGGCTGCCGTGCGCGCCGCCCGCATCCACTACCTGGCGTCCGTGACGACCGGTGAGGAGCGGCAGGCGCTGCGGATCTACCGTTGGTACCTGATCGACAAGGGACGGGCTGATCAGGTCCGCTCTGACCAGGTCACCCCGCACATGATGGCCAAGTACCGGCACACCGAGGCGCGGATCGCCGCTGCGACCGACCAGGCAGGCCGTGAGGCGGCGAAGGTGTCGCTGCTCGCCGCGGTCGGCACCGGCGCCGGGTCCGCACTGATCTGGGGCGCGCTGCTGTACCTGGTCTCCACCGGCCGGATCGGTCTGGCCGCCGCCGGATCCGCCACGTTCGCGCTGCGCACGGCCGGCAACGGCGTGCAGGGCATGGTCGGTAACGGTGCCCGCCTCTACCGGATGGGGCTCTTCCTCGACGACTTCTTCCAGTTCCTCGACGAAGCCGGCGGGCACCGCATCGCGCGGGGTGACGTGCTGCCCGGGGCGCCGACGAGGATCGAGGTCAAGGCCCTCACGTACACCTACCCCGGTGAGCAGCAGGAGCCGGCACTGCGCGGCATCGACCTGACCCTGACGGAGGGGGAGATCGTCGCGGTGATCGGGCAGAACGGCAGCGGCAAGTCGACGCTCCTGAAGCTGCTGTCCGGCCTGTACATCCCGCAGGACGGCGGCGGGTCGATCACGTGGGACGGCGTGCCGGTCGGCGACCTGGATGCCGACGCGATGTGGTGCAACGTCGCCCGCGTCCCGCAGGAGTTCGCGCGCTGGCCGCTCCCCGCGTCCGAGAACGTGCACCTCGGCCACCACGATGGCGACCCGAACGCAGACGTCGCGGCGGCAGCCGCACTGACCGGCTTCGATGAGATGGTGACCCGGCTGCGGTCGGGCTGGCGGACCCTCCTCGCGCAGGGCTGGCAGGGCGGCGCGGAGCTGTCCGGCGGTGGCTGGCAGCGCGCGGCGGTCGCCCGCGCCTTCTACCGGACCACTCGCCAGCCGGGCCTGCTGATCCTCGATGAGCCGACCAGTGACCTCGATCCGCGCGCTGAGCACAAGATCCTCCACGCGCTGCTCGGTCTGCGCGAAGGCCGGATCACCCTCCTGGTCACGCACAACCTCGCCAACGCCCGTCTCGCTGACCGGGTCGTCGTCATGGACGAAGGCCAGATCGTGCAGATCGGCACCTGGGATGAGCTCGCCCACCGGAGTGACGGTCTGTTCCGTGAACTCCTCGACCTCCAGACAGACCGGTCCGTGCCGGCGCCGCGCACCGCCGCCGAGTAGCGGCCTCGATCTGATCAGGCGTCGGCCGCCGCCCTACCGGCGCGGCCGACGCCCCCGCCTGACCAACGACCCCAACCACCTTCGGAGGACCGATGACCCTGCCGAGTACTACTCCGACCCCTGCCGGCGCCGCCACGACCAACCACGACCCGCTCGCCGAAGGGGGCCGGGTCCGGACCGCGACCGCCGCAGGCGTCTACATCCCCTGCGCCGGGAAGGTGCTCCTCGTGCACCACGCAATGTCGGACACCTGGGTACTGCCGGGAGGCAAGGCGGAGCACGAGTCGCCGCGCCAATGCGCCGAACGCGAAGCCCGCGAAGAGCTCGGGGTGCCCGTGACAGTGCAGCGCCTGCTAGCCGTGCACCACCTCACCGGCGCGAAGCCGATGTTCCCCGGCGCCCAGACCATTCCGGGCGCCTACCCCTGCAACATCATGATCTACCTCGGGGAAATCGACGAGGCCGACACCGACCGGATCAAGGTACCCAGCGACGAGCTGCACGGCTGGGCGTGGAAGGACCCCAAGGACGCCGCCAGCAGCGGCCACATGGAGGAAACCAACGCCGCGGGCCTCCTCGCCTGCGCCCGCGCCTTCCGCACCGGAGGCGTCGCCTACCTGGAGGACGGCACTGAGCTGCCGCCACCCGCGCCGGAGAAGGACGAGCCGGATGCCCTGCTGCCGGGCGGTTCCCGAATCGACCTGTCCCAGCCGAGTACCGCCCGGATCATCGAGGCACTGGCAGGAGGAACGAACTGCTACAACGCCGACCGAGCCGTGGCCGACGACCTCCTCAAGGCCGCGCCCTGCCTGCCCCAGATCGTCAAGGCCGAACAGGCCTACCCCTACCGCGTCGTCGAACACGCCCTCGCCCTGGGCATCCGCCAGTTCCTCGACCTGGGCACGACCCTCCCCCCGGAGGGGCCGTCCGATGAGGACTACGAAGACCGGCTTCTGCACCACCGGGCCCGGCTAGCAGGCGCGGACGCGGACGCGCTCCGCTTCCTCTACGTTGCCAACGACCCGGTCGTGATGGCCTGCGCCAAGACCTGGCTGGACGACTGCGACGCATCCCACGTCATCGAAGCCGACTTGAACAACACGGCCGCAGCCCTCGCCAGGATCGCCCGGTTCCCGTACCTGGACCTGAGCCGACCGGTGGCCGTGACGCTGCACGGCGTTCTGCACTGGATGAACGACGACGAGGTCACCGCCGCGATGACCGCGCTGCGCTCCACCCTGGCCCTGGGCAGCGTCGTGTCCATCAGCCACGCCACCGCCGACGCACACCCTGCGCAGGCAGCCCGGGTCGGCGCGCGCCTGACCACGGCCGGGTTCACGATCCGCCCCCGCAGCCGCGAGCAGGTCCGCGCCCTGTTCGACGGCCTTGAGCTTCTGGACCCTGGCGTGGTCCACACCGATGCCTGGCACCCG
The DNA here is from genome assembly GCF_040651155.1 of Kitasatospora sp. NPDC048545. Taxonomy (NCBI): domain Bacteria; kingdom Bacillati; phylum Actinomycetota; class Actinomycetes; order Kitasatosporales; family Streptomycetaceae; genus Kitasatospora; species Kitasatospora sp. NPDC048545. The sequence continues at coordinate 207,361 of NZ_JBEZIQ010000001.1, forward strand.
CAAGGGCCGGTGCTCGGTCTGCGGGCCAGCTGGGCAGGGGTGGCGGTCAAGCCCGACCCCGACCGAAGCACCCGGTCCTGACGCAGCCTTGCGGCACAGCCGCCGTCGGTCGACGCCTGGCCGCACCGTTCCCCTGCACCTCGAACTGCCCCTCTGGAGAGATCGCGTGGACTTCAGCTCCTGGCCGCGACTGCTGGTCATCGATTCCGAGGGCAACGGCGCCTCACCACCGGATCTGGTGGAACTCGCTGCCGTACCGATCGTCAACGGGACCGTGCTGCCTGCGGAGATCAAGACCGCGCTCGTCCGGCCGCCCACCCCGATCAGCCCGTTCGCGACCAGCGTGCACCACATCTCCAACGACGACGTGGCGGGGGCGCCCCGCTGGGAGAGCATCGCGGCAGGGGTGCAGGCCGACCTGGACGGTGTGTGGATCGCGGCGCACAACGCGGCCGTCGACTACAACCTCCTGATGAGACATCTGCCGACCTGGGCGCCCCTCGGCGTGGTCGACACGCTGAGGCTCGCCCGTGCTGCCGTGCCCGAGGCACCCCGGCACACCCTGGACGCGCTGCTCACTCACACCCGAATCGACACCCGCACGGTGCGGGGAGCACGGCACCGGGCCGGGTACGACGCTCACGTCACCGCGCTGCTGCTCCTCACCCTGGCAGACCAGTACGCGACGTGGGACGACCTGGTCGAAGTCGCGGTCCCGCCGAAGATGCCCGGCCGGCCGGCGGCCGCGAGCAGTGGGCCAGAGGAGCCGACGCTGTGGTGAACTCGGTGCCCGGGGCGGTCGCTCCGGTGTGTCCCGTTGTCGGTGGTATGGGCCATCATGCGGGCCATGGCTGAAGACGAGGCGCCCGCATCGGCGTCGGGTGACGATCTGGAAGACATCCTGCCTCCCTGGGAGGGCGACCTCCTCGCAGAGTTTCAGGGGCTCGCTGGGACTGTGAACCCGCAGCGCCGCGGGCTGCAGCTGGAGAAGCTTCTGGAGCGAGCCTTCCAGCGGGCGCATTTCCGGGTTGTGCGCAACCCCGCTGCCGCGAAGCCCCGACAGACCGACCTGATGGCGTCATCGCGGGACGCCCGGTACTTGATCGAGTCGAAGTGGGAAAGCAAGCCGATCGATGTCGCCACCTTGGGCGGTCTCCGGGAGCGCATGGAGAGGGCTGGCGGCCCGGCAATCGGTGTTCTTATCAGCGTCTCTGGCGTCGCCAAGGGCTTCGATGTCGAGGTGGTGTCCCGCAAGGACAAGGGCTTGGTGGTGGTCTTCGACGAGACCGACATCCGGCAGGCGCTCGCAGACCCGAACGACTTGGTCCGGCTGCTCAGTCTCAAGTACGAACAGCTCGTCGTTCACAGCAATCTGCACCTCGGCGGCCTCGCTGCGGCGAAGCGGACGAAGCAGCGTCGTCGTCCGGTTGGGGAACTACCCGTCACCCGGATGAAGCTTGTCGGGTTGGACGGTGAGCCGCTGAGCGCGATCCCTGGGGCTGGCTTCTTCACGCCGATGACGTTCTCGCTGGAGCTACCTGACATCGACTGGGTGCCAGCCGGGGGCGTAGGGGTGGCGCTAGACATGCCGGTGCCGGCCAGCGACGAGGCGGGCGTGGTCAAGCTGCTGCACGAGCTGCACGCGATGGGCTGGACCACTGGCAGGTCGCAGTGGGTCATCCAGCAGTGGGGCCAGAGCTGGCACGGTGTGGGTGCCGAGGAATTCGTCTCGGCGCTCGGAGACTGGAAGCAGCGGGAAGCAGCGGTTGAGAAGCCGCATCACAGCGAGAGCTTCGTGTACTTCGACGTGTGCGACGGCGGGTTCTACTCCATTACAGCGGACCTGTCGTGTTCCCCGGGACGGCGGGCGTTCCCCTGCAACGTGTCGTTCCAGCTGAGTGGAGTTCCACTGGACGCTTCCCCTCTCCAGCACCTCTACGAGCTGTTCGACGTGTCCCGCAACGGCTACTTTCGGCCGCTGCCTGGGAAGTCCGTGGACCGGACGATGTGCGTGCCGCGGCGAGTCCCGCTCGACGTCGTCGGGTTCGTGCACCAGCCTGGTCGCCGGGATGACGACGAGTGGGTGGTGGGCGTGGTCGCGAAGAACCCGTTCGCCCCGATTGGGGCACTGCCAGAACCGTCCGGCTGGCCGTTCAACTCGGAGGAATCGGGGCTGCTCGTCTGCAGCCTGCGCAGCCACCACCAGCCGAAGGACGCCAAGGACAGCTACTTCCTGTGGTCCTGGGAGCATGCCCGGACCACAGACGCGAGCGTGGTCCGCGTCGTTGCTGACTGGTGACTACGCCTGCTGATCTGTCGCCAATGCCATGGGTGACCATCGACGCCCGGGCTGCTCCTCGGAGACCGCCGGGTAGAGGTAGCCGCCGAGGGGCAGCCCGCGTTCGGGTATGCCGGTCAGGGGTTACTGCCCTTCGGCGCGGACATCTTCGTCGGTGAACGGCGGCCACCAAGGGTCGGCAGCGGCAGGCTGTTCCTCCCACTGGTGTTCGCCGTCGCGGTGCGGCATCGGGCCGGTGCCGTCTGCGCGTTCGCGGTGGCCCCGCGGGCGCAGGCAGGTTCCTGCGTCAGGGCCTGCGTGGCCGCAGGTGGGCCAGAGACCGAGTCGGTGAATCGGCTGATCAGTCATGGCGGCGACGATAGCGGGCCGGGTGGTTTGAGGGGGGTGCGGGCGGGTTCGGAGGAGGGTGCGGTGGGGGCCGTTTACTGTCCTCATAGGTAACTGTCCCAAACCCCGGTTCAGGACAGTTATCAACAGTTTGTTGAAGGCGTGTTTCTGGGCGCCTGAGCACGTGGACGGAGATGCCCGTGGGCCGACACCGCAGACCCCCCGAACCGGCACTTCCCGACGACGCCGACCAGCTGCTCGACGCGATCGCCGCAGGGCAGCCGATCGTCGAGGAAGGCGTCGTGCTCCTGCCCGGCAGCACAGTCCCGTACGGGTACCGCAACGAGTACCGGCCGGACGGGACGGTGCGCCGCGAACTCGTCCGCCTCGCCCCCGGCCCCGCCTGACTGGCTGGCAGCCCGGACGCTGTCGGTCGCGGTTCCTACGCTCGGATCATGACCACCCCACCCCCCACCTCCGGCACCGCCATGCCCGATCCCGGCGGCGTCGTCGGCATCGTCGAGCGGGCCCTGCTGTCCGACGAGACCGTGCGGATCAGCGTGCCCGGCCCGCAGGTCCTCGACCCCAACACCGGCCAGTACGTGCCTGGCCCGCCCGCCGTGCTGTACGAAGGCCCCGGTGCGCACCGCGCCGCCGGCGGGCCCGGCCTGGTGCTGCGCCTGGAAGGGCAGCCGTACAAGGACGACGGCGACGGCCGGTACACGCTGTTCACCCCGCTGTCGGCGCCGGTCGCGCCCGAGGGCGCCGAGATCGTCATCGTGGCCAGCCGCGACGGTGCGGCCGTCGGCCGCGAGTTCAAGGCCCTCGACCCTGGAGAGACCGGTACTCACGCCGTGGTCCGCTCCACGTGGATGCGGATCACCAAGACGGGAGCCGCGGCATGACGACTCCCGAGCAGCCCGCCGACCTCGACACGGTGCGGCAGGTCCTGGAGAAGACGGTGATGGTCGATCAGGTGCGGATCGCCCGGCCGACGGGCACCCCCGTGCTCGACCCGGACACCGGCTTGGTCGGCCCGACCCCGACCAGCACCGTGTGGGAGGGGCACGGCGCGGTGCTGTCCGCTCACGGCCTCGCGGCGGTCGAACATCTCGTCGGCGGCCGGTGGCTGGAGGACACCGCGTCCTGGTACGGGCTCGTCACGCCGCTCGCGGCGCCGACCCCGCAGCGCGGCGACCTCGTCACCGTCACCACCGCAGCGTCCCCGACCGCCGGCACCGTCGGGCGGACGTGGCAGGCCCTCGACCCGGGCGAGGCGAGCACCGTCGCGGTCGCCCGGGTGACCCGCCTCGACGAGATCGTGGTGGCGTAGCCGTGCCGGGCCTCTGGTGGGTCACCTTCCCGTCAGAGGCCCGTGGCCTGACCGCTGGAACCTGGTTGCCTGCACGCCGAGTTGGAGGAGTGAGTTACTCAGTCGTCAGCTGTTGCTTGAGCGGGCACGTCGGCCTTGACGGTGGGTACCTTGCGGGGGCGCCGGGCAGAGGCCCGAATTGGCACAGGTTCCGGCAGCTTGCCGACGCGAGTGCTGGCCTCCAGGACCTGCTCGATGATGCGTCGGCGCATGTCGCCCTGGGGGCCATCCTGAATCCCGTCTGCAAGACGTTCCGCCGTTAGGTAGTAGCCGTTCAGAACCGGCTGGTCGAAGTACCGATTGAGCTGTGCCTGTGATTCCTTGTAGACGAAAAGGAAAGTCTTGCTCAGGTAGGCAGAGATTGCGGCGCCAACTGCCCCTAGGGCTCCGAGGAACCACCTGACCTCATTGCTGGGGACCATCAGCCCAGCGATGAAGCAGGCCATGATCACGAGGAGCCCAGAGGCCATAGCCCTCTGGGCCGTCACGAATGATCGGTCCGCCTGCCCAGTTGCAATGGCATGGTATTGGTCGATTTGCCGCTGATTGATCTCCAAGAGAGTAGCCAGCTCGGTGTGATTCTTGAGCTCAGCCAGCGTCTGTGCATCGAGCGCCTCCTGGCGCCCTGCCGCCTCAATCGCGCGATCCTCTGCTCTCATTCGCGAGCGAATCGAGATAGCGATTAGAACAATCAGGAAAAAAATCAGCAGGCAACCAAGGCCGCTTGCTACAGGGAGAAGCCACGAAGGAACTGAGGAATTCTCCGTACCTCCGAACCAGCGGCTAAGCACCGCTCCGCCTGTGGTTACAGCCACCCCAAGGCCGCCTAGAGCTGGCTCAACCGACCTCCTGGGCTTTCGGCGGGGTGAGCCCCATGTGTGGAAGCCAGGGCGCCGCGGGGAAGCCCCACTGCTTGTCCCGGTAGTGACCGACGGCTGTCGTGGGTCCCCGTCGTCACTGATGGCAGTCTTCATCACGGTCGCGAGGCTACTGCTGGAGGTCGAAAGCAGGCTCGGATTTGACAGAAGTCATCGAACCGGTCGGAGCCTGCCCTGTCGGCGTCGTGGACCTACAAGATCTCGAACGGCTCCCCGACTGGCCGAACCTTGTGATGTCCGTCGCGGCTCCTACCTTGGGGATCATGACCCCTACCCCTATACCTCCCGAGCTTCAGCGTGTCCGCATCCAGGCATCCGGCCCGGCCGCCGTCCTGGAGATCAACGGCCGCAACGTCTCCGACCAGGTCAGCGAGTACCAGCTGCGGCACACCGCCGGGCAGCTGCCGGAGATGCTGCTGCTCCTCAAGCCGACTGCCGGCGCGGACTTCGACGGGGCTGTGCGCGTCCTCGTCGGAGAGGACCCCGACCCGGGCCCGGCCGCCGCCCAGTTCCTCGCCGCGCTCGACGGCGCCGAGGTGGAGCGGGCAGCCCTGGCCCGGCACGATCTCCTCGACGGCGGCGCGCACGAGTTCACCCGGGCGCTGCTCACCCAGCTCGCCGAGTGGGCGCTGGGCAAGCGGCAGCCCGGCGACCCAGGCGAGGTGAGCGGCTGATGGCCGGGGTGAGCAGCAACGCCGCGGTGCTCGCCGCCCGCCTCGAAGCGCAGGCCGAGGCGCTGGTCCCGGCCGCCGTCGGGGTGGTCCGCCATCAGGCGATGCTGCTGGAGACCGCGATCAAGGCAGCGGCGTCCGGGCGACCTGGGCCGAACGCACCGACGGGTGACTACCGCCGCTCGTGGACCACCGAAGTGCGGATTGCCGCCACCGGCGTCGAGGCGGTCGTCGGCACCAACAAGCCGCAGGCGAACAGGTTGGAGTTCGGATTCGTCGGCGCGGACTCGCTGGGCCGGGTCTACCACCAGCCGCCGCTGCCGCACGTCGGCCCGTCCGTGGACCGGCTCGGTCCGGGCTTCGTGGCGGCGCTCGGGCAGCTCGCCGAGGGGATCGTGCGGTGAGCCAGCTGACCGACGACATGCACCAGGCCGTCGCCGAGGTGCTGCGCGCGCACGGGGCCGGGCTGCTGTCCAGGGCGCTGCTGGTGCTGGAGGTCGTGGACGAGGTGTCCGGCGAGCTGGGCCTGTACGTGGAGGCGTCTCCAGCGGACATGCCGATGTGGGACCGGGCCGGGCTGCTGCGCTACGCCGACCTGGACCTTGCGGGGCAGGTCACTGCGTGCCGGATCGACGCCGCGGGGGCTATCGAGGATGAGGAGGACGAGTAGGTGACGGTTCAGGGAAGGGTCCTGTCGCTGGCGGTGCAGGCCGCGCTGAGCGGGGCTACGGGGCGCAGCTGCGGGTACGGGGCAGCGCCGGCGGTGGCGGACAAGCCGACGGGCAACACGATCCCGTACACGGTGCTGTACCCGCTGGGCGGCACCGCGTCCGGGCCGCCGTTCGGCGACAGCCAGGCGGATGGGCGGATGGTGTACCAGGTCAGCGGAATCGGGACGACCGCCGAGCAGGCCGAGTGGATGGCCGACAAGGTCCGGCTCGCGCTGTTCGCGAAGACGGCGAAGGGCGACTTCGCGACGCCGATCGTCGCGGCCGGGCACACGGTCGTCGCCCGGGAGATCGACAAGGAGGACGGGCCGACTGTCGCGAACGGCGTATACAGTTACATCTCGCGGATCATCCTGCACGTGACGACACCTGACAGCTGACCGCCGCACGGCCCTTCGGGGTTGAGCACCCTCACCGTGGAGACCCAGCACGGACGCCCGGCCGCCGGCACGGGCTGACTCCCCGACCACCCCCTGTCTGTGGGTGGCCGTCAGGGGAGACGGGTCTCCGGCGGAAGCTTCACCGGGTCCTGGGCTCCCCGGAAATGAGAGTCGCGTGGCCTCCACGCAGCAGCGGTTCATGCGCCGCGGCATCACCAAGATCTACTTCCTCAAGTCGATCGCCGCCGCCACCAACATCCCGACCCGTGTCGAGCTCACCGCGGTCGGCGCCACCGACCTGTCGAAGCAGGTCGCCGACATCGAGGGCTGGAGCCTCGAAAACTCGCCGATCGAGACCCCGGACCTGGGCAACAAGTTCGCGACGAGCATCCCGGGCGAGGACAAGGCCGCGTCCTCCAGCCTGACGTTCTACGAGGACCTGTCCTCTGAAGTGATCGAGACTCTGCTCGCCAAGGACACGGCCGGCTACGTCTGCATCCTGCGCAAGGGCGACATCCCGTCGTCCAAGTCCCTCGACGTGTTCCCGGTCCGGGTCGGCTCCCGCGCCCCGTCGTACTCGACCGGCACCGAGCCCGCCAAGTACAAGGTCAGCTTCTCCATCTCGGATCTGCCGACCCTGGACGCGCCGGTCCCGGCCGCCGCAGCGGGCTGAGGGGGCGGGCGATGACTACCAGCATCATTGAGCCGCCGGCGGCAGCGGTCGCGGCGGACGCGCACTGGCGAGCCAAGATGGCGAAGCTGCGGGCCCGGCGCCTGCCGGAGCGAACCGTGTCGATCTGCGACGACGATGCGGCGAAGCTCGCCGTCACCGACGCGCAGCTCAAGCTCGCCAAGGCCCTCGCCGAGGCCCGAACTGCCGCCGCCGGCAACGGAGTCGACGCCGGGCAGGTCGACGCCTACGTGGAGGCCCATCCGCAGGTCGTCATCGCCCGCTCGTTCCTCGCCACCGCCCAGCAGCACCTCGCGGACGCGACGGTCGAGGTGACGTTCCGGGCGCTGCCCCGGCCGGCGTGGGAGGCGCTACTGGCCGAGCACACCCCGACCGAGGAGCAGGCCGACAAGGGCATGGACTACAACGTGCTCACCTTCCCGGCGGCGCTGATCGCCGCCAGCCACGTCGAGCGGGACACCGCGGGCGTCGAGGTCGAAGGCATGAGCGCCGCCGACGCGCAGACCCTGCTGGACGAGTGGTCGGACTCGGACGCGAAGGTGCTGTTCACCGGCGCGATGCTCGTCAACCAGCACACCAGGGCTGATCTGGGAAAAGGCTGAGGTCCGACCCGGGGTTCCGGGCGGAGATGGAGCTGTGCGAGAGGTACCACATCCCGCACTCGCAGCTGATGGGAGCTGCCACCGGCCGGTGGACGGCGCTTGACCGCGACAAGGCGTTGGCGTGGGCGGCTCACCAGCGGGACGTGTGCCAGGGATGCGGCACCCGGCCGCAGGAGTGGGACCCGGATCAGGGCGGTGACCGGCACGCATACGTCGCGCAGACGCACCGCTGCCTGGGCTGCGAGCTGATCGAGATGGAGCAGGAGCAGGTCCCGGACGGGACCGAAGGGCGCGGGGTGAAGATCGGGCTGGCGCAGCCCAGATAGGAGCAGCCCGGTGGCGGGCGCCTACACCCTGTACGTCCAGCTCCAGGCGGGGCTGGCCGGTCTGACGACCGGGCTGCGCGGAGGCGCGCAGCAACTTCGCTCGTTCGACGGCCAGTTGTCGTCCACCAGGGCGGAGCTGGAGCGGCTGGAGGCGGCTGCGGTGCGGCTGGGCCGCGCGCAGGCCGCCGCCGCCGAGCAGGCGACCGCCTCCCAGCAGGCGGTGCGCGCGGCGGTGGAGCAGTCCGCCGCCGCGCAGCAGGCCGCCACCACCACCGCGGAGCGCGCGGGCCGGGCGCAGGTCGTCGCGGCGCAGTCCGCCGCCCGGGCGCAGGCCGAACAGACGGCGGCGATCGAGGCGACGGCCCGCGCCGCGCGGGCACAGGAACTCGCACAGACGATGGCCGCCCGCGCGCAGGAGACGACCGGCGCGGGGGCGGTCGCGGCGCAGCGCACCGCTGCCGCTGCGGCGGAGTCCGCGACCCGGGCCGGTGAGGCGCAGGTCGCTCAGGCCGCCCGCGCGGCTGCCGCTCAGGAAGCCGCCGGGCGGGCTGCCGCCCTTTCGGAGCGCACCAGCGCCGGCGCAGCGCAGGCCGCCGCGTCCGCGAGCGCAGCCCGCGCGTCGCTCGCCGCGACGGAGGAGCAGGCCGCCCGCCGGGCCGGTGCTGCGGCGATCGAACTGGGCCGCGCGCAGACCGAGGCCGCTGCCGCTGCCCAGGCCGCCACGGCCGCCCGGGTGTCCGGCCTGGTCAAGGGCGGGGTGCTGCTGGGCGCGATCCTCGCGGCCGGTCTCGCCGGGGCGATCTCCCTGCAGCGGGAGATGGCGAACGTGCTGACGATCTCGCAGCAGATCAACGGGAGCAACGTCGCCGCGTTCACGAACGAGATCATCCGCCTCTCAACTGAACTGCCGCAGACCGCATCACAGTTGGCGCAGGGCCTGTACCAGATCGTCAGTACCGGGTTCGACGGCGCCGAGGCCATGCAGATCCTGGAGGTGTCCGCGAAGGGCGCCTCGGCCGGCCTGACGACCACCGAGACTGCGGCGACGGCGCTGCTCGGCGTGCTGAAGGCCTACGGCCTGCCCGCGTCGAAGGCCAGCGACGTCATGGACATTATGTTCCAAACCGTCAATAAGGGTGTCATTTCGTTCCAGGAGTTGGCGCAGCAGCTCGGCGACGTGGTCCCCATGGCAGCTGCCGCAGGCATCAAGTTCGACGACGTGTCGGCCGCGCTCGCCGCGATCACCCTGTCCGGCATCCCCGCGGCAGAGTCCGCCACCAGCCTCAACATGCTGATGACCCGCCTCATGAAGCCGACGAAGGACCTGGCCGGGCTCATCCACGACCTTGGGTACGAGTCCGCGTCCAGCGCCGTGCAGCAGGACGGCCTGTTCGTCGTCATGGGCAAGATCAACCAGGCGACGCACGGCCAGGCCGAGGCAACTGTCAACCTGTTCAAGGACATTCGCGCAACCAGGGCCGCGCTGGCTCTGGCCGCCGCCGACGGCCAGAACTACGCAGACACCTACCAGGCCATCACCTCCGCCGTGGAGCGCGCCGACGCCACCCAGAAGGCGTACGCCATCCAGATGAACACCGCCGGCGGCCAGTTCGACCTGTTCAAGAACCGCGCCGCCGCCGCAGGCATGGACGTGGCCCGCAGCCTGCTGCCCGTTCTCCAGGAACTCGCGCAGGACGCGTCCGTGGTCGCGAACGCCTTCAACGACCTTCCCGGGCCGGTCAAGTCGAGCGTCGGCGTGCTTGTCGCGCTCGGCGCCGTAGCCCTGGTCACCCGCGCCGGTGTCGCCCAACTCTCCTCCCAGCTCGTCGCGTTCCGCGCCGCAGCCGCCGAGGCGCAGGCCGGCGGGGCGGTCCTGCCCGCGCTGCTGCGCGGCACCAGCCTGGCCGTGTCCGGCCTGACCGGCATCCTCGCCATCGGCGTGCTCGGCTACGCCGCCTACTCGGCCAGCAAGCAGAAGGCCAAGGCCGTCACCGACGACCTCACCGCCGCGCTGCGCGCCGAACGCGAGCAGCACGACGTCGGCGCCGGGATGCGCGCCCTCGCCGAGTCGCTGGCCAACAGCGACGACATGAAGAAGCTGAAGGCCGCCGGGCTGGAGATGACCGAGGTCATCGACGGGCTGATGGACGGCGGCGACAAGCTCGCCAAGCTCAACGACAAGCTCGACCTCGGCAAGGCTGCGTCCTGGGACAAGGACCTGATGGCGTTCGACCCGAGCTTCGACAAGGCGAAGCAGATCCTCGCCCAGCGCCGCAAGACCTGGGACGACGCGATCAAGGCCGACGCGGAGAACGCCACGGCGATGGACCTCGTCACCGCCAAGGTCAAGGGCTCCGTGCAGGCCAACATGGCCGCGTGGACGCCGGACCTGACGCTGCCGACCGACAAGAACGGCCAGCCGAAGTACTCGGACGAGATGAAGGCCCTCGGCAAGGCGCTCGGGGACATCGTGCAGCCCGCCGAGGCGTGGAAGGCCGCCCAGGACCGCGTCACGGCGTCCAGCCGTGCCGGAGCCGCACAGATCGACGTGTCGAAGCTGTCCATCAGCGGGTACATCGACAAGCTCACCGAGCAGGGCAAGGCCGCCCGCCAGTTCCAGACCGACCTGGACGAGCTCACCGCGCGCGGGTACGCCCCGCTCGCCGACCACTTTGCGAAGCTCGGCGACGCCTCCGCCAGCATGGCCCACGACCTCGTCAACAACCTCAAGGCCGGGAAGAAGGGTGCCGCCGACCAGCTCGCCGACCTGACCAAGGTCACCCGGGCGGGCCTGGACGACTACATGGGCGAGCTGCGCCGCCAGTTGGAGGCGCAGCGCAACTTCCAGCACAACCTGTCCGAACTCGCCGTCACCGGGCACACGGAGCTGGTCGACCACTTCGCGCAGCTCGGCGTGAGCTCCGCCGGGATGCTCGACGAACTCGTGAAGCGGATCAAGAACGGGCAGGGGCAGGTCGCCGACGAGCTGACCTCCGTCATCGAGGAGAGCACCAGCCGCTCCACCGCCGCGTACCGGGTCGGCCTGGAGCAGGTCCCGCAGATCGCCGCCAAGTACGGCCAGGAGACTGCGAGGGCGTGGGCAGTGGCCGCCGAAACGGGCGACGTTGGCGCGTTCGGCCGGATCATGCAGCAGATGGCGATCACCGACATGTCGACGGCGGTGAAGGCCGCGACGACGACCGCGCAGGCAGACCTCGGCAGTGGTCTGGACCTGATCAACCAGATGGCGTCCGCGCGCGGCCTGGACGCCGCGAACGCGCTTGCGGACGCCCTGCTGGCTGGCAACGTCGACAAGGCCATGGCCCAGCTCAAGGCCCTGTGGGGGACCTCCCCGCCGATGTCGCCCCCGGACTTGAACAACATCGTCTCCGCGTTCCAGCAGGCCGGTCTCACCTCCAAGGACCAGTGGACGGCGATGTTGACGCTGATCGCCCAGGTGTCGCAGGCCAAGGGCTCCGAGGCGGCCTCCAACCTCACCAAGGCCCTCATGTCGGGCGACATGGCGGCCGTCGAGGCGCAGCTGAACTCCATCGGCGCGTCGGTGAAGAACATCCCCGGGCAGAAGACGATCAACGTCAACGTCAACGCCCCGTCGCGGATCGACGTGCCGGTGGTCCTCACCCCGCAGGGCGCCGCGAACTGGAACGGCGGCGCGTGGGACTCGCCGTTCGCCGCGCGGAAGGCCAACGGCGGGATCATGGAGTTCTACGCCAACGGCGGCATCCGCGCCCCGCGCGGCCCCGAGAACCATATCGCGGAGATCGTGCCCGCCGGCACCTGGAGAGTGATGGCGGAGCCGGAAACGATGGGCGAGTCGTACATCCCTCTCGCCCCGTCCAAGCGCGTCCGCTCGAAGGCGATCTTGGAGGAGACGGCGCGTCGGTTCGGCGGCACCGTGCTGTACGGCGCCGCCGGGCGCCTGCACCTCGCCGCCGGGGCGATCGTCAACGCCCGCCCCACCATCCCGGCCCGGGGAGCGGCCAGCTACCTGCCCGGCCGCGCCCCCGCCACGACCGTGATCGTGCGCGAAGCCGCCGCGCCGGCGCCGCTGGTCGGCGAGATGCCGATCACCGTGTCCGGCTCCACCATCACCGGCGAGCAGGTCGCCGACGCGGTCATGCGACGACTGCGCCACCTCAAGAGGGGAGGGCGCGCCTGATGGCCGCCCAGCTACAGCTCGACGACTGGCAGTTCGACATCGACGGCGTGGTGGTCGGCCACGGAACGCCGGTCCTCGTCGAGGACGTGCAGGGCCTGGGCACGCCCAGCAAGCGCACCCCCGACGCGCCGATCCCCGGAGAGGACGGCGTCTACCCGGGCCGTGACCTGCTGGCCGCGCGGATCCTGCGCTTCACCGCCGGCATCCGCACCCCGGGCGATCCCGCTGCGGGCCTGGATCTGCTCGCCGCCCTGGAGCGCCTGGCCGACTCCGACACCCGGCTCACCCCCGGAGCGACGGCCGTCCTGCGGATCAAGCGCCCCGGCCAGCCGGTTCGCCGCCAGTACGGGCGCGTGACCAGCGCGGAGGCGGTCAGCGTCGCCCGGTCGCCGTACGGCTGGCTGCCGATCGAGCTGGTGTTCTCCGGCTTGGACCCGGTCTGGTATGCCGACCAGCCGTCCGGGGTGACGCTGTCCCTCGACGTGTCGCCGACCCGCCAGCAGGGCTTCACCGCGCCGGTCCGTACTCCCGTCACCTGCGGCACCTCCGACCCGAAGAGCCGCCCCGGCTGGGCCGTCAACCAGGGCAACCGGCGCTCGTGGCCGACCGTGCGGATCAGCGGCCCGGTCGTCTCCCCCCGGGTGTGGCTCGAAGGCATCCCCGGCGCCGTCCTGGACTTCCCGACGCTGGTCCTCGGCGCCGGCGAGTGGATCGACATCGAGACCAGGCCAGGGACCCGCACCGTGCTGCGCAACGGCGGCCAAGGGTCGGCTGCGACCGCCCTGTCCAGGACCAGCCGCCTGGACCAGTTCGCGATCCCGCCCGGCCGCTCCGAGATCCGCTGGGACGCCGTCGACTCCACCAACACCGCCCGCCTGAACGTCACGTGGCGTGACGCCTACACCTCTCTGTAAGGACAACCCCAGCTCATGACGCTCATCCAGCCGCCGCTGATGGTCACCGGCGGCGTCCACACCGCCCGCAGTTTCCGCATGGCCACCCAGGCGTCCACCCGCGGCAGCCAGGGCATCACCGAGGGCGGCGACCTCAAGGTCCGCCAGATGTCCACCCCCGGCGCGGGGGTGCGGGTCGGCAACGGCTCCTCCGTGGTACGCGGCGCCACCTGGGGCCAGGGCTCCTACACGGCGATCAACCTCGGCGACGCCATCGTGCCAATCGCCGCGACCGCCGGCACCGGCCGCACCGACCTCATCGTCCAGCGAGTCGAGGACCCCGAGTTCGAAGGCAACCGCAACCCAGCCAGCGACGACATCGTGTACTTCACCGTCATCCCCGGCGTGTCAGCGAACCAGACCACGCTGCCGCCCGGCATGACCGGCATCGTCCTGGCCCGCGTCGCGCTGCCGCCGAACACCGCCACCGTCACGGATGCGATGATCACCGACCTGCGGAAGATCGCCAACCCGCGCCGCGACCGCAAGATCCAGTCCATCAACGGCTTCCCGTACGTCACGCTGCCTGCTCAGGCCGGGGTGTGGCAGGACGACTGGCCGCCGAACGGCCGCGTCTTCACCGACGTGCCGGCCTGGGCGACCACCGCGAACCTCGTTGCCTCCTTCACGGGCGTGCGGGTCTGGGGTGAGACGTTCTTCGGGGTGCGCCTCAAGTGGGGCAGCTGGATCGGAACCGAATACCAAGTCGATACGGACACGATCACCTACATGTCGAAGACGACCGTCATGGCGTCCGACTCGCCGTGGCTGTCGCCCGACTTCCGCGGCAAGACGCAGGAGTTGAGGCTGCAGGGCGGCCGATACAACAACGCCAACGGCGGAGCGGACGTGTCCGGCAGTACGGCGCTGATCTTCGACGTCGAGTTCATCGAGGGCACGTTCTGATGCCCGCACCCGCCTACCGGTACTTCACCACGCACGCCCTGACGGGGGAGGTCCTGGCGTGGGACCTCCCCCTGTCCGGGGTCTCCTTCGGGCCGGAGCTGTGCGGGCCCGGCTCGATGCACGCCACCATCGCCCCCAAGTTCGCCCACCTCGCACCGCGGCAGGCCGACGGCGGGACCACGCTGCTGTGGGCGGAGCGCGACCAGCGGCTGATGTGGGGCGGCCTGATCTGGGACACCACCCCCGAGGACGAGAAGTACCCGATCGCGGCCTCCGGGTTCTCGTCCTACCTGACCAAGCGGCACGACCTGCACGGCGACCTCGGCGGACGCGGCCCCTACCCGGGCACCGACCCGTGCACGGTCATCGGCCACACCTGGGAGTACTGCCAGCAGCAGCCCGACGGCGACCTCGGCGTGATCGTCGACCTGCCGCCGGGCGGCTCCCCGGTGCGGCTCGGCACCACCGAACGCCCCTACAGCACCAAGGAGTGGGAGGCGACCGCGCTGTCCTCCGTGCTGCGGGACGCGACCGGCTTGGACCGGGGCCCGGAGTGGACGGAGACCGTCACCTGGAACGGCGAGCGGCCCGAGCGGCACATCACCGTCGCCTGGCCACGCCTGGGCGCCCGGCGCCGCGACATCTCGTTCAGCAGCGGCGTCAACATCGCCGAGCCCGTAGCGGTGCCCAGCCACGCCGACGACTTCGCGCAGGTCGTCATCGCCCTCGGGGCCGGCGACGGCTCAGCGAAGGTGCGCACCACCGACGCCGTCCGCGACGGGCGGCTGCGCATGGAGACCGTCCTCGACCGGCCGTCGATCACCAACAAGGACACCCTGGCGCAGCTCGCCCGCGCGGAACGCGAACGCCGCCAGCAGACCGCAGCCATCGACGAGATCACCGTCATCGACCACCCCGCCGCGCCGATCGGGTCGTGGCAGATCGGGGACGACGTGCGGGTGACCCTGCATGACCAGTGGACGGACTACGACGGCTGGTGCCGCATCGTCGCCTGGACGCTCCACCCGGCCGAAGGCGACCGGCCCGAAACGGCAACGCTGCGCCTGGCCCGCCCCTACACGACCGGAGTGTGACCCGTGCCCACCGCTCTCGACGAACTCGCCCAGCGCATAGCCGTCCTGGAGGCCGCGCTTCCGGAGCTGTCCCGCTCCTCCCGGCTGGCGTACTCCAGTGTTGACGACGGCGCGCTGACGGTGACGGCCGCCGGCACGGTGCGGGCCATCATCGGCCAGCAGCCGGACGGCACCACCGCCGTCAACGTGGTCAACGGCCCGCCGCCGCCCACCCCTGCCACGCCGGCGGCCACCGGTGCGCTCGGCGGTGTCGCCGTCACCTGGGACGGCACCTTCGCCGATGGGGCGGTGTGCCCGCTGGACTTCGCACGGGTCGAAGTCCACGCCGCTCGCACCGCTGACGTCGCAGGAGACGCCACCACGCTGATCAGCACCATTGAGTCACCACAGGGCGGCCGGGTTCTGGTGCCCACCGCCGTGCCCGTGACCGTTGTGCTGGTTGCCCGCTCCACGTCCGGCAGGGCTTCCAGCCTGTCCGCAACGGCTACCGCCAGCCCCTCCAAGGTCGTGGCCGACCAGGTGCTGGCTGGGATCGTCGGTGAACTCCAGCTCGCCGACGCCGCCGTGACCGCCGCCAAGGTCGCCGCCGCCGCCATCGACAGCCCGGCTCTCGCCGACGCAGCCGTGACGGCCGCGAAGATCGGCCAGGCCGCCGTCGCCGCAGGCAAACTCGCCAGCGACGCGGTGACCGCCGGCACCATCGCCGCAGATGCGGTCACCGCCCGCGAGATCGCCGCAGGGACCGTCACCACGGCCGAGTTGGCCGCCGGAGCAGTCACCACCACCCAGCTCGCGGCCGGAGCGGTCACGGCCGGGCAGATCGCCGCCGGGGCGATCACCGCCACCCAGCTCGCCGCCAATGCCGTGACCAGCAGCAAGATCGCTGCGGACGCCGTGGCCGCAGGGCAGATCGCAGCAGGAGCGATCACCGGCCGTGAGATCAAGGCCTTGTCCATCAGCGGCGACAAGCTCGCGGCCAACACCATCACCGCAGGGCAGATCGCCGCCGGCGCCATCACCACCGATGCTCTCGCCGTCGGCGTCGTGAACAACTTCGTTCCCGACGGCGGGTTCGAGGGCCCCGTCGGAGCGGCCCTGGTCGCTGCTGCTGGCACCGGCTGGGCCATCGCCGCCGCGGGCAACGGGTCGGTGAAGAGCGCACGAGTCGACGCCTCCGCCGCCACGGCGACCACCAAGTCGATGGGCCTGGTCACCGTCGCCGTGCGGCCCGGGGATCAGCTGCTCTTGCGGTGCGACTACCAGGCGTCGTCGGACTGGAAGGGCAGCGCGGTCAAGTTCTACGCCAAGTGGATGGACGCCACCGGCTCCGTTCTTGGCTACGGTGCCGCGCAGACCCTCACGCCCGCTCTCGGACCGACGTGGCAGCCCCTGAGCGCCACCGTCACCGCCCCGGCGAACACCGCCACCGCGCGGCTGATGCTGGAGACCCTCCAGTCCACCGCCGGGAGCGTGCTGTTCGACAACGCCGAAGCCAAGCCGGTCCTTGGCCAGGTGCAGATCGCCGACGGCACGATCACGGCCGCCAAGCTCAGCGCGGACGCGATCACCGGTAAGACGATCACCGGCGGCACCATCAGCGGCACCTACATCAACGGCGTCAACATCGACGGCGCAACGCTGAGGACCGCAGCGGCCGGCAACAGGGTGGAGATCACCTCCGCCAGCGGCTCGCCCGGCGCGACCGGCATGGTGCGGCTCTACTCCGGCTCGCCGACCGAGGTCGGTCCCGCCGCCGTGTCCAGCAGCTACGACTCCACCGCCAACACCTCCCGGCTCACGCTCATGTCCGCCGCCCTGACCGACGCACCGGCGAAGCCCGCCAAGGGCGGCGTTGTCGCCATGTCGGTACCAACGGCGTGGCCGCAGAGCAGCATCACCCTGTCCTCGTCCCCGGGGAAGTCGCAGATCAGCTTCGAAGCCACCGACACCTACGTCGGCGGCACACTCGGCATCAGGTACGGCATCTCTGCCGGGTACCTAGACCTCAGCGCCACCAGCGCGCCCGTGACCCCGACGCAGGGCGGCGTCCTC
Source organism: Kitasatospora sp. NPDC048545 (assembly GCF_040651155.1). NCBI lineage: Bacteria > Bacillati > Actinomycetota > Actinomycetes > Kitasatosporales > Streptomycetaceae > Kitasatospora > Kitasatospora sp. NPDC048545. Next base: position 224,820 of record NZ_JBEZIQ010000001.1, read on the forward strand.
TCGGTGTCCAACCCGGCGTTCAGCCACGTCATCATCGGCAACAACGAGATCGTCGCCGCGGCGGGGCAGGACTGGACCGACCTGGTCCTTAACAAGAAGCTCGCCGTCAACCAGGCGGCGATCACCGCCAGCGTGCCGATATCTGCCGCCGGCTGGCAGGCATGGCAGAGCATCACTTACGCCAACGGCACGTCGCAGCTCGGGGGTTGGCAGACCGTCGGCTTCAAGAAGATGGCGGACGGGACGTGCATGCTGCGCGGCATCATCTCCGTGCCGGGCGCCTTCGCCAACGGGGTGGTCGGAACAATCGGCGACCCGACCTGCCGACCGAAGCTGGGCGAGGTGTTCGCGGCCTCCGTGCCCAACAACGTCGGCGGGAACGTGTTCGTCCAGGCGAACGGCAACATCGAGATCTGGAACGCCAGCGGCGCTCTCGGCGGCTGGTTGTCCTTCAGCGGAATCCGGTGGTCGTGCGTGGACTGAGACAGCCCCGCGCTCAGTGCCGCATCAAAGCCCCGACGCCCAGCCGGGGCGACTCTGCCCATCCCTGCACTACCGGAGTGTGCCCCCTCGTGCCTACTGCACTTGACGAACTCGCCCAGCGCATCGCCGTCCTGGAGGCTGCGCTGCCGGAGCTGTCCCGCTCTTCCCACCTGGCGTACTCCTCGATCGACGACGGCGCGCTGACGGTGACGGCCGATGGCACGGTGCGGGCCATCATCGGGCAGCAGCCGGACGGCACCACCGCCGTCAACATGGTCAACGGCCCACCGCCGCCCGCGCCGACGGAACCGATGGCAAGCCCCGTACTCGGAGGCGTGTGCGTCTCGTGGGACGGACGGTTCTCCGGCGGCTCACCGGTGCCACTGGACTTCGCCCGCGTGGAGGTGCACACCTCGCCAGCAGCCGGGTTCACGCCCGGCCCCGACACGTTGGCGACCACGATTGAGTCCCCGCAAGGCGGTGCTGTCACCGTGCCGACCGTCGCTCCGCTGTGGGTGGCGCTGGCCACAAGGTCAACCAGCGGTCGGGCATCCATGCCGTCCCGCCAGACCACCGCCGGGCCCGCGAAGGTCGTCGCGGACTCCGTACTGGCCGGCATCATCACCGAACTCGCCCTCGCGGACGACGCGGTGACCGCGGCGAAGGTCGCCGCCGGGGCGATCAATTCCGACGCGATCGCCGACGCCGCCGTGACCGCGACCAAGCTCGGGCAAGCCGCTGTCGTCGCAGGCAAGTTGGCCGCCGACGCGGTCACTCCCGGTAGCGTCGCCGCCGGCGCCATCAGCACGCGGGAGCTCACTGCCGGGTCCGTCACCACGACAGAGCTCGCGGCCGGTGCGGTGAACACCGCACAGCTCGCGGCCGGTGCGGTGACGGCCGGGCAGATAGCCGCCGGGGCGATCACCGCGACGCTGCTCGCCGCAGGGTCGGTCACCGCCACGAAGGTCGGGGCCAACGCCATCGGCGCGGGGAAGATCGCAGCCGACACGGTCACGGGCAGGGAGATCAAGGCGCTGTCGATCACGGTCGACAAGCTCGCCGTCAACTCGATCACGGCCGCGCAGCTCGCCGCCGGCGCCGTCACCGCCGACGTGCTGGCCGTCGGCACCGTCAACAACTACATCCCAGACGGGTCGTTCGAAGGGCCGGTCGGTGCCGCCCGGGCAGCAGCGGGCAGCCCGTACTGGTCCATCGCCTCCGGCGGCTGCGGGTCCGCGAAGTCCCTGCGCGTTGACGCCACCGCGGCGCCCGCCGCCTCCCGCAGCCTTCCCCTGGCGACCGTCACGGTTCGGCCCGGTGACCAGCTCGTGCTGCGCTACGACTACCAGGCGTCCCCCGACTGGCAGGGCGGCGCGATCAAGTTCTACGCGAAGTGGCTGGACGCCGCCGGCGCCATCGTCGCGTTCAACTCCGCCCAGGTCACTGCCCCGGTGCTCGGCCCGACGTGGCAGGCAGCCACAGCGACCGTGACGGCGCCGCCCGGGACCGCCACCGCAGTCCTCGTCGTGGAGAGTTGGCTGTCCACAGCCGGGCAGGTGTACTTCGACAACGTCGAGGCGAAGCCGGTCCTGGGGCAGGTGCAGATCGCCGACGGCACGGTCACCGCCGCCAAGCTCAGCGCGGACGCCATCAACGGAAAGACGATCACCGGTGCGACCGTGACCGGTGGCACCGTCCAGACCGGTGCAGCGGGCGCCCGGATCGTCCTCAATCCGAGCGTCGCCTGGGACGGCGAAGCGCACTCTCCGGCGCTGCTGATGTACACCGGGGCTTCGTCCGAGAAGGGCCCGGCGAGCATCACCGTGGACACGACAGCGGGGATGGCGATGATCCAGGGGAACTCCTACGGCTTCGGTTCTCCGTACTTCACACTCAGCGGCGGCCGGTCCTCGGACGACGTCGGGCGGATCCAGATGGGCGGCAGCGGCTCGGGAAGCCCGTCCGTGTCGATCGGCGGGCTGGAGCGGCGCATCGACCTGGTGGTGCAGCCGCCCGGGGCCACCAGCCCCACCCGCTTCTCGTTCGGCAAGGAGCTGTCCATCGACGGATGGCAGCCGCTGGTACTCGCCTCCGGGTTCTCCGCCTTCGGCAGCTCGTTCCGCCCTCCCCAGCTTCGGCGGCTTCCCGACGGGCGGTGCACGGTGCGCGGGGTCGTGAAGATCCCTTCCGGGTTCACCGGGGGGAAGGTCGCCACCTTGCCCGACGGGTACCGGCCGAGCGCGCACGAGGTGCTGGAGCTGCTGAACGAGACCGGCACGAAGGCGAATCTGACGGTCTACATGGACGGCACGCTGGGCGTCACGCACGTGTCCGGCCCGCTCGGAGGGTGGATCTCCTTCGGCTCCGCTACCTGGGGAGCGGACTGACCTGCGGATCTGACCGGCAGTGGCCGTAAGATGGGCGGCGGCGCGGGGGCGCAGTCCAGGAGCAATCCGTGAGCGTCCCGCCGACCGCCGAGCCCACCCTGTGGGAACTCCAGCGATCCCTGACACAGCTCCGCGAGGACCAACGCGACTCGATCGCGGGTCTGCGTGAAGACCTTCGGGGCGACCTCCAGGCGCTCGCCCTCAGGCTGGAGCAGTCGGTGACCAAGGACGTGTACCACTCGGACCAGCGGCTGATGGCGCAGCGCATGGACATGGTCGAACGCGACCTTGCCAGCGAACGCCGGGCCCGGGAGGACACCGAGTCCGCCGCGGCCGCCGGCCGCCGCTGGCTCATCGGTGCGTTCGTCGCGCCCGTTGTGGTGGCACTCCTTCAACTGTGGCTCCTGGCCCAGGACAAGCACCCGTAGTCCGCGGCACGCGGAACAGCAACACCCAGGCAGGCGCGGGGGAGAAAGCGCGCACGCCGTGCAGCTCATCACCAGGGACCAGTGGGGCGCTCGCCCCCCGAAGTCCGACTTCACCTTCATCGGCTCCACCCAGGGAGTCAAGGTCCACTACGAGGGCACCGAAGTGCCCGCCGACCTCGCCAACTCCGACCAGCACGGCCGCTGCGCCGGTCGGATGCGCGACATCCAGGCCTCCCACCAGGCCAACCAGCAGGAGAAGTACATCTGCATCGCGTACTCGGCGGTCGTGTGCCCGCACGGCTACGTCTTCGAGGGGCGCGGCCTGCACCACCTGCAGGCCGCGAACGGGCCGGGCCTCAACTCCCAGCACTACTCGGTGTGCGCGATGGTCGGCGACGAGGGTCTGACCAGCCCCACTGATGCCCAGCTGGGTGGCATCCGCGACGCGATCGAGTGGCTGCGCCGCGACGGCGACGCGGGCAACGAGATCAAGGGGCACAGGGACGGGTACGCCACCGACTGCCCCGGCGAGCCGCTCTACCGGTGGGTGCAGGCAGGGGCGCCGCGCCCGGGCGGCAGCACCGCGCCGGTGGGCCCGCCCCCGTCGACCGGCAGCGGACCGGCGTGGCCGGGCCGGTACCTCGCCGACTACTGCGAGGGCCCGGACGTGCTGCTGTGGCAGCAGCACATGGCCGCCCGGGGCTGGTCGATCAGCGCCGACGGCAAGTACGGGCCGAAGTCGGCCGCGACGTGCAGGGCCTTCCAGGCCGACAAGGGCCTGGAACAGGACGGCGTGGTCGGCGCGAAGACCTGGGCGGCGACCTGGAACAGCCCGATCACCTGACCGGCCAGCCCGACCTTCAACTGTCCGGCCCGGATGCGGACGGCCTGCCGGGGCCGGAAACCTGGCGCCGCCTGTGGGCTCTGACACCGCAACACCTGCTCGTATCAACCCAATTGAGGAGTTCAGTGAACGTGTACGTGTCCCTGCTGCGCACCGGCGTGCCTGCGCTGGTCGGCTGGCTGGTGGCCCTCGCCGCCCGCTACGGCCTCGACCTCGACCCGGCCGCGCTGGCCGGAGTCGTCGCGCCGCTGGCCAGCTTCGCCTACTACGCGGTGTTCCGGGTGGCCGAGGTCTACCTGTCGCCGCGCTGGGGCTGGCTGCTCGGCTACGCCCGCCCGCCGCAGTACCCGGGTGGGAAGGTCGCGCTGCCGTCGTCGTGACCTTGTCGCACCCGGGCGTTCGGCCCGGGTGCCCGGTGCCGCGCCGCCCATGAGTAACCCGCCCCTCGGGGTGAGCTGAAAGGGGTAGCAAGACCGCGCGGCCGGGAAACGGTTGGGCCCCCGTTCCTTACGGAATGGGGGCCCGACCTCTTGGATCACCCACTGTAGCAGCGATCCGGCGAATGGCCTCCCTGACCCTGGCGAGTAAAGTCAATACTCACTGATGTGAGGAGAGCGGCATGGCGGGAGCAGGGAGCATCCCCATCGTCTTGGTGGGTGCGCAGGAGTTCAGCACGGTCTACAAGGCGCCGGCGCGGAATGTGGCGCAGTGGATCCAGCGCGGTGTCCTGGACTACTCGGAGGCGGTGATCGTCTCGGGGCGTGCCTACTGGCCGATCGGGGCGGCGGTTGCCTTCGGGGAGAGCACCGATCGGGGCAAGACGCCGGACATGACCTACGTGGAGCAGCTGGTCGCCGAGCAGGCGCCCGGCCGGAGCGTGAAGGCGGCGTTGGCCGTGCGCGCCGCGGACTTGCCGCCGATCGTCGGCAGCCAGGAGATCATGGCGCTGACGGGTGAGGATCCGGTCAAGGCGTTCCCGCCGTTGACCATCGCGGTGAAGGGGGGCGTGTTCACCGAGCCGGACTGGCAGCTGTCGAGGTCGCCGCTGTGGCTGCTGCCGAACGCGCTCGCCGGCTTGGATCGGATGCGTGAGCGCCCGAGGTCGCGGCCCTTGGTGGTGATCCCGGAGGTGCTGAAGGCGCTGGAGAGCGGCACGTATGACGGGCCGGGATCGCAGATCCTGTCGAGGGGCAAGCAGTCGGAGGGGTAGTTGACCAACCTCCCTTGATGAGTATAGAATTTACTCAAGAGGGGGCGACCTGGCCCGCTCATCAGGGCTGGAGTCGCCATGCACGCAAGACCCCCTCCCGCTGACGTCTGGGCGGATGGGTGGCCGATCGCCTTTGCGGGCGTCGGTCTCTGGCTCGACTTGTATGTGGATTCTTCGTAGTATCCCCATCACCAAGAGGGGAGAGCAGCGATGACCACCGTCCTGCAAGACCAGCTGCCCGGCCTGGAAGCCGTGCGCCGCATCGTCCAGCCACCGGCCGGCAGCGTGCGCCAGCAGAGCATCCAGGAGCGGTTCGAGCAGTTCCACGCCCTCAACGGCTGGGTCCTCGCCGAGCTGGAACGGCTGACCGCCGAGTGCATCGACGCGAAGTTCGCCAAGGTCAGCCTCGGGATGCTCTTCGAGATCATCCGCTACTCCTACGGCCGCGCCACCCTCTCCGCCGACGACTTCCGGCTGAACAACGACTTCCGCAGCAGATACGCCCGCCTGCTCATCGAGCAACACCCCGAGTGGGCGACCTACTTCGAGGTCCGCGCCCTGCGCGCGGACTGACGCACCACCATGACCTCTTGGAGAAACACCCGTGCCCCCCAAGCTCAACTCCCGCAAGCCCACCGGCATCGTGCCCTGGCCGTTCATCCTCGTGGAGGGTGACGAAGGCGCCGGAAAGACCTACGGCGCACTCGAATTCAGCGGCAGCAACCGCATCGGACAGATGTACGTGATGGACTTGGCGGAAGGCTCTGCCGACGAGTACGCCGCCATCCCCGGCGCCCGTTTCGAGGTGATCGTCCACGATGGCACCTACCAGTCGATCGCCGACCAGGTCGAAGCGGTGTGGTGGGAAGCCCACCGCGCCGCGACCGCCGGCGAGCCGCCCGTCGTGTTCGTCATCGACTCCGGGTCGGCGCTGTGGAAGATGCTGTCCACCTGGACGTACGAGCGCGCCAAGCGCAGCAACAGCAACCGCGCCAAGCTCTCCGAGAACCCGGACGCGACCATCGACGTCGGCCGTCACCTGTGGAACGACGCCACCGCCCGGTGGTACCGGATCATCCACATGCTCCAGACCATGCCGGGCATCGCCATCATGTTGGCCCGCGGCAAGGAGATCTCAGCCACCGACGACAACGGGCAGCCGCTCATCGTGCAGCGCCGTCCCGTCAAGGAGTGGAAGGTCAGCGCGCAGAAGGACGTCGGCTTCGACAGCACCGTCTGGCTGAGGGTGCGTCGCGACAAGCCGACCGTGGTGATCAAGGCGCGCACCCTGCGGTTCCGGGTCGAGAGCGGCAAGCCCATGCCCTTGCCCCACTTCTCCTACGAGAAGCTGGTGTTCGAGATGCTGGGGTGCTCGACCGAGTCGCAGCCCCGAGACATGCCCGAGCTGACCGGTGACCGCACCGGCCCGTGGATGAAGCGTGTCACCGAGGCCGCCGACCGCGAAACGTGTGTGGCGCTGTGGAAGGAACTCGACGCGGGCCCGGAGACCGGCCTGTCCGAAGCCGAGTGGAAGACCGTCCGCCTGGCCGTGCAGGCCAGGGTGCGTGAGCTGGCCGCCCCGCCCACGACCATCGACGACGAGCCCGCTAGCGACGCCGCCCGGCTGCAGGCCGCCGCCGCGGCGCAGCAGGCCGAGGCGGACGCCGAAGTCCTCGGCGAGCCGGCAGCCGCCGCGTAGCGCCGTCGGCGGGGCCACCCAACCCGGTTGGGGTGGCCCCGCCGACGGAACCGACGATGAACGACACCCCTGTCCCCGCCTGGCCGTGCGCCAGTGCCACCTGCGGCGACCACTGCGGCTGCTGCCGCGAGTGCGGCATGCCGCCCGAGGACTGGTGCCCCGGCTGCGCCGCCTGCGTGTGCGTCCCGCCCTGCGCCTGCCCGCCAGTGAGCTGACCGCCCGGCAGCTGTCCTCTTCGCCTGAGGTTCGGCCCTACCCCGGCCGCGCCCCGACTCTTCACGACCTCTTGGAGCAGTACAGCCATGTCCACCCCGACGATCACAGATCCGTCGCCGTCCATCTGGGTCGCCGCCGACGCGATCGACCGCGCCCGGCCGCGCTCGAGGCAGCGCCAGCTCGGCGCGTCCGACACCGCGTGCGAGCGGCGTAGCGCCTACAAGTACCACGGCTGGAAGCCGACCGACCTGGTCATCAGCCCCGCCGCGATGCTCGGCACCTACATCCACGAGGGCCTGACGACCGCCGCCCGCAAGGAGTTCGGGTGGCTGGTGGAGAAGAAGGTCGCCGACGCGGCCGTGCGCGGATCCATCGACATCGTCCAGCTCGACCGAGCGACCGCACGCCAACTTCCCCGCCGGATGCGGCCGAAGGTGGCCGCCGACGAGAACACCTTGGAGGACATCAAGACCCGCACGGTCTACAGGTGGGACGAGACGGTGCGCTACGGGGCGACGGCGCCGGAGCTGCGGCAGGTGATGACCTATGCCCGGCTGCTGAACACCGGAGGGTTCGAGGACGCCGACGGTCAGCGGGTCCTGGCTCGGCTCGGCCCGGTGCGGGTCGAGAAGATCCGGCTGCGGTTCATCTGCCGGGACAACGGCGAGGAGTTCATCCAGGAGGTCCCCTACGACCCGCAGATCGCCGAGGAGGCGGTGTGGTGGCTCCAGAGGGTCGCTGAGACCGAGCACCCGGAGCAAGCCCGCCGCGACTTCCTCGGGCCCGGAATTGACGCCGCTTGCGACTACTGCCCGTTCGCCACAGCGTGCTGGGGTTCGCCGGCGGACGGCCGTCCGGTGCAGTCCAACCTGGTCCACGACGACGAGGACGTGGCCGGGCACCTGGCCGACTACGTCGCCGCGCACCGGCTGTGGTCGGACGCGGACAAGAAGAAGACGTTCGCCCGCAAGTCGGTGGACGCCTCCGAGGCGGGCCGCTACGGGGCCAACACGCTGGGCTGGGCGGGGAAGGAGAAGAAGGAGCAGCAGCCCGACGTGCGCGCGATGATCGAGCTCTTCGACACCCTCGGCGCTGTGATCCCCACGGTTCCCGACGTCGACCGCATGGTGAAGGCCCTGATGACGGCGGGCATTGCCGTGCCGACGCGCACCGTCGTCAAGCGGACCCCCAGGCGCATCGACGTGCGCGCGGCACGCGAGTGAGCGCGGTCAGCCAGCCGTACCGCAACCGCCGCCGAGAGAAAGCCCGCACATGTCGATCCACCTGATGCTGGTCGCCGCCTACCTGCCGCCGGAGGTGGTCGGCAACCCTGCCGAGAAGCTGGCGCTGATGAAGCTGGGCGACTCGGCCGACGATGAGACCCGCCTTGCGCGGCCGGGGATCCGCAGGCTCGCCGCGTGGGCGGGGGTGGGGCCTAAGCGGGCGATCACGCTGGTGACGGAGTTGGTGAAGAAGGGCCTCGTTGAGCGGGTGGAGATCGGCAAGCCGGGCCGGGCCGCCGTCTACCGGATCTTTCCCGGCGGGGTGCCGCGCATCCCCGACTCGGAGGAGCTGGAGGCCCGGTTCAAGGCCGCGGCGGACGCCCCGCGCAACAAGCGGCTCGCCCGGGAGGGGGTGGTGCGCGCCAAGCCGGCCGCTCCCGCCCGCAGGCGCGCGGAGCAGCCCAAGAAGGCACCGGTCGACGGTGGGTTCCCGAACGGGAACCCACTCGAGGGCCCGGAACGGGTTCCGGAGGGGGAACCCAGCAGGTTCCCGCCTGGGAACCCTCCAGGTTCCCGATCGGGAACCCCGTCAGTACCTCCTTCAGTTCCTGGGTCAGTACCTTCCCCCCAGCCCCCCACGGCTGACGCCGCAGGGGGCCAGCTGGCTCCGTCCCCGCAAGGGCCGTGCAGCAGGCACCGGAAGGTCGCGCGGAACTGCCGGGGGTGCGGGACCAGTGCCCGTGCCCAGCGCGAGGGGCAGGAGAAGGAGAAGCGGGAGTTGGAACGGCTGGCCGAGCAGGCGCGGACCGAGGAGATCCTGCGGGAGGGCCGCCAGTACCGCGAGGTCGTGGAGTCGAACCCGCACGGGGTCGAGGCGGCCCGCGAGGCGGCGAAGCGCCTGGCGCGCGAAGGCCGCGAACGGAGCAAACATCACGAATAGGTGACGAACCGTCCAGAAGTTGTGCCCCCCATTCGATGAGTATAGAATTTACTCAAGAGGTGAGGGGGAGAGGCCCCCACCGAGCAGGAGGAGAACCGAGATGCTGCCCACGCTCACCAGTCGCACGGTCAACAAGCGCACCACCCTGATCCTCGACTACACCTCCCTCCTCGACCCGCTGATCCGCGCCATCGCCACCGAGCGCACCGAGGACGAGCAGGTCGACAAGGACCTCGACCACATCGCCGACCTCGACGGCGCCGCCTCCCGAATCGCCGACCCCGACGACCGGGAGCCAACTGCAGCCGAACTCTCCTTCCGTGTCGATCAGTTCCTTGACGCCCTCGGCTACGCCCGCCATGAGCTGGCCACCGAGCCCCGGCCCTGGGCAGTCGGCTCCGCCCGGGTCCTTGCCGCCAATCTGCGCGGCATGGCCGACCGCATCGCCGAGTGGGCCGACAAGCTCGCCGCCCAGCCCGAACCCGGGACCGAGCCCGCCGCAGCCTGACCCGCATCTCCGGGCCGGGCGCACCCCGGCCCGGAGATGCATGTGGACTCAAATCAGCAACGACCGAAACACCGGAGGGTGTCATGCCGTACCCGATCATCCTGAACCCCGCGTACACCCCCTTCGCCGAGACCGCCCGCTCCCGCGGGGTCGCCTTCCACCTCAGCTCCCGCCGCCACACCGCCGTCCTCCACCTGCATCTCCCCGACGGCAGCACTCTCGAACTCGGCGACGACGGGGTGGGCGGGGCCGCCGCCACCAAGCCCGGCGGCACCACCGGCTTCACCCTGCGCCGGACCCTGCCCGGCGGTTGCGTCCACCACGTCTACGACTCCACGCTGACCGGCCCCCAGCACGCCAACGGCACCGACCCCGCCCCGCTCCTCGCCACCCTCGACCGGTTCCTCCCTCCGGTCCCGTCGCCCCCGGCCCGCCGCGCGGCCCGCCGTGGCCTCCTGCGCCGCCTCCTGCGCTTCACCTGACCCAACCGCACCAACCCGCACACAACGACCTCTTGGAGAGCCCGATGCGCCTCGCCCCGCTGCCCCACCACAACCGCACCAACGACCCCGCCTGGAAGGCGATGTACGACGTCTACGAGCCGCTGATCACCCCGATGCGGCGCCGCCAGCTGGTCACCGACATCGGCGACTGCGGCGGAAGCACCGTCATCTACGCCCAGCTCCCCGACGGAACCCACCTGACGATTACGACCGGCAATGAGGGCAGCCTGCCGAGCAGCATCGACAGCGTCACCTCCTGGCTGGTCACCCACAACAGCGACGACAACCCCACCGTCGACTACGTCGTCTACGACTCCGTCGCCGTCCCGAACAACGTCTACGCCTTTGCCGGCGCGCTCATCGCCCCGCTCCTGCTCGCCATCGACGCGTTCCTCGAAGCCCGCAAGATGCCGGGCGCCCCGGCCGACCACCCGGCGGTCGTGACCGTCACCACCGTCCACGAGACCGGGCCCGCCGGATTCGCCACCACCCGGCCGTTCGAGCACGGGCATGCTGCGGCCGAGAAGCACGCCACGATCGTTGACGCGCTCGCAGCCGACGGCCTCCACATCGCCCACCACACCGGGTTCTTCCCGTGGCAGCAGCAGGTCCTCGTCGCCCGCGACCGGGTCTTGATCGTTCAGACCACGCTCGCCGAACTCGTCCCCGGCGGCCGGGGCGACCTCCAGTGCTTCTGCCAGTTCGCGCACCCCCAGACCCCGGAGGAGGACCAGCGGCTGCACGCCGAAGTCGCGCAGGCGCTCAGCAATGGCGACGCCCAGGGCGTGTACCTGGGCATGGTGCGGCTGGCGACCGCCCCCGGCTGCCCGGCCCGCCCGAAGGCGGGCCGCCGTGACTGACCAGGCCTCAGCCGACCAGCCGCCGCACGAACCGGGCGACGAGAAGACCCACCCCGCCCTCGACCGGCTGCAGCTGCTGTGGGCGAGCCCGCCGATCCACCCGGACTGGTCGCCCGCCCGCCGGCGGCGAAGCACCGCCAAGGACCTGGGCCACCTCGACCTCGACGCCACCGAGGCGTACATCCGGCGGGCGGGCGACCAGCCGTGAACGCCATCCAAGCCGTGTCGCTCGCTCTGGCCGCGGCGGCCCTGGCCATCGCCACCACGAATCTCATCTGCATCGTCCGCCGCAAGGGCCACCGCCGCCGCCGGTGACCGCCCCGCCGGGCCCTGCCCGGCCACGAACCAACGAAGGAGACCCCCTGATGGGCCGAGTGCTGACCCTCGAACACAGCGACCCCCTCGCGCACTACTACCTCGACCACTTCACCTACGAGTCGGTCGTACGGGCCATGGACAGTCTCGGCATGATCCAGGACCTCCGCATCCTCGACCTGGCCCGCGCTGCATTCCACCGGGCGATCCCCGGCATACCGCTCAACCAGGTGGGGCCGGACGACGTGCGCACCGCGATGGACGCTCTCCGGGCAGTCGGCGCCGCCGAACCGTCCGGCATCCCGCGGCACAAACTCGCCACCGCCGAGGGCTGGCTGATCAGCCCGCAGGAGATCACCGCCGCCCTGGACTCCTACCACCGCGCGGCCCCCGAGCAGCGCGAGGCGGTCGCCGCCCGGATCGACGACTGGAAACCGCTGATCGACTTCCTGCACATCGCCGGCGACCACCACGGCCTGCGCAGCACCTGACCGAACCGTCCGGGCCGCACCTTGCGGCCCGGCTCCCAACCACCCCATGGAGCCCCAGATGGGTACCGAGTTCTACATCGAGACCGACACCGACACCCTCGGCGACAGATTCCGGCAGAGCGCCGGCGGCACGGCAATGCTGCTGACCTGGATGGGCGAGTTCGGCATGCTGATCGAAGGGGACCCCGCCCACCGCCCCTACCTCGCCGAGTTCGACCTGAGCCCGGACGACTTCGACGGGCCGGTCGGAGACGGCAAGATCAAGCCCGCCAAGGCGCAGGCGTTCGCGGCCGCACAGGAGGCGGCGCGGCAGCGCCTTGAGAGCTACGACCCGTCCGCCGCCGGCATCCCCCGGTACAAGGTCGACTCCAACGAGGGCTGGCTCATCGCCCCGCAGGAGATCACCGCTGCGCTCGCCGCCTACGACTCCCACCCCGCCGCCGAGCGCCGCGACGCCGAGCGCAGCGGGTACTGCGACTGGCCCGGGTGGATCGCCTTCCTGCGCAGGGCAGTTGCCTCCGGCATCCGCGTCTACTGACCACCCGAAATGCATGTGGATGTATATCGCATCCGACTTGACCTCTTGGACTTCTGATGACCCACGACAACCCGGCCGACGACCAGCCACCCCTGCCGCGCATCCGCACCGCCCCCAATCACTGGCACCTCGCGCTCACCCGACACCCGGCGCCGAACCTGACAGCCAGCCCCGCCGCACCCCGCCCGACCGGCCGCACCCCGGCCATCGACCCCAAGAGCTGAGAGAGGGGCCCGCCATGTCCGCAACCGTGATCGACTTTTTGTGCGGCGCCGGAGGCTCCTCCACCGGCCTGGTCGAAGCTGGAATGGAACTCAAACTCGGCGTCAACCACTGGCAGTTGGCCCTCGCCACCCACGCCGCCAACCACCCGGGGGCCGACCACCTGCGCATCGACGTGTCCGCGATGCCGATGCGCTACCTGCCGAAGGCGGACGTGCTGTGGGCGTCGGTGATCTGCACCGAGATCAGCCCCGCCGGAGGCCGCCGCCGCGAGAGCCCGCAGCTCGACCTCCTCGACGGTGACGACGAGTTCAAGGCCCTGCCCAGTGACGCCTTCGAGAGGACCAGAGTCACCGCCTGGTGCGTCGTCCGCGCCGCCGAGGTCCACAAGTTCAAGGCCATCGTGGTGGAAAACGTCCTGGAGTTCGCCACCGACTGGATCCTCTTCCCGCAGTGGATTGCCGCGATGAAAGCCCTCGGCTACAACTACCAGATCACCTCGGTCAGTTCGGCGCACGTCGGCGACGAGAACAACCTGCGGGCCCCGCAGTGGCGCGATCGCATCTACATCTGCTTCGTCCGACGCGGGATGCGCAAGCCCAACCTCACCCCCGCCCCGCTGGCATGGTGCTTCGAGTGCGACGAGCAGGTCAACGCCGTCCAGACCTGGTTCGACCCGAACGTCACCATCGGAAAGTACGGCCTTCAGTACAACTACCGCTGCCCGAACAGTCGTTGCCATCGGTCGGTTGTCGAGCCCTTTGTGCGCCCTGCGTCCGCGGCGATCGACTGGACGGACCTGGGGCACCGCATCGGCTCCCGCAGCAAGAAGCTTGCCGACGCGACCATGAGCCGCATCGAAACCGGACTGGCCAAATTCCCGCACCAGCCGCACTCGATCACCCTCACCCACGGCAAGGACGGCGGCGACCGGGCGTACGCCGTCGCCGAGCGGCCGATGCCGACCCGCTCCACAAAGCAGGGCGAGGCGCTGATCGTGCCGACCGGCGGCAGTTGGAACACCGAGCCGTACGCGGCATCAGGTCCGCTGCGCACCCGCACCACCCGCGAGTCCGAAGCCCTGCTCACCCCGTCGCCGTTCGTCATCGAATACCGCAACAACGCGACCTCGTCGAGCGTGCACAGCCCGCTGGCCGCCGTGACCGCGCAGGGCAACCACCACGGCTTGGTGTTGCCCGGCGGCTGCGTCGACCCACGCGACCGCAACACGCTGGTGATCCCGTACCGCAAGAGCACCGCCAAGCACGCCGGCTACCCCCTCCACACCCTGTCCACCCGGGACTCGGCCGCCGTCGTCGTCACCGCCGACACCATCGCGGACTGCTGGTTCCGCATGCTCAAGCCCAAGGAGCAGCTAGCCGGACAACGGTTTCCCGGCAGCTACATCGTGCTGGGCACTGGCGCAGAGCAGACCATGCAGGCCGGCAACGCCGTGTCGGTGAACGTGGCGAACTGGATCGGCCGCCAGCTGCTGGAGGTGCTGTGACCTCCCTTGAAGACCGGGACGAGCAGGACCTGTCGGCACTGCTGGGGTTCCCGCCCGTGTACGTGGTCCGCCCGACACGAGCCAGCCGTGATGACAGCCACCACACCGTCCGGCGCCACGGCAACGAGATGCCCGTGGCCGCGGCGAAGTGGATCAGCCCCCGACGCTGGGAGGTGCCGTGACCGGCCCGCAGCGGTGGCCGCGAGCACTCCCACTGTGCCGCGGCACAACCGAACCCGCCCGCATCCGCCCGGGCCGGTGGCGCCTGCGCCTGACCCCCGGCCCCGTACGGGTCCTGCTCCTGACCCAGACCCCGGACCCGAGCTGCCGCTACTGCGACGGCGAAGGCGGCTGGCTGGCCTGGTGGAGGGACACCCGCTACGTCACCTGCGTGTGCTGGGACCCGCTTCGCGCCAGCGTCCTGCTGCGGCTGCGCCACCCCTGACGAACAGACCCACCCGGGCCCCGGCCACTGCCGGGGCCCGGCGACACCGAGAAGGCCACCACCATCGTGTTCACCGCCCTGCCCGACACCGACAGCTTCCTGCCCGGCTGCTACCGCGACCTGCGGTTCAGCCCCGCCGAAGGCGCCTGGAAGGACAAGAAGACCCTCTCCGACCTGTGCCTGCCCGTCCTGGGGTGGTGCACACCCTGCCCGTTCCGGGCACAGTGCATCCGCCAGGTCCAGCCCCACCCGAAGCGGTTCGACGGAGTGTGCGGCGGGAGGCTGTGGCTCGACGGCCTGGTCATCGCCTCAGCGGACGGCGTGGACGACGACGACCTGCCACTGCCCGGCAAGCCCCGCACCGTATGCGGTACGACCACCGGAGTCGCCGAGCACCAGGTTCGCGGCGAGCAGCAATGCGCGAGGTGCGCGGCCTTCACCGCCGCCGAGGCCGAACGCGCCGCCGAGGAAGCCGCCAACTCCGAACTGGCCTTTGCCGCTTGACCGGGCGCGGCCGGCCAGCCGCGCACCACCGACCCACATCCGTGCCAGCAGCAGCCAACTACACACCAAGGAAGCAGACTTGACGCACGACACAACCCTGACGGCCATGGCGCTCGCGGCGTTGGCCGAGCAGCAGGCCGACCAAGCCCGCCACAGCGACGCCCTGGACGACGAATCGGTGCGCACAGCCGCTGACTTCGCCGCGTATGTCATCGGCGGCGACGCGGCCAAGCTCCTCGCCTGGGAGGCCACCGCCCCCGAGGGCGACGAAGTGTACGCGGCCCGCGCTGACCTGCCCGACACCCCCGGCTGGCACCTGCGGTGGGCGTCGGACGGAGAGGACGACACCTCCCTCGCCCTGCACCGCCCCTGCGCAGAGGGCGGGCACCGCGACCTGGTCCAGGGCCTGGCCCACCTCGGCGGGCACTTGGCGTCGCTCACCAGCCGCTGACCGCCGCCAGCATCCGCCGGATCAGCGGCGAACCTCCTGCGCGGCGGCCCGGATGGGGCCGGGCCGCCGTGCGCACCCTTTCGAGAAGGACGACATGAACTGCACCACCGAACCGGCCGATCCCCGCCAGCGCCCCATCCCGCTGGTAATCGGCCTGGACCTCTCGCTCGTCTCCACCGGCATCGCCGGCGTGGACTGGGCCGATGCGCTGCGCCCGAAGGGCCTGCGCAGGCACGCCCGCCTGGACTGGCACCTGCGAGAGATCAAGGAGCGCACCCGTGCCGCAGACCTGGTCGTGGTCGAGGGCGCGTCCTACGGGCACGGGGCCCTGGCCGGGCACCACGAGCTGGCCGGGCTGTGGTGGCACGTCACCCAGATGTTGTGGAGCCGGGGCATCCCCTACGCGGAGGTGCCGCCGGTCCAGCGGATCATCTACGCGTGCGGCGTGGCGAACCCGGCCAAGGACCAGCCGAAGAACATCCGGGCCCGCGTCACCAAGGGCATGGTGCGCGACGCGGTCGCCGACCGGTACGGCCTGGAGTGCGAGGGCGCGGGCCGCTACGACAAGGCCGATGCCGCGGTGCTGGCCCTGATGGGCCGTGACTGGCTGGGCGTTCCAGTGGCCGAGGTGCCTGAGACGCACCGGCGGGCGCTCACCGGCGTGGCCTGGCCCGCTCCGGCGCAGGAAGCACCGTGACCTGCACTGGCGCCGGCGTCCACCGGCGGAGACAGGGCTCCGGGAGAGTTGAAACCCCACAGGCATGAGTATAGAATTTATTCATGAGGTTGAGGGAGACGCCCTCACCAGCAAGGAGAACGCCACCATGTCCGCCATCGCCACCATCATCGAGGCCGACGACAAGCTCATCGCCGCCGTCCGCGATTGCTTCCCGAGCGATTCGATCACGGCCTTCACCGGCACCTCCCTGGACCTGCTTGTCGACCCGTACGGTGACCGCACCGTCCGGATCGAGGCCCGGCCGGGCGAAGCCGAGCCGAGCGTGCAGGTCTCGCTCATTCACCCGAGCCTCGGCCTGATCTGCTCCATCTCCCGCGCCTACGCCGGTGACAACGCGTCCACCCAGCTCACCGGCGACGTCTTCAAGTTCCTCAAGGGCGTCTTCAACTACGCCTGGATGTAGGCCCTTCGGGGGGTGCGGCGGCCCTATAGCAGGACTGCCGCACCCCCGACCCCCCGACCCTCCCCGCCGCGGCCATGCCGGCGCGGCCCACTCGAAAGGCCCCGCATGCCCACCCTGACCCCGCCCCGCACCTCGCGACTCGCCGAACTTCTGGCCGACGGCGACCCGGGCCCCCTCGGTGCCGAGGTCCGCAGCCTGCTCGGACTCGCGGACGACTCGACGGCGCAGTACGCGGCAGGCGTCGCCGAGTGCGCAACCTTCGCCGTCTGGGAGGCGACCAGGCGGTCCAGCCCCTACCGCGAATGGCTGAAGGACCTGCCGGAGCCCTTCCTGCACACCCTGCTGACCCTGACCGCAGACGCAGCGGACGACCAGGCGCGCGCCCTGCGCATGCTCGCACTGTGCACCGCAATGATGCGGACAGTCGCCACCCAGATCGGCCACTGAGGCACTCAAGTGCTGCGCACGGCATGCCGTCTGACTGACCATCGGGCAATGCTGGAGTTGTGCAACCGACGCAGTGAGTATAGAATTTATTCACGAGGTTGAGGGGAGGGCCCTCGACCAACAGGAGGGAAACCACCGTGAGCCTGCACCGTGAGAACGTGACCTGGCAGTCCGAAAATGGCACCTGGAGCATCGGGTTCTTCGCATTCGAGTACCCCAACCGCGAGGACTACGACCACGAATGGGACGTCATCTACGACAACACCCGGTTCTGGTGGCTATCCTCCGGCCACGCTGACCCGGACGCGGCCATGGACGCTTACTGCGCGCAGGAGTGCAACCCCGGCGCCACGACGTGGATCCACTGGAGCAAGGAGAACTCCGAGGAGATCGCCCGCTACGGGGAGATGGCGGCGGCCTTCAAGGCTGAGAGGGCTTCGTGGGCCGCCGCCTGCGCACGTCCGATCTGGGGGTAGCACCTCGACCACCCGCCGCGCATGCGGATCCGGGCAGCCCGAATCCGCGTGCGGACCAACCTGTAGCAGCTGCATCGCCGGGGGGCAGGCCTCGACGGGCGGCCCCCGGGCCTGCCTCTCGATCCGCATCCACCGCCGGCCCCCGGCCCCAGCTGGCGCCACCCTCGACCACCTGGGGCGGCCCGACCGCCCCGATGAAAGGACACACCCGATGGCCGCCATCACCACCGAGATCGACGCCCTGTACGCGGCGGGCCGCCGCCGCCCCGACGCCAGCGCCCTCAAGGCCCTTCGCCACGACGGGCAACTCGCCGGGTGGACGTTCCGCACCGGCGACGGCTACGGCTGGGTCCTGACCGACGGGCGAGTCAGCCCGTCCCTGGAGCCCTACCGGTCCTACGCAGCCGACGACGCGAACCTCAACCTCACGGGACCGGCGCCACGGCGGTGGGCGGGCTCGGCCCGCCCACCGCGTCACAGGCCACAGCAGCTCGGAGACCCATCGCCATGAACACCCCTCACCCGCACACCGAGCAGGCCATGCAGGCCCTGCTGATCACCGAGGACGGCACCACCACGCCCGTCACCTTGCCCGCCGCCCTCCCAGCAGGCCACGCTGCCAGACTCGCCATCGCCCAGTACCTCGGCGGACCTGCCCGGCTCGGCCACTGCACAGCGATCTGCTCACCCGACGCTCACCTCGCCACCGTGGGCCTGCTCGAAGACCCGCCGGCGGGGACACCCCGCAACGAATACGCGGAAGTCGTTGTCGAAGTCCTGCGCCACGCCTCGCCCAAGCAGGCCATCCACGGACCCGTGCTCATCATGGGACCCGCCGCCGACGGCACGCCCACCAGCCTGGACCCCGGCCAGCAGCGGGCCGTCGAGGACTTCGTGGCGACGTGGCGCACCCTCGTGAGCTGAGCGCGGACCAGGTGATCATCCGCATCGACCTGTCCGTGGCCCTGCACGCGGACGCCTGGGCCGAAGCTGCGGGCTCGGACCCGGCCGACGCCGCCCGCGACGCCTGCTGGTACCTGTCCGACGCCCTCGGATCGCTGCCGCACCTCGGCGAGGACGGCTGCCCGGCCTACCTGCGGGCCATCCCCGGCTGGAGCGAGGGGCAGGACCTCCTCGGCAACGTCGAGATCACCTCCCGCTGGCACCTGGAGTGCCCGGCCTCCGACTGGGCTGGCTGGCGCGCCGACCCCGGGGACTGGCTCAGCGCGAACACCGTGCCCCCGGGCAGGGCCCGCGAAGACCTCACCGTGATGGTCGTCGAAGGGCTGGTCTCCATGGCGCTGTTCTCGGAGACCCGCGCGGTGATGACCCTCACCCGCCCGTGGCAGCAGACCTACGACCACCGGTGGCGCACGCGGCCCGACACCAGGCCCGCCCCACCGCGCCGCTTCCGCCGACGGCGAAGGAAGCCGGACTGGCCGGCATGAGCCCGGCCAGCGACCCGAACCAGCCGGGCGCGCACCAGCGCCCGGACCAACGACAAGGAGAGCACCGCATGGAACGCGACTTCGCCCTGATCATCGACCCGGACGGGGCCAGCGACGAGCTGTCCTTCCTCGAGGACGACATCACCGGACAGCACCGCAGGCTCTATGCCTGCCTTGGCAAGGGCTACACCACGGCACGCCTCGGCCTGTTCCTGGTGCACTCGCCCAGGACGGTGTCCGACCAGCAGGCCAACCTGCCCGCCCAGCAGCTGTGGACCGGACTGTCGGGCGGCTCGCCGGCTCCGTTCTTCCGCGGGTCCGTGATCATCACCGGCCATCGGCGGCCGGACGGCTCGTACCCGGCGCTGCTGCCCCGCCAGCTCGACCAACTCCACCAGCACGTCGGCAGGGTCGTATGGGCGCCGCCGACGCGCCCGACGATCAGCGCCGCCCAGAGGAAGGGCGCGCGCAAGGAGCAGTGCGACGCCTTCGCCGTGCACAGGGACCGGGCCACCGGCACGTGGGCGTTCGTGGTGTGCGACGGCGTCGGCGACCACGTCGAGACCAGGGCGATGGCGCACACCTTCGCGCAGCGCATCGCCGTCGTCGCCGCCGAGACCGGCGATCCGGGCGCCGCCGTGCACGCCGCCCGAGCCGAACTCCCGACCTGGCAGTTGCACATCTGCTCCGAGACGGAACCGACCGCGACGGTGGCCGCCGCGGTGTGGAATCCCCGCGAGGTCGACATCCGGCTCGCCTGGGCGGGCGACTCGCGGATCTACGCGGTGAGCCCTGCCGGGCTGGTGGAGCAGCTGACCGAGGACCACAACGTCGCGGCTTACCAGCGGTCGCGCCGGGCGGCGGTACGCGAAGGCGACGAGCACATGCTGCTGTCGCACATCGCGAGCGGGCCCGTGGAGGAACTGCGGGTGCACCGCGAGCGGGCGGTAGGGCTGCTGCTGTGCACCGACGGCGTGTCCGGGCCGCTCTCGGCCGACGGCGGGAGCAGCGTCGCGGACACCTTCGCGCTGCTGCCGCCGAAGGAGGCCGCCAGCGCACTGGTCGCCGATGCTGTCGGCTGCGCCGCCGAGCGCAGCTGGGTCGCGTGGGGTGAGTCGCTGGCCGACAATGCCACCGCGCTGATCGTGGACATTGCGGGGCTCTGACCTGCGCAAACGCGCAGCGTCCAGCCATTGAGATCTTTCCGGCGGAGTGGACCCCCCTTCTGATTGAGTATAGAATTTACTCATAAGGAAGGGGGGAGGCCCCGACCGAGAACCGGAGGGACCCACCGTGAACGCGCTGAACGCCGCCGCCGAAGAAGCCCGCTACTACGCCCGCCAGGCCCGCTCCCGCGCAGCCCGCGCCGACACCGACCTCCAGCGCCTCACCCTCTCGGCCGCCGCCCTCACCCTCGACGCCGTCGCCCGGCTCCTCGCCAGGCCCGACCACGACAACGCCGTCCTCGACGCCCTCGGCATCGCCGAGTCCTACGCCACCAGCACCGACGCCGGGCCGCTCGCCCTGCCCGGCGGCTTCACCCTCAACGTCCTCGACTACCTCACCGCCTGACCCACCCGATCACCGGCGGCCCGACTCACACGGGGCCGGGCCGCCCCACCCCAGAAAGGCACCGATCGTGACCCTGCCCGACGTCCTCACCCTCCAGCTCACCGAGTCGAACTCGCTCCATGTCCCCGGCCCCCACCACCAGGCCATGCGCATCGTGGCCCACCTCGCCGAACACGACACGGACGGCCCCGCCTTCGCCCGGTACGCCTTCCTCCTCGGCAGCGAGTCCATCGCCATCGCCTGGGCGCAGCGCCCCGACGACTACGCGGACCTGCTCTACCCCCAGTACCGCGAGCTGGTCCGCGACCGCTACTGGGCCGACATCGTCGGCCAGGCCCTCGACGCTCCCGGCGGACCGGACCCCGTACACGCACCCGCCATCGCCGAGGCCATCACCGTCGCACTTCTCGGCGACCCCCAGCTCAACGACCGGCCCCAGCAAGCCAACTGACCCAGCCCGACCAGGCCGCCCCGCACCGGGGCGGCCCGCTACGAAGAACGGAACACCCGATGCCGTACAGCACCATCAACGTCGTGGCCGTGGAGATCCCCGGCCCCGCACACCACCACGAGGCCATCGCCGCAGCAATCCGGGCCTCCTACGCCGGGCCCAACACGGTCCGCGGCGCCTTCCTCCTCGCCGAGCACGCCATCACCGCGACCTGGCCGGTGCGCCCCACCGACCTCCTTTGCCTGACCTTCCGCCAGTTCCACGAGACCGTCGTCCATCACTACTTCGCAGATCTGGTCCGCCAGTCCCTCGCCGTGGACGCCGACTTCGCATGCATCGACGAGGTCGCCAGCTCCCTGCGCACCGCCCTGCTCTACGCGGACGACCTGATGGGCCGCAAGCACTCCCGCTGACCACCCGGTCCGGCCGCCCGCCGGCGGCCGGACCCGCCCCTCCTTGAAAGGCCAGCCAGCCATGTCGTTCACGATCGCAGTGTCGTCGTTCCATCCTCACGCGTACGCCGACCAACTGCCCATCCCTGAGCACCAGATGCCCGCAGTGGACGCCGTCCTCCTGCTCCACCCGCTGTGCGAGGCACTAGCCGACGGTACGCACGCGCTGGTCGAGCACGCCGTCACCGTCGCCTGGGCGAACCGCACCCCGTCGTGGTTCACCCTCGACCTCGGCCACTTCCACCAGATCGCCCAGTGCTTCGCCTACGCCGAGCTGTTCCACGACGCCGTGCACCTGTCCGACATCCGCCACGTCGAGACCCTGGCCTCCCGGGTGTTGGACCTCCTCGGCGCAATCCCCCTCCTGGCCGTCGGCCCCGGCAGTGCCCCCGCAGCCCGTCCGCGTCGGTGGAAGGCCGTCCTCGACACGGACAAGGAGATCGTGTCCATCGCCGTAGCCGACGGCCACGACGGGCCGGAGGAGGAGGCGGAGGACGAGAAGACCGTCTGGGCGGACTGCGGCAACGTCGTCACGCTCTACGCCCCGGACATGCGCACCGCCTACACCCAACTCCTCACCCAGCTGGCGGAATTCGAAAACGAGGACTTCGCGGACCGCGTCGCCGCCCACCACAAGGAGCTCGCCGAGGCCCACGCGGCCACCGGCGAGGAGAACAGTCGGTGAGCACGGCCCTGGACCAGGCCCTGACCGAAGCGGCGAAGCGCCTGCACATCCAGCCGAAGGTCGACCAGCTGGCCCGCGAATCGCTGCACGTGATGATCTCCACGGCCTACGACTACCGGCCCGCCGCGATGCGGGACCTCAGCCGCGAGGAGCACCGCGCCGCACTGGCCGACAGCACGCTGACCGCCCTCTACGAGCACTGCGCGCTGTCCCTCGGCGGCTACTACGGGCGCGCCGCCGCCCACCTCCTGCACACCCTCGACGGCTGGGCCCCGCGCACCGGCACGACCTGACCCGGAAGGACAGCACCAGCATGGCCAGCACGACCCGGCCCCACGGGTTCTTCCACGACGAACCGGGCCTCGCCGACACGATGCACGGCCTGGAGACCCAGGTGACCGACGCCGCAGAGCACTTCCGCAGCAACGACATCGACCGGGCCGCGACGGTGACCCTCGCGATAGCCGCCCGCCTCGCGGTCGGCGGGCAGTGCACCAAGCGGTTCGCCCGGCAGATCGCCCGACACCTCGTCGAGACGGAGGTGCAGCGCCCCGTCGGCGACCGCTGACCCCGATCAGCCCGAAACCCCGCGGCCCGGCCGGCCGCCCGAACGCGACCGGCCGGGCTTTTCCATGCCCACAACTCCGCAAGGACACCGGCGATGCCGCAGCAGCTGAACATCTTCGCCCAGCAGCCCGACGACGATGACGATGACGATGACCTGTACTTCGAGCCGCGCGAGCAGGTGACCCGCCCGCGCCTGGCCGCCGCGCCCACCATCCAGACCCCGCAGCCGCCCGCCACCGTGCTGCTCGAACCGAAGCCGAAGCCCCGTCGCTACCCCGTCGCGTACGGCAGCCACCCGCACAAGGCCGCCCAGGACATCGCCGAGGCCGTGGTCGACGCCTGGCACCGTAACCACGGCGGTGGGCAGATGAACATACCCGTCGGCGTGATCGCCGCCCTGTCCCTGTGGCCCCTCAAGGGCCCCGACGCCCCGCTCCAGGCCGACTACATCCTTGGCCTCGAAGCAAGGGACCTAGTCCAGCTGCTGCGCGAGTGCTGGGCGTACTGGTGGATGCGCCGCCCCGACCTCGTCCACCGCGCCGCGCCGATCGCCCGCTGGACCGAGGAGGACCTGAGCGACCACCAGCTCACCTGCATCAAGGCGGTGGCCCGCGCGGCGATCACCAACGGCCTGCTCACCCTCACCGGCTCCAGCGACCCCGGGGACCTCACCGAGTTCGACCTGATGTCGTGGGTGATCACCGGCCTGCGCCACGGCGCGGACCGCAAGTGGCTGGGCGAGTTCCACACCCCGCCGGAGGTGTGCGACCTGATGGCCCGGGTGCAGCTCGGTGACTGCTCCGATGTGGGGCCCGGCTTCTCGGTTCTGGAGCCGGCCGCCGGCACGGGCGGCATGATCCGCGCCATGGCGCAGACGATGCGCGAGCACCGGATCGACCCTGCGACCTGCAGGTGGCACCTCGTGGAACTCGACCCGATCGCGGCGGCAGGAGCGGCGGTCAACATGATGCTCTGGGGGATGGGCATGCGCACCACGGTCTGGTGCGGCAACAGCCTTGCGCCGGTGGACACCGCTGTCCTCGCTCACGAGGAGAAGGTCGAGCTGTTCGAGCTGCGCGACCGGATGCAGGCGGGCATGGCGATGGCGTACGCGGTCGGCAAGGCCGAGCGGCTGATCGCGGGTGCCGTCGCGCAGAAGGCCGCGTGAGCTGGGGAGTTGGGGTTCGGGGAGTTGACTCGTCCCATGAATGAGTATAGAATTTACTCATGAGCAAGAGGGAAGCACGGACAGCGAGAGGACCCACCATGATCACCGCCCCCCAGGCGCCGAACACCCACATCGCCCTGGATGCCGCCGCCCCCGTCGCCAAGACCATGGCCGACCTGCCCCCAGGCGCTCGCGGCGCCATCCGCTTCTCCTACATGGGCGAGAGCGTCAACGCCCACTACCTCAAGGGCCTCCACACCGACGAGCAGTTCAACGCCGCCATGCCCGCCGCCATCACCGCCTTCGGGGAAGCCGGCTGGGGCTACCGCAACCACTTCTGGGGCGACGGCGAAACCATCCGCAGCACCCGCTTCACCCATCCCGCCAGCCTCGGCTGGATCGGCAGGCCGGGAACCGGCCCGCACACCCTGTCCTCCGCCCTCGCCGAAGCGGCCGCCGCCCTCGGCGAGCCTGGCGCCGCCGAACGCCTCGCCCCGCACATGACCCTCCGGGAGGTCGAGGCGATCACACTCCTCCTCGCCACCTCCGGCCACATCGCATCGGGAGCCACCTGGGCCCGGGTCGGCCTCTCCCGCTGACCACCCACCCCAGCCAGCCACGCGGGCCCGCACTCGAGCGAGGTCCCGAACCCCAGCCGAAAGCCCATCAAGCGGCGCACCCTACCCCAAGTGAGTATAGAAATTGCTCTCTTGGTTGGGTGCCCGGGCCGCCCGCACCAAGGAGCCACCAGCGTGATCGTCACCGCCAGCACCCTCGAAGCCGCAGCCGACCGGCTCACCGAACTCCTCGGCACCTGCATCCCCTTCCCTCAACTCCCCAGCGAGCTGGGCACCCTGCGCCTGACCAACGCCGACGGCTACACCATCGGCGCCAGGTCCCGCGTCGAAGGCACCACCCTCCAACTGTGGATCACCGCCCCCGGCACCAGGGCCGAGAAGATCCCGCGCGGCCTCCAGCCCCTCCAGCCCGGCCGCAGCTACCACACCGTCCTGCACCTCCTCGGCCTGGACGGCGACCTCGGCGACGTCATTCACGAAGCCGTCGCCGACCGGCTCCTGCCCGCCATCGCCACCAAGCCCCGGCGTGTCGGCCACCGCCCCTGGGAGCAGGCCCCCCAGCCCGCCGAGCAGCCCGACCCGGCGCCCGCCGACACAGAACCGCAGAACCCTCTGCTCGGAGAGCGCGAGGAACCCGGCACCCCCGCCGTCGCCGAGCCGCAGGCCCCGTCCGTCGAGCAGCCGAAGTCCGCCGACGAGCCGGGCCCGCCCGGCATCGAGGGCACCCAGCCCGAGGAGGCCCCCACGGCCGAACCGGCCGCCACCCAGCCGGGCGAGCAGCCCGCACCCGAGCCGCAGCCCGAGGCGGCCCCGGCCCCCAAGACCGCCCGCCCTGCCCGTAAGCGCACCAGCGCCGCCAAGAAGACCACCACCGCACCGCCCGCCGACAAGCCCGCGCGAACCCGCAAGACCGCCGCCGCCGACGGCAAGCCGACCCGCAGCCGCACCACTGCCACGAAGAGCACCACCCCCAAGCCCGCCGGCACCAAGCCGCCCCGGGCCCGCAAGACCACCACCCCAGCCAAGCCCCGTACCCGACGAGCCGCCACCGAGAAGCCCTGAACCACCACCCAGCCGCCGGGGGCGCACCCAACCCGCGCCCCCGGCCAACACCACGAAGGTCGACATGACGACAATCGCCGCGTTCTCCCTCGCCCAGCACATCCGCGCAGGACTGCACCTGCGCGGCAACTCCACCACCCGCGAGCACCACACCCCCACCGGCGCCGCCTGGATCACCCTCGACCTACCCGGCGGCACCAGCATCTGGGCCTCCGACTACACCACTGCCATCGACCTCGACGCCGACCAGCGCACCGGCCTCCAGGCAATCCACCACCTCGGCAATCCCGACAACGGACCCGGGCACCACATCGCCTTCTACCGCGGCGACCGCACCCCCGGCCCAGACGGCCTCCACGCCGACATCACCCGCCTAGCCGCCGCCATCACCGCGTACACCAACACCTGGCAGTCCAGCCCCGCCGGACGCAGCCCCGGGCACCGGATACTCCCCGGCGCCCTCATGGACCTGCCTCTGCGGCGCCTTCGCCGAGGCGACGTCATCGTGCACACCGGCTCCGGCAGCCGCTCCGTCCTCACCCAGCTCACCCACCTCGGCCACAACGACTACCGGCGCACCAGCCGCACCATCACCCCGCCCAGCCGCGGCGGCGGCCGGGCCGCCACCTACTGGCAGTTCCCCTGGACGTTCCGCCAGCACGGAAACCAGATCGTCACCGTCGCCGCCCACGAGCACACCGACCCCGCGACCCTCCCGCCCATCCCATACCCCCAAGCGCCCACCCGCTTCAACGACGGCGACCACGTCGTCCACGACTCCGTCATCTGGCAGCGCACCGACGGCGGCTGGTTCAACCACCTGCGCACCACCCACACCAAGCCCACCAGCGACACCGCGATCCGCCGCCTGTTCACCGACGACAACTGCCTACGCCTGGGCATCCCCACCCACCAGCCCGCCCACTGACCATCAAGGACACCAACCCCGTGCTCGACCTCAGCACCCGCCGCAACGCCGCCTCCGCCTACCGCGCCGTCGGCCGCGTCGAAGAACTCGAACTGATCCCCGAACACCCCTACCCCGGCTCCGACGTCCACTGGAGGTTCCGCTGCGGACGAGTCGGCTGCACCTGGACCGGCCACCTGTTCTACAGCCACCTGCGCGCCAGCCGGGGCCACAACCGCCGGCACCCCGGCTGCACCGGAACCCCCGGCACCTACCGGATCCGCAAGACCGACGACGAACTCCTCACCCACCTCCGCACCGTGTTCCCCGACACCGACTTCCACATCCACTCCACGACGGACGGCGACCGAACCGTCGAGTGGACCAGCGGCCCCGACACCCACCACGTCCAAGCGCACCTCGGCCCCAACCAGAACCTCACCTTCGCCCAGGTCATAGACCTCTGACCGCACCGCGCCGGGCGGAACCCACACCGCCCGGCGCGGCCCCAACCAACCCCGAAAGCCCACCATGCCCATCGAACTCGACCTCACCGGCCTACCCCTCGACCTCGTCCCCGTGATCATCGCCCGCACCCGCCGCGAACTCGAACAAGCAGCACCCGCCCTCCCCGGCGCCCTCATCCGCGACGCCACCCGCGTCCACCACCGCCACCACGGACCCGGCTGGGCCTACATCCGCTGGGCCCCCCGCCACGACGGCTACGCCATCTACAACGCCCGCCACATCCTCACCACCGACCCCGACCACCCGTGGTGGTCGCTGCCCATCCACCCCCGAAGCCCCTTCCACCAGTTCAGCCCCGACACCGGCCACCCCATCGACGGCTCAGCCCGCCCCTACCCCCACCCCGTCACCCCGGACAACACCGACCCCCTCAGCCTGTGCCCGCACTGCGGATCACGCGGACGCTTCCCCGTCCGCTGCACCACCAGCGACCCCCACCGCCACCACGAACAACACCGCTACCCAGGCGGCCGCCCCTGGAAGTACGCCCCCTGCCCCGCCAACTGCCAGCCCATCACCGACCCGATCCGCCTCCACACCCCACCCCAGGAGCAGCAGCCATGACCACCCGCGACACCTACACCGGCCCCACCACCTACCGCACCCCCGCCGGCACCTTCCGCGGCCCCCACGTCACCAACGCGCCCGTCCTCGCCGTGGAACCCCTCGACCTCACGGCGATCGTCTCCAACCACGACCCGCTCGTCCGCCTCACCCTCGCCAACCCCACGGGGCGCGGCCCCCGACACGTCGAAACCGCCGAGTGGGGAACCCCCGACATGTGGAAGGCCACCGGCCCCAAGCCCACCAACGAGATCACGGCCGCGCTCACCACCGCCGGACTCTCCGCCCACCTGCACCAGAACCGGCACGGCGACCACGGCGCCATCGTCCACCTGGCCCGCAAGGGCCGCTACTGCCAGCTCGTGATCATCAACCGCAGCACCCTCTTCTACCAACTCCTCGACCAGACCGGCCACGAACCCGCCTACTACCCCTGGGAGAACACCCGCCCGGCCGACGCCCCCACCCACGTCCGGCGCTTCTGCCGTCTCTTCAACGCCCGCATCCTCCCCACCCGACCCGCCAATGCTGTACCTGGCCAACCCCTCAACCCCTGAGATCCGGGACGCCATGACCGCAGGCGACCTCGGCTGCATCACCACCCCACGCCAGGGCAACCAGGTCCCGCCCAGCACCTGGTGGGCAGCCGACAACGGCCGCTTCGGCAAGGGCTGGCCCGGCCCCGAACGGTGGTGGACCTGGCTCACCCGCCAGGTCCACCACCACGGCCCCAGCCGCTGCCTGTTCGCCGTCGCCCCAGACCGCCCCTTCGACGCCGCCAGCACCCTCGCCGACTCCGCCCCCTGGCTGGCACGCATCCGATCCCTCGGCATCCCCGCCGCCTACGCCGCCCAAGACGGCTGCGACCAGCCCGGCCTACTGCCCTGGCCCGACTTCGACGTCCTGTTCATCGCCGGCACCACCACCTGGAAAACCGGCCCGACCGCCGAACGACTGGCCCGCCAAGCCCGCCAACTCGGCAAGCCCATCCACATGGGCCGCGTCAACGCCCGCCGCCGCCTCCACATCGCCGACTACTTCGGCTGCACCAGCAGCGACGGCACCTACCTGACCTACGGACCCGACCAGAACCTGCCCCGCCTCCTGAACTGGCTCGACGACCTCCACCAACAGCCGACCCTGCTCACCCCGCCCGCCCCCTCACCCGGACGAGAAGGCCCAGACCGTGCACGACCTTGACGAACTCCGCCGCCACCTCGCCACCCCGCTCGGCGCCAACCACGACCCCGACCAACCGCCCATCGCCGGGCACCTCCTGTGGGACACCCTGATCACCGCCGGCCACACCCCCGCCGTCCACGACCACAGCGCCGGACGCGCCATCACCCTCGACCTGCCCGACGGCACCAGCATCTGGATCAGCGAGCAAGCCGACATCACCCACCCGCCCGCCGAGCACGAAGGCTGGTGCGCACTCCACTTCAACGACCCCACCGACCCGCTCGGCGACTACGTCATGGTCTACATGGGAGACGGCCTCACCCACGCCGACGACACCGCCGCCTGCGTCGAAGCGATCACGGCCTGGATCGCCGCCCACCAAGCCGTCGGCGCCATCGCCCGCCAGGCCGCCTACGTCGCCCTGCCCAAGACCATCCCCCGCGAGACCCTGCGTATGACCTGGGTGATCGCCTACAGCCACCCCGGCTTCAACGGCATCCGCCCGCCCACACCCAGCACCCAGCACGCCGCAACCCTCATCCACCGGAGCTGGGAGAAGCCCGACCCCACCAACCCGGACGCCGACCCCACCGACCTGTGGATCTACCTGCGCCGCGGAGCCTGTACCGGCTGCCCTTGGGAAGGTCCGAACCGTCGCGATCACAACCAGGCCATCGAGGACGCCCTTGACCACACGCACCCAACGTGGCGCCAGCACCCCGCCCTTCCCACCGGAGCCAGCGGGAAGCGCGCCGCCCAACTCGCAGCGCACCGCAGCGCCATCCACCCCGCACGCTGGTTCGACTCCGGCGGCCCCCTCAAGGTCACCACCACCATCCGCCGAGACCGGCACGAACCCGGCCGAGCACCGGGTGGCGGCTACCTCGTCAAGGTCCATCAGCCCCCGAAGCTGAAGCCCGGCACCGCCCAACTCTCCCTCCTCGACCAGTCCTCCGATCCTGAGGACGAGGACTACTAGGCAGCGGTCCGGAGGGCAGGCGGCGCTACTCGGTGTGACGGGAGCGGGAGGGCAGGGAGGGGCTTGCGGTGACTTTTCGAGCACGCTAACGTCACTCGGAAATCCGGTCCGAGGCGTGGTGAGAATGGCCTCGGATATCGGGAGTGGAACCGTGCTGCTGCGGAAGGGGTCTCCCTTGGAGCCCTGTTCCGGGGGTCGGCATCCCGGCAGGTCAGGCCGGGAGCGCCCGTCTGGTGCCGTCCACTCCGGGGCTGATCCGAGGAATTTCCGAGGAAGTAGTACCGGAGACAGGCGGTGAAAGACGGTGAAGCCTGGAGGCAGAGTCAGGGGTGGATACCGGCCTTGACCTGGGAAAACAGGTAAATCTGACGCAAGGCAGTGAACAACGATCAATCCACACCCAGGACTCATAATCCCTTGGTCGTGGGTTCGAGTCCCACCCGCCCCACTTCTCGACGCGTGACGAGTGTCGAAACGACCGTCCGCGGGCAGGCCCGGAGCCGGATCTCCGCCGCCCGCGACGACGCAGAGTCTAGGCCGCGGCCACCGCCTTTCCCCGTGTGGCGCGCCGGAATTCACCCGCCCGTGGGCATCGACCCCGGCGTCCCCGAGGGCTCCCCGTTCCCCTGACGGTTTCCCGTCCCCCGCCCCTGGCGGTTCCCCGTTCCCGCGCCCCCGGGCGTCCCCGCTCCCGACCCCTGGCGCCCTGCGCGCAAAAAGTGATATCACTTTGCCATCGGATGCGGACGCTCGCTGGAGGAGTCGCTCTCATGGACACACCGCCTTTCGCCGTCGAGGACGGCGCTGCCCCGGACCTGCCGGTCCCCAGGATCACCGAGCGGGTCATCACCGGGGCCGCCGGGTTGCCGATGCTCTTCGGCGCACTGGCCGGCCTGGTCGCGGGGGTCGGGTCGTTCATCGCCGGAGCGGTCCAACTGGCCGCCAAGAACCAGGGTTTGGGCGGCGCACTGATGGCCGCCGGGCCGGTGCTGGTGGTGACCTCGCTGGTACTGCTGCGCGGGCTGATGGTGGTCTCGCCGGGCCAGGCCAGGGTGGTCCAGCTGCTCGGGCGCTACCGGGGCACGGTCCGCGCCGAGGGCCTGACCTGGATGAACCCGTTCACCAGCCGCCGGTACATCTCCCTGCGGATCCGCAACCACGAGACCGAGACCACCAAGGTCAACGACGCGGACGGCAACCCGATCGAGATCGCCGCCGTGGTGGTCTGGCAGGTCGAGGACACCGCGATGGCCCTGTTCGAGGTCGACGACTACACCGACTTCGTCGCCATCCAGACCGAGACGGCCGTGCGGCACATCGCCACCAGCTATCCGTACGACGCCCACCACGAGGGCCAGCTGTCGCTGCGCGACGGCGCGGAGGAGATCGCCCGCAAGCTCTCCGCCGAGATCGCCGAGCGGGTCGCCTCGGCCGGCGTGCGGGTCGTGGAGTCCCGGATCACCAGGCTCGCGTACGCGCCGGAGGTCGCCCAGGTGATGTTGCAGCGTCAGCAGGCCGGCGCCGTGGTGGCGGCGCGCAGGCTGATCGTCGAGGGCGCCGTCGGTATGGTCGAGGAGGCGCTGGACCGGCTCGCCGAGCGTGACGTGGTGGAGTTGGACGAGGAGCGCAAGGCCGCCATGGTGAGCAACCTCCTGGTGGTGCTCTGCGGCGACCGCGGCACCCAGCCCGTCGTGAACACGGGTTCCCTCTACCAGTAAGGCGCGGCAGTGGCGACGGAACGGAAGAAGATCCTGTTGCGACTGGACCCTTCAGTTCACGACGCGCTCGCCAGGTGGGCTGCTGACGACCTGCGCAGCACCAACGCGCAGATCGAGTTCCTGCTCCGCCGCGCCCTCACGGACGCGGGCCGGATGCCCAGCGGTGCGAACCGGCTTCCCCGGCGCGGACGCCCGCCCAAGGAGAGCCCGGCCGAGGACGGTTCGGAGCCTGGCGGTTCCGCGGAGAGCTGACCGGCGGCCGGGCGCGCGAAGACCTTTCGGAGACCGACATGGACCAGCCCGCGACCCTCCCCGAGAAGCTGTACCTGCTCGCCTACGACCCCGAGCGCGAGCGGCTCACCGCGACCGACCGGCTCGACCTGGTGGTGCGGGCGGCCGCGCTCGCCGAACTCCTGCGACGCGGACTGGTCCGCGAGGACGGCCGGTACCCGGCCGCCGTCGAGGGCGCCGGTCCGGCCGGGGGCCTCGACCCGCTCACTGCCGCGCTGCTGGAGCAGATCCGGCAGGAGCGGCGGCGCAGCTGGCAGAGCTGGGTCGGCCGCAACCGGGGCCCGACGGCCCGCGCCGCGCGTGTGGTCCGGGACGGCCTGGCGGCGGCCGGCCGGGTCAGGATCGAGCAGCGCCGGGCGCTCGGGCTGTTCCCGTACTCCCGGGTCACCCTGACGGATTCCCGGTTGCGCACATCGCTCGTGGCGTCGATCGGTTCGGCGCTGAAGGGGCCCTTCAGCCGGGTCGACCCGGCGGACGCGGCCTTGGTCGCCCTGGTCGACGCGGCCCAGCTGGGCTCGGCCCTGCCCTGGAGCCGACGGCGCGAGTTCCGGGCCCGGATCGACAAGCTCGCCCCCGCCGCGGGGCCCGTGCCGCGGGCCCTGCGCCGGGCCGTCAGCGCCAGTCGCTCGGACGGTTCGGCGGGGGGCTGACCGGCCGCTCCGGCGGGCCCGGTCGCCGATCCGGCGGCCGGGCCCCGCCGTTCGGAGCCCGTAAGCTGGCCGGGTGCTCGAACCCGCCCTGCTGCCGACTCCGCTGGTGGACTGCACCGACGAGGCGTTCGCCTGGGCCGGGGTGGAGCTGCGGCTCAAGCGGGACGACCTGCTGCACCCGAGCGTGCCCGGCAACAAGTGGCGCAAGCTCGCGCCCAACCTGGCCCACGCCGTCGAGCGGGGCCACACCCGGCTGCTGACCTTCGGCGGCGCGTACTCGACCCACCTGCGGGCCGTCGCGGCCGCCGCCGGGGCGCTCGGGCTGGAGAGCGTCGGGCTGGTCCGCGGCGAGGAGTTGGCGGACCGGCCGCGCAACTGGTCGCTGCGGGCCGCCGAGGCGGCCGGGATGCGGCTGGAGTTCCTGACCCGGGCCGAGTACCGGGAGGCCACCGGCCGGGCCGAGGGGGAGCCGGGTCCGGACGGGCTGCAACGCCGCTGGGGGCCCTGCCTGGTGCTCCCGGAGGGCGGTTCCAACGCCCTGGCCGCCGTCGGCGCGGCCGCGATCCCGGCCGAACTGCCCGACCTGGGCGACCGCGACGTGGTCTGCTGCCCGGTCGGCACCGGCGGCACCCTGGCCGGTGTCGCGGCGGGGCTGCCGCCGGGGGCGAGGGCGCTCGGCGTGGCGGTGCTGCGCGGCGGCGGGGGCTACCTGGAGGAGGAGGTCGCCCGGCTCCACCGGGCCGCCTACGGACGCGAGTTCGACAACTGGTCGATCGACCACGCGCACCACGGGGGCGGCTACGGCAAGGTCCCGGCGGAGCTGGCGGCCTTCGCCGAGCGGTTCGAGCGCCGCCACGGCATCGCGCTGGAGCGTCGTTACGTCGCCAAGCTGCTGGCCGCGCTCGCCGACCTGGCCGGGGCGGGCGCCTTCCCGCCGGGCACCCGCCTGACGGCCGTGGTCACCGGGTTGCCGGATCCGGTCTAGCCGGTCCCCGGCCGGTCACCCGAAGGTCAGGTTGGCGCACGGGTCGGTGTCGGCGTTGCGGGTGTTCTCCGCTATGCCGGTGGGGATGCCACCGGGCGCGGCACCGGTCGGCGCGGTACCGGTCGGCGCGGTACCGGTCGGCGCGGTACCGGGCGTGCTGCCGGGCACCGGGCTCGGGGAGGTCGCCGAGTCGATCCGGGTGCCCGAGGGGCGGTAGTCGGCGCCGAGGGTGACGGTGACCGCCCCCGAGCCGGGCTCCTCGACCGCCTTGGCCCCGGGGAAGAGCGCCACCACCTGGTCGGCGCCGACCTTCAGCGCGGGGTCGTACGCGACCCGGGTGGCCTGGTGACCCGGCTCGTTGGCGCCGAGCGTGACGTTCAGGAAGCCCCGGCCCTTGAGCGCCTCCCCGCCGGAGCCCGCGAGGCCGGGAGTGCCGACGCCGTTGAC
The DNA here is from genome assembly GCF_040651155.1 of Kitasatospora sp. NPDC048545. NCBI lineage: Bacteria > Bacillati > Actinomycetota > Actinomycetes > Kitasatosporales > Streptomycetaceae > Kitasatospora > Kitasatospora sp. NPDC048545. Next base: position 258,893 of record NZ_JBEZIQ010000001.1, read on the forward strand.
CACGGTGATCGGGACGGCGGCCTGGTCGGGGGTGAGCGGCGCGTCGGCGCCCGGGGTCGTGGTGGGGGAGGAGGTCACCTGGCCCGTCCCTGCGGTGCTCTGCCCGTCCAGGGTGCGGTCCTCGCGCAGCAGCTTCCACAGGGTGTCGGCGTCCGGCTGGACCAGCCGCACCCGCTCGCCGGCGAAGCGCCAGGGCGCGGTGACGAACGTGACGTCGGAGAGCTTGATGTCCTGCACCGAGCGGGCGAAGTCGACCAGCTTCATCGCGGTGCCCAGCCCCTCGTCGACGGTGAGCGACTTGGTGGCCGCGTCCGCCAGGGGCAGCAGGGTGGGCAGCGAGAAGCCCTGGCCCTGGACCTTCTTGATCATGGAGGAGAGGAAGGCCTGCTGGCGCTTCATCCGGCCTATGTCGGAGCTGTCGCCGATGCCGTGGCGCGCCCGCAGGTAGTCCACCGCGGACTGCCCGGAGAGCTTCTGCAGGCCCTTCTTCAGGTGGATGCCGTACTGGTCGACGTCGTTGGGCACGCAGGCGTCCACGCCGCCGACGGCGTCGGCCATCGCGGCCGCGCCCTTGAAGTCGACCACGACGGTGTGGTCGATCCGCAGCCCGGTGAGCTTCTCCACGGTGTTCTGCGTGCAGGCCGGGTTGCCCTTGGGGTCCTCGCCCACGGTGAAGGCGGAGTTGAACATCTGGTCGTTCCTGGGCGTCGTCCAGGTCCCGTTCGGCCGTCGGCAGGAGGGGACGGTGACCAGGGTGTCGCGGGGGATGGAGACGCCGACGGCGTGCTTGTGGTCGGCGTAGATGTGCAGCACGATCGCGGTGTCCGAGTGGCCGACGCCCTCGTCGCCGCCGCCCAGCGCGTTGTTGCCGTCGTCGCGGGTGTCCGAGCCGAGCAGCAGCACGTTGACCGGCACGGAGGCCCCCGGGCTGACCGGGACGGGCGCCGGTGGGCGCTCGGTGGCCACGCCGCCCGCGTCGAAGGTGGTGATGTTGCTGTCCAGCCGGTGGTAGAACCAGGCCCCCGCCCCCACCACCGACAGCACCAGAACGGCGGCCAGGCCGATGGCGGTGCGCAGGTAGCGGCGCCGGCGCGTGCTGCTGCTCATCCTCCGTGCCCCCCGTCTTCAGGTATCCAGCGTTCGATGATTCGAACGTTAGACGTTCCGGGAGGCGGTTCGGTTACCCCCGATGGGTGAACGGATTACCCGTCCGGCCTGTGATGCTGGTCACGCGCCGGGGCCGGCGGCGCCGGTGAGCATCCGCCGGAGCAGGTCGCGCAGGACCGTCCGCTCGTCCGGGCCGAGCGCGGCCAGCGGCTCGCGGGCGAAGTTCAGCGATTCGCGCAGTTCGGCGGAGGCGGCCGAGCCGGTGTCGGTGGCGGCGACCAGCTTCACCCGGCGGTCCTGCCGGTCGGCCTCGCGGGTGACGAAGCCGCGGGACTCCAGCCGGTCGACGATGCCGGTGATGTTGGACGGCTCGCAGCTGAGCGTCTGGGCGATCTGACGCATCGGCATCGGCCCGCGCCGCAGCAGCGCGAGCACCTTGGCCTGGGCGCCGGTGAGCGAGCGGGCGGCGGCGGCCTCCTCGTACTCGCGGTGGAAGAGCGCGACCAGGTTGGCCATCAGGTCGACGACCTCGCGGGTGATCTCGTCGGGCTGCGGCGTGGCGTCCGGGGCCGGCTGGGTGTCCATGGTCGAGAGTCTACCTGAAAAGTTGACAAGATGAACCTTTCATGCCCATCGTTACTTAAGTTTCTCAACCTTTCATGCACCTGAACCGCAAGGAGCAGCACCCATGGCAGAGCAGACCGCCCCCGCGACCGCCCGTGAATGGCACCTCGCCGCCCGTCCGCAGGGCTGGCCGGTGCCGACCGACTTCGCCCTGGTCGAGGCCCCGGTCCGGACCCCCGGCCCCGGCGAGATCCTGGTCCGCAACGCCTACCTCTCGGTGGACCCGTACATGCGCGGCCGGATGAACGACGTGCCCTCGTACGTCCCGCCGTTCCGGATCGGCGCACCCATGGACGGCGGCGCGGTCGGCTACGTGGTCGCCTCCGGCGCCGAGGGCTTCGCCCCGGGTGACGCGGTGCTGCACGGCCTCGGCTGGCGCGAGTACGCGACCCTCGACGCCAAGCACGGGGTCAAGGTCGACCCGGCCGCCGCCCCGCTCCCCGCCTACCTCGGGGTGCTCGGCATGACCGGCCTGACCGCCTACGCCGGTCTGCTCGCCGTCGGCGGCCTCAAGGAGGGCGACAAGGTCTTCGTCTCCGGCGCGGCCGGCGCGGTCGGCTCGATGGTCGGTCAGATCGCCAGGCTCAAGGGCGCCTCCCTGGTGGTCGGCTCGGCCGGCTCGGCGGAGAAGGTCGCCAAGCTGGTCGACGAGTACGGCTTCGACGCCGCCTTCAACTACAAGGACGCCCCGGTCCGCGAGCAGCTCGCCGCGGCCGCCCCGGACGGCATCGACCTCTACTTCGACAACGTCGGCGGCGACCACCTGGAAGCCGCGATCGGCGCGCTCGGGGTGCACGGCCGCGCGGTGCTCTGTGGCGCGATCGCCCAGTACAACGAGACCACCGCGCCCGCCGGCCCGCGCAACCTCGCGCTCGCCATCGGCAAGCGGCTGCGCCTGGAGGGCATGCTGGTCGGCGACCACGCCGCGATGCGGCCGCAGTTCGTGGCCGACGTGGCCGGCTGGCTGGCCTCCGGTGAGCTGCGCCACGAGGAGACCGTGGTGGACGGCTTCGAGAACACCGCCGAGGCCTTCCTCGACCTGCTGCGCGGCGCCAACACCGGCAAGATGGTCGTCCGCCTGGACGTCTGACGACACGTCAGAGGCGCCGACCGCCCCGCCGTCCCGACCCGGGCGCGCGGGGCGGTCCGCCGTGAACGGTTCGTAGTCGGGCGCAGGGCGCCGGGCCGCACTACCGCATTCCGGTCGGATCCGAAAGTGCGTCAGCCATCGTGCGGGACGGCGCGGTACGGTGGTTCCGCCTGGCGATGGGGCCGTTCGGGGGAGAGATCCAGCCGAGGGGTAGACCTCGTTGAGGATTCGACTAGCATTGAGCGAAAGCCTGTCCGTTTTGCTCAATTTAGTGACTTAATGTCGGCAAGCGTGGGTAACTGTGGATCAACTGCAGGCACGAGGCAGCTGGGGAAGGCGACCCTCGTCCACAGCCTGGAGGTCCCGGTGACGACACGTGGAGTTCTCTACATCCACTCCGCGCCCCGCGCGCTGTGCCCGCACGTCGAGTGGGCCGTCGCGGGGGTGCTCGGTGTGCGGGTGGGCCTGGACTGGATCCGCCAGCCGGCCGCACCCGGACACTGGCGTGCCGAGCTCTCCTGGCAGGGGGAGCCCGGTACGGCCTCGAAGCTCGCCTCCGCGCTGCGCGGCTGGCAGCTGATGCGGTACGAGGTGACCAGCGAGCCCTGCGCCACGGCGGAGGGCGAGCGGTACAGCAGCACGCCCACGCTCGGCATCTTCCACGCCGTCACGGGAATCCACGGCGACATCCTGATCCCCGAGGACCGGCTGCGCGCCGTGCTGCTGCGCGCCCGCAGCGAGGGGGCCGACCTGGAGGCCGAGATCGCCCGGCTGCTCGGCAAGCCCTGGGACGACGAGCTGGAGCCGTTCCGGTACGCGGGCGAGGGCGCGCCGGTGCGCTGGCTGCACCAGGTGGTCTGAGACCGGAGGACACGACGAAGGGGCCGGCGCTCGCGGAGAGCGCCGGCCCCTTCGTCGTACCGTCCGGGGACGGAGGGCGTCAGCGGGTGCGGAAGGCCAGCACCACGTTGTGGCCGCCGAAGCCGAACGAGTTGTTCAGCGCCGCGATCCGGCCCTCGGGCAGCTTGCGGGGCTCGCCGCGCACGATGTCCGCGTCCACGTCGTCGTCCAGGTCGTCGACGTTGATGGTCGGCGGGGCCAGACGGTTGTACAGGGCCAGCACGGTGGCGACCGTCTCGACGCCGCCGGCGCCGCCCAGCAGGTGGCCGGTCATCGACTTGGTGGCGGAGATGGCGATGTGGTCGAGGTCGTCGCCGAGCTCCTTGCGGAGCGCCTTCAGCTCGGCGGTGTCGCCCTGCGGGGTCGAGGTGGCGTGCGCGTTGACGTGCACGATCTCGGCCTTGTCCAGCTCGTTGCGCTCGAACAGGTCGGCCAGCGCGCGGGCCACACCGGCGCCGGTCGGCTCGGGCTGGGCGATGTGGTGGGCGTCCGAGGACAGGCCCTGGCCCACGGCCTCGCAGTAGATCCGGGCACCGCGGGCCTCGGCGTGCTCGACCGACTCCAGGACGACCACGCCGGCGCCCTCGCCCAGCACGAAGCCGTCACGGGCCTTGTCGTACGGACGGGAGGCGTGCTCGGGGTCGTCGTTGTTCTTGGACATCGCCATCATGCTGGCGAACGCGGCGATCGGCAGCGGGTGGATCGCCGCCTCGGTGCCGCCGGCCACCACGACGTCGGCGCGGCCGGTGCGGATCATCTCGATCGCGTAGCCGATCGCCTCGGCGCCGGAGGCACAGGCGGAGACGGGGGTGTGCACACCCGCGCGGGCGCCGACCTCCAGGCCGACGTTGGCCGCCGGGGAGTTGGGCATCAGCATCGGGACGGTGTGCGGGGAGACCTTGCGGGCACCCTTCTCCCGCAGCACGTCGTACTGGTCGAGGAGGGTGGTCACGCCGCCGATGCCGGAGGCGATGACGGTGCCGAGGCGCTCGGGGGCGAGCTTGGAGGACTCGTCGGTGGCGGGGGTCTGGTAGCCGGCGTCAGCCCAGGCCTCGCGGGCGGCGATCACGGCGAACTGGGCCGAGCGGTCCAGCTTGCGGGCCAGCGGGCGGGGCAGGATCTCGCCGGGCTCGACGGCGGTGCGCGCACCGATCCGAACCGGCAGCTCCTCGGCCCACTCCTCGGTCAGGGCCGCCACACCGGACTTACCGGCGACCAGGTTCTCCCAGGTGCCGGCGGCGTCGGCGCCCAGCGGCGTGAAGGCGCCGATACCCGTGACGACCACGGTGCGGTTTTCAGCGGTCACTGGTTTCTTCTTCTCTCACGTGTGCGGGGGGTCGGCGGGAGCCGAGGATGGGCCCGGCCGGGCGCCCCGGTGGGGCGTCCCGGCCGGAGGATCGGCCAGGCTCGGTGAGCCGGGCCGACGGGTCAGCCGTCGATGGCGTACGGGACGCCGGACGGACTGGCCGAATCGAGCGAGTCGATCGATCAGGCGTTGGCGAGGATGTAGTCCACGGCGTCGCCGACGGTCTTCAGGTTCTTGACCTCGTCGTCCGGGATCTTGACCTCGAAGCGCTCCTCGGCGGCCACGACGACCTCGACCATGGACAGCGAGTCGACGTCCAGGTCATCGGTGAAGGACTTGTCGAGCGCGACATCCTCGGTCGGGATACCGGCGATCTCGTTGACGATCTCGGCGAGACCTTCCAGGACCTCGTCCTTGGTAGCCATACTGGCTGCTCCTCTTCAGTGTTGAACATGTCCGGCCGGCGGCCGGACACAGGCTTGTGAATCTGTGGGCGAAACGCGCCTAGGGGAGCGTAACGACTGCGGCGGCGTACACGAGACCCGCCCCGAACCCGATGATCAGCGCCAGGTCGCCGCTGTGGGCCTCGCCGGTCTCCAGCATGCGCTCCATCGCGAGCGGAATGGAGGCCGCGGAGGTGTTGCCGGTCTCCGCGATGTCACGGGCAACCGGCACCGACTCCGGCAGCTTCAGCGCCTTGATCATGGCGTCGGTGATCCGCATGTTGGCCTGGTGCGGGATGAACGCGCCGAGCTGGTCGGCGGTCACCCCGGCGGCGTCCAGCGCCTGCTGGGCGACCTTGGCCATCTCCCAGACCGCCCAGCGGAAGACCGGCTGGCCGTCCATCCGCAGGTACGGCCACTTGGTGTCCTCGCCCGCGCCGTTGACCGCGTCGGGCTTGGCGAAGGCGGTGTCCCAGGCCTCGGTCTGGGTGATCAGGTCGGCCTGCGAGCCGTCCGAGCCCCAGATCAGCTTCCCGATGCCGGGAGTGTCGGACGGGCCGACGATCGCGGCGCCGGCGCCGTCGCCGAAGATGAACGCGGTCGAGCGGTCCGACCGGTCGGTCAGGTCGCTGAGCCGCTCGACGCCGATCACCAGCACGTACTCGGCGTTCCCGCCGCGGATCATGCCGTCGGCCAGGCCCAGGCCGTAGCCGAAGCCGGCGCAGGCGGCCGAGATGTCGAAGGCCGGCGCGGTGCCGCAGCCGAGCCGCTCGGCGATCTCGGTGGCGATCGCCGGGGTCTGCTTGAAGTGCGAGACGGTCGCGACGATCACGCCGCCGATCCGGTCCGGGGAGATCCCGGCCTGGGCGATCGCCTTCCCGGCGGCCTGGATCGACATCTCGGCCACGGACTCCTCCGGGCCGGCCCAGCGGCGCTCGGCGATCCCGCTGCGGGTACGGATCCACTCGTCCGAGGAGTCGATCCACTCCAGGACCTCGGAATTGGGGATCACCCGGACCGGGCGGTAGCCGCCGACGCCGAGGATGCGCGAGAACTGCGCACCGCTCGCCGGGCGGATCTGGGGCTTGGTCATGCGGTGATCTCCTGCTCCTGACCGCCGTGCTCCGCGACGAGCGCGCGAGCCTTGTCCAGGTCGGCGGGGGTCTTGAGGGCGAGCGTGGCCACACCCTTGAGGTTGCGCTTGAGCAGTCCGGTGAGCGTGCCCGCGGGGGACAGCTCGATCACGGCCGTCGCGCCCAGCCGGCCCAGGGTCTCCATGCAGAGGTCCCAGCGGACCGGGTTGGAGACCTGCGACACCAGACGGGCGAGCACCTCGGCGCCGGAGTCGACGACCCCGCCGTCCTTGTTGGAGACGTAGCGGACCTGCGGGTCCGCCGCGGCCAGGGTCGGGGCGAGCTCGGCGAGCCGCTCGACACCCGGGGCCATGTGCTCGGTGTGGAACGCACCGGCGACCTTCAGGGCGATCAGCTTGGCGGCGGCCGGCGGGTCCGCCTTCAGCGCCTCCAGCTGGGCCAGCGTGCCGGCGGCGACGATCTGGCCGCCGCCGTTGTTGTTGGCCGCGGTCAGGCCGTGTTCGGCCAGCTTCGCTGCGACGACCTCCGGGTCGCCGCCGAGCACGGCGATCATGCCGGTCTCGGTGACGGCGGCGGCCGCGGCCATGGCCCGGCCGCGCTCGCGGACGAAGGCCAGCGCGTCGTGGGCGCTGAGCACCCCGGCGCCGGCGGCGGCGGTGATCTCACCGACGCTGTGGCCGGCGACGGCGCCGACCAGCTTGCGGGCGGCGTCCTCGTCCGGGAACAGCTCCCGGGCGGTCACCAGGCCGGCGGCGACCAGCAGCGGCTGGGCGACGGCGGTGTCCTTGATCTCCTCGGCGGATGCCTCGGTGCCGGCGTGCACCAGGTCGAGCCCGGCGACCTCCGACCAGCCACGCAGGCGGTCGGCGACACCGTCGAACTCCAGCCAGGGGCTGAGGAAACCGGGGGACTGGGCACCCTGTCCAGGGGCGACGATTACGAGCACGGTTCAACCCTCTCTCGCCAGGCGCCCAGGGGCGGGTAGGCGACGGTAACGAAGAAAACCATCCGGGATTGTATGGTCCCTACACCCCGGCTCGGGTGGGGTCCCCGGCCGCGGTGAGTCGGCCGAGGGCCAGTGCGATCCGCAGAGTGAACGCCGAACGTACGTCGGAGGGGGCGTACCCCGTGACGTCGGTCACACGTCGTAGCCGGTAGCGCACCGTGTTGGGGTGGACGAAGAGCATCCGGGCCGCACCTTCCAGCGAGGAGGCCTGCTCCAGGTAGACACTCAGCGTCTCCAGCAGTGCCGAGCCGGCCTCGTCCAGCGGTGTGTAGATCTCCTCCACCAACTGGCGGCGCGCGGCCTGGTCGCCAGCCAGCGCCCGTTCGGGCAGCAGGTCGTCCGCGAGCACCGGGCGGGGAGCGTCCGGCCAGGCGGCGCAGGCCCGCAGCCCGGCCGTGGCGGCGTGCGCCGAGCGGGTCGCGGAGAGCAGGTCGGGCACGGTCGGGCCGACCACCACCGGGCCCGGCGCGAACTGGCCGATCAGCGCCCGGGCGGCGTGCACCGGCTCCTTGTCGCCGCCGACCACCACCACCAGGCGCTTGCCCAGCACCCCGGTCAGCACGTTCAGCTTGGCGTACCGGGCGGCCCGGCGGATCGCCTCCACCACCAGCTCGCTGTCGCCGTCCGGCGCGCTGCCCATCACCACCCGGACCTGGCTGGGCTGGCCCCAGCCGAGCGCCGCGGCACGGGAGAGCACACCCTCGTCGGCGTCGCCGGACAGCAGGGAGTTGACCACCAGTGCCTCCAGCCGGGCGTCCCAGGCGCCGCGCGCCTCGGCCGCCTGGGCGTACACCTGGGCGGTCGCGAAGGCGATCTCCCGGGCGTAGACCAGCACCGACTCGCGCATGTCCGACTCGTCGCCGGGGGCGGCCACCTCCTCGATGGCCTCCTCCATCACCTCGATCGTGGTGCGGATCAGCTCGACGGTCTGGCGCAGGGTGATCGCCCTGGTCAGCTCGCGCGGCGCGGTGCCGAAGACGTCGGTGGAGATCGCCTGGGCGGCGTCCGGGTGGCGGTACCACTCGGTGAAGGCGGCGATGCCGGCCTGGGCGACCAGGCCGATCCAGGAGCGGTGCTCCGGCGGCATCCGCCGGTACCAGCCGAGCTGGTCGTCCATCCGCGAGATCGCGGCGGTGGCCAGCTTGCCCGAGGACTTCTCCAGTCGCTTGAGCGTCGCCGCCCGGCGCTCGGCGCGCTCGGCGGCGTTTCTGCGCTCCTGCGCCGTCAGACGGGGCGCCGCGCGGCCGGGCCGGTCGCGGCCGGGCCGGGGCGCCGGGCTCTTCCCGGCCGGGTCGGGCACGGGACTGGGTTCGCTCTTGGAGTTCGCGGAAGCGGCTGGCACAAGGACAAGACTGCCTCACGCGAGTGACTGCTCGTGCACACCCCCCCGGCGGAGCGGCGCGGTGGCAAGGGTCACACCCCCGGGGCGCGGTGCGCTCCCGATCCCGGGGGCGGGCCGCCCCCCGGGGGTACCGTGGGCGCGTGACCGACGCCGCTGACCGCCCCCGCGCCGACCTGCGCCGCACCGCCGAGCGCTACCGCTCCAGCCCGGGCGAGGGCATCGAGACCCGCCACGCGTTCTCCTTCTCCGGCCACTACGACCCGAAGAACACCCACTTCGGCGCGCTGCTGGCGTGCAACGAGGAACTCCTCGCCCCCGGCGCCGGATTCGACGAGCACAAGCACCGGGACACCGAGATCCTCACCTGGGTGCTGGAGGGCGCGCTCGCCCACCGGGACTCCCACGGCCACGGCGGGGTGGTCCGCCCCGGGATGGTCCAGCACCTCAGCGCCGGCTCCGGCGTCACCCACACCGAGCGCAACGTCGGCGGCGCCGCCGGCCCGGTCCGCTTCGTCCAGATGTGGCTCCAGCCGGACACGTTCGACGCGACCCCGGCGTACGGGCTGCGCAGGGTGGAACCGGCGGACGGCGGGTTGACCCTGCTCGCCTCCGGCCTGGAGCGGGACGCCGGCACCGACGCCCTGCGGCTGCGCCGCAGCGACGCCGCGCTCTGGCTGGCGACCGCGGGCCCGTGGCAGCCGCTGCCCGAACTGCCCGCGGCTCCTTGGCGTTACGCGCACCTGACGGCCGGCTCGCTGGGCTACCGGACGATCCCGGGGCCCAAGGGCGGCGGCCGGTCGATGGTCCCGGGCGACAGCGTGCGGATCACCGGCGAGGGCTTCGCCGACCCGGCGGCGGGCGAGACCGGCGCGGAACTCCTGCTGTGGGAGATGCACTCGCCGGTCTCGTACGGCTAGGCCATCGGCTGGTTCCTGTCCGGGGCGGCCGTCCCCTCGGCCGGTCACGAGGCCGCCCCTCCGGGGGCGTCCCGCAGGCCGTCCGGCCGTCCGGTCAGCCCCGCAGTTCGGCGAGGACCGCGTCGGAGAAGGCCGGCCAGGCCTCGACCGCCCACGGGCCGAAGTCCCGGTCGGTGAGCGCGACACAGGCCGCGCCCGCCTGCGGGTCGACCCACAGGAAGGTGCCGGACTGGCCGAAGTGGCCGAAGGTCGCGGGGGAGTTCGCGGTGCCGGTCCAGTGCGGGCTCTTGCCGTCGCGGATCTCGAAGCCGAGGCCCCAGTCGTTCGGGCGGCGGTGGCCGTAGCCGGGCAGCACCCCGCTGGTGCCGGGGAAGGCGACCTCGCGGGTGGCCCGCAGGACCGTGGACGGGTCCAGCAGCTTGGGCGACTGCAGCTCGGCGGCGAACCGGGCGAGGTCGGCGGCGGTGGACAGGCCGCCGGCGCCGGCCGGGGACTTGTGCGCGGTGTTGATCAGGGTGTCGGCCATGCCCAGCGGCTCGAACACCGCCTCGGCGACGTAGCGGGAGAACTCGATCCCGGTGGCCTCGGACAGCGTCCGCGCCAGTGCGTCGAAGCCCGCGTTGGAGTAGAGCCGGCGGTTGCCGGGTTCGGCGAACACCCGGTCCTCGTCGAAGCCCAGGCCGGAGGTGTGCGCGAGCAGGTGACGGACGGTGGCACCGGGCGGCCCGGCCGGGTCGTCCAGCTCGAACACGCCCTCCTCGACCGCGACGAGCGCCGCGTAGGAGGTGAGCAGCTTGGTCACCGAGGCCAGCGGGAACAGGTGCTGCTGCGGCCCGTGCGCCCCCAGCAGCGCGCCGTCCGCCCCCCGGACCACCGCGACCGCGGCATGGGGCACCGGCCAGTTCTCGATCACGCGCAAGCTCTCCATGGATCCCGACTGTAGCCGGGGCCGCGCGGGGGCGGCGGGGCACCCTGCGGTCAGGCGGGTGGTGGGGGCACCCGGCTGCCGGGCCGGGCGGGCTTGCTTGGAGTGCACTCCAACTCGGTAGCGTCTTTCCCGTCGCACAGGACAGGGGGAAACGTTCGATGGCCACACCCGCACGCGTCACACCCGCCCGGGTCGAGATCGACCTGCGCAGCTGCTCCGAGGTGTTCGGCCGGCCGGTCGGCGATCCGGACCGGACCCCGCGGCACACCATCAGCGAGGTCGCCGCGGCCAGCGGACTGACCGCCCACACCCTGCGCTGGTACGAGCGGATCGGCCTGCTGGACCCGGTCGACCGCGCGGCCGGCGGCCAGCGCCGCTACTGCGACGCCGATCTGCACCGACTGGCCTTCCTGGGCCGGCTGCGGCTGACCGGCATGTCCGTGGCGGACATGCTCAAGTACGTGGACATGGCCCGCCAGGGCGAGCGGACCTACGAGGGACGCCGCCTGCTGCTGGAGGCCCAGCGCGAGGAGGTCCGGCAGCGGATCGTCGACCTCCAGGCCACCCTCGCCGTCCTCGACTACAAGATCGATCTCTATGCCGGGAAGGCCGCCGGCACCGCCGGCGCCCCGGTCCAATGCCAGTACAACCGCGTAGAGGAAGACCAGAGCGCATGACTCACCCCGTCCTTCCCACCACCGAACTCGGCACCGGCGGACCGCTGGTGGGCGTCCAGGGCCTCGGCTGCATGGGCATGAGCGAGTTCTACGGCCCCACCGACTCCGACGAGGCACTCGCCACCCTGGGCGCCGCACTGGAGGCCGGTGTCACCCTGTTCGACACCGCAGACATGTACGGCTTCGGCCGCAACGAGGAGTTCGTCGGCCCGTTCGTCCGGGCCAACCGGGACAAGGTGGTGATCGCCACCAAGTTCGCCATCGAGCGTTCGGAGCAGGACCCGACCCGCCGCGCCGTCCGCAACGACCCGGCCTACATCCGGGCCGCCGTCGACGCCTCGCTGCGCCGCCTCGGCGTGGACGAGATCGACCTCTACTACATGCACCGCCGCAACCCGGACGTGCCGCTGGCCGAGTCGGTCGGCGCCATGGCCGGGCTGGTCGAGGCCGGCAAGGTGCGCCACCTCGGCCTGTCCGAGGTGACCGGGGCCGAGCTGCGCGAGGCGCACGCCGTCCACCCGATCGCCGCGGTGCAGTCCGAGTGGTCGGTGTTCGCCCGCGACGTCGAGCGCTCGGCGGTGCCGGCCGCGGCGGAGCTGGGCGTCGCCTTCGTGCCGTACTCGCCGCTCGGGCGGGGCTTCCTGACCGGCGCCTTCCAGGACGCCGGCAAGCTCTCGGACAACGACTTCCGGCGCACCCACCCGCGCTACACCGGCGACAACGCGGCCGCCAACGGCGAACTGCTCTCCCCCTTGCGGGAGATCGCGCAGGCCCACGGCGGGACCCTCGCCCAGGTCGCGCTGGCCTGGGTGCACCGGCGGGCGGAGGTGCACGGGCTGACCGTCGTGCCGATCCCGGGCACCCGCAAGCGCAGCCGCCTCGCCGAGAACACCGCGGCGGCGACGCTGCGGCTCACCGAGGCGGACCTGGCCCTGCTGGAGCCGGTGTCCGGCCGGGTGGCGGGGGACCGCTACGCGGACATGAGCAACACCTCGGTCGGCCGGGAGTAGTCGGTCAGGAGTAGTCGGCCGGGCGGAATCGGCCGGGAGCAATCACCGGGAGCGGTCGTAGCCCGGAGCGGACCGGAGCCGGCCGGATCGGCCCGGACCCGCGGCGGCCGGGCGGCCCGGGGGGTCACCGACTCCCCGGGCCGGGCCCGTGCCGCGCCGGTCAGGCCCGGCGTCCGAGCCAGGCGGCCAGCAGGGTGTGCACGTCGGCGTCCTCGGCGACCGGCTGGACCTCGCCGAACGGGACGTCCTCGCCCCGGGCCTCGGGCGGCAGGACGAACCGGGCGATGCCCAGTGCGGTCTGCGCCAGGGTGTCGTCCAGGGCGAAGCCGTTGTCGAGGCTGGTGGCGATGTCCCAGGTGTGGGTGACCGCCTCCATGAGGTAGCCGCCGACCACGGCGCCGCCGGGCACCTCGCCCCAGGGGGCGAGGGTCGGGCGGCCGAGCTTGGCGTCGTCCGCCCAAGCGGCGGTCGCCCGGGCGCGGGCCCGGCCCAGCGCGGCCGGCCAGCCCTCGTCCGACGGGTCCTCGATGGCGGGCACGATGTCGTCGAAGCGGCCTCCCTCGCCCATGTAGGCGAGCCGGTGCATGCCGCCGACCACGTGGTTCAGCAGCCGGCGCAGCGTGAACTCGGTGCACGGGGTGGGCCGGTCGAGGTCGGCCGGGGTGATCGTGGCGAACAGCTTCTCCAGCTGGTCGAGGGCGAGCAGGTACTGCGGGCGGGCATCCTGGACGGCGTTCATGTGCGGTCAACTCCCCGTGTTCGGGCGGGCTTTCGGGCTCGAAACGCAATCTCCCAGTAAAACCTGACAAGTGCCGTCAGGATTACTGGGATTCTTTGCCTATGAAGGCCGACCGCCTGCTCTCCGTCCTCCTGCTGCTCCAGACCCGCGGCCAGGTGTCCGCCACCGAACTCGCCGAGCGGCTGGAGGTGTCCGTCCGCACCATCTACCGCGACGTCGAGTCGCTCTCCGCCGCCGGGGTGCCGGTGTTCACCGAGCGGGGGCGGCACGGCGGCATCGGCCTGCTGCCCGGTTACCGCACCGACGTCACCGGGCTGACCGCGGACGAGGCCAGGGCGCTGTTCGTGCTGTCCGCCCAGGGCGCGCACAGCGACCTCGGGCTGGACGGCGCGCTCGGTTCGGCGCTGCGCAAGGTGATGGCGGCGCTGCCGGCCCCGCACCGTCCGGCCGCCGAGCGGATCAGCGAGCGGATCCTGGTCGACCCGGTCCGCTGGATGCCCTGCGGCGCGCCCGCCTCCGCCCCCGCCCCGGGCCCGGACCTGGGCGAGCTGCAGTACGCGGTCTTCGCCGACAGGCGGCTGCGGCTGCGCTATCGGCACAGCGGCACGCCCGCGCCGGTGGAGTACACCGTCGACCCGTACGGGCTGGTGAGCAAGGCCGCGGTCTGGTACCTGGTGGCCGATCTGCACGGCGAGCCGCGGCTGTTCCGGGCGGACCGGGTACTGGCCGCCGAGACCACCGAGGAGGTGGTGCGGCGCCGGGCCGGCACGGGGCTCGGCGACGTGTGGGCGGTGCTGCGCGAGCAGGTGGAACGGATACCGAAGGAAGTGCCGGTGCGGGTGCGGGTCCGGCGCGGGCGGCTGGACAGGTTCCTACGGATCCACGGCGGGCGGGTCACCGCGCCGCCGCCGGAGGCAGGCACCGGGCCGGCCGAGGAGTGGGTGGAGGTGGCGATGGCGTTCCCGGCCCCGGCGGCGGTCCGGTCGCTGCTGGCCTTCGGCCCGGACGCCGAGGTGCTCGCCCCGCCGGTTGCCCGGCGCGAGCTGGCCCGGGCGGCGGCGGACGCCCTGCGGCTGTATCAGGACCAGCCGTCGTAGCGGCACCGGGACCGGACGTCCGTGCGGGGCGGCGGTGCCGGGACCCCGCGCGGTGCGGGTCCCGGACGCCGTTCTCCCGTCAGGAGGTGGGCTCGGTCCGGACCACGTCGTGGTAGTGCCCGAGCGAGATCGCCGCGAAGTTGTGCAGGCTGTCGGTGCCGTCGGTGAAGTAGCCGTTGTGGCCGACCGCGCGGGCCGAGGAGATCTGCTCGGCGCCGAAGCCGCCGCCGGTCGGGTCGGCGCCGTGGCCGAGCTTGCCGACCTCCAGGAACGGGACGTTGCCGATCCAGTCGCTGGGGTTGCGGGCGGCCCAGACGTGCACGCCGTCGCCGAGTTCGGCGGCGCTCTGCACGCCCATGCCGGGGCTGCCGAACACCATCATGTCGGTGATGCCGGAGGTGTCGGACGGCGAGGCGGCCGCGCGCGGGATCTTCGGGGCGGCGGTGCCGCAGACCACCGTGCCGTACGAGTGGCAGAGCAGCGACGGGGGCACGTCCGGCCGGGTGGTCTCCTTGAGGCCGGCGAGCAGCCGCTCCAGGCGGGGCGCGGCGACGTCGGCGAGCCGGGAGGTGGCCGCGTCCGGGCCGAGGCCGGAGGGGGTGACGTAGCCGGTCCAGGAGATCACGGCGGTGCGGGTGCCGGGGGCCTGGCGCCGCTCCTCGGCGTAGAGGGCGCGGGCCATGCCGGCCGGGGAGCGCAGCGGCTCGGCGGTCTGGTCGAAGTGGCCGAGGTCGGCGTCCGAGCCGGGGACGAGGACGGAGATCCGCTCGGCGTCGGCGAGGTCGCCCCACACCTCGCTGACCAGGCCGCGGCCACGCGGGTCGAAGGCCAGGACCTGACGGCCGGGGGCGAGCAGGTGGTCGACGTCGTTGGCGCGGGAGACGGCGAGCGCGCGGGTGTCGGAGTCGAGCTTGCGGTCCTCAGCGCGGGCCCGGGCCTTGTCGCGCTCGGCGGCCAGGGCGATCCGGTTGGCGCGGTAGCGCAGGTCCAGCGGGGCGCCGTCGTAGTTGCCGACGACCAGTGGGTACTCCTGGATCAGCCGGTCCAGTTCGGTGGGCGCGAGCGACGCGAAGAACTCGGCGGCGGCCGCCGGGGAGGTGGTGGCCGGGTCGGGCAGGGAGCGGCCGAAGGAGTGGTCCTGGACCC
Organism: Kitasatospora sp. NPDC048545; assembly: GCF_040651155.1. Classification (NCBI taxonomy): domain Bacteria; kingdom Bacillati; phylum Actinomycetota; class Actinomycetes; order Kitasatosporales; family Streptomycetaceae; genus Kitasatospora; species Kitasatospora sp. NPDC048545. The sequence continues at coordinate 274,319 of NZ_JBEZIQ010000001.1, forward strand.
AGGCGGCGCTGCCGGCCGGGGGCGTGGAGATCGCCAGCTGCTCCGAGGAGACGGCGGCCGCGGCGGCCGAGGCGCCGGCGTCGGCGAGCACGGCGCAACCCGCGAACGCCCCGATCAGTACCCGCTTCCAGCGTCGACGGTTGCGCACCGCACCAACTCCCTTGGGGCCTGTCACCGTTTCGCGGGCGGTGCCCGGAGGGTGCGATGGAACTGCTTGCTTCCTGCGCAAGCCTAGGGGGCTCGGCCGCGTGCCGGGCGCGCCTAAACTGTGGGATGGATCACATGAACCGGGGGTGTCCTCCCGACGTCTCCCAGTGGTGCGGACCGCGGCCCGCCGGGCCTGCGCTCAGGCGTCGAACTCCCGGACCAGCCGCTTCGGGGCCGTCCGCCGCCAGGCCTCGGTGACCAGGTCGCGCAGCTCGTCCGGGTCCACCAGGTCCAGCCGGACGCTCACCCAGCCGTGCCGCCCGACGTAGGGGGCGGAGGAGAACACCTCGGGTTCGGCGGCGAGCAGTTCGGCCTGGTCCTCGGGGGAGGCCTTGACGGTGACCCGGTCGCCGTCGGGCGCGCCCATCGCGAAGATCCGGCTGCGGACCCGCAGCGTCTCGATGTCCCAGGTCGGCTCCTGGGCGGCCTCCGGCAGGGCCAGCGCCATCGCGCGGAACTCGTCGAACGTCACCATGGCGGCAGGTTAGAGGAGGGCGCTGACAACGCGCCCCCGGCGCGCGCGATGGCGCACCGGGGGCGCGTGACGGGTGAGGCCCGGTCAGGCCGCGGTCGCGGTCAGCAGAGCGAGGCCCAGGCGTCGCAGGAACGGTCGGCGGCGATCAGCCGGTCCGGGTGGCCGCTGCCGTCCGCGACCGAGATCCGGCGGTAGTTCTGACCGCTGAACACCCAGTACTCGCTGTTCCCGCCGACCCGCTGGCGGTCCGGGACGGGCAGGAAGCAGTCCACCCGGTTCAGGCCGCTCAGCGAGCTCCACTGGGAGAGCTCGCGGTCGGTGCGCTCGCGCACGTCGGTGTGCGAGGAGCCGTCGGCGATCGAGATCAGCCGGTACTGCTGGCGGCCGGCGGTGGTGTGGAAGCACCAGTACCAGCTCTTGCCGCCGACCCGCTGCTGGTCCGGGACGGGCAGCCAGCAGTCCACCTGGCCGACGCCGCTGAGCGAGCCCCAGGAGGTGAGGTCGCGGTCGGGGCGTTCGAGCGTCGTGGTGTACCGGCCGCCGCTGCCGCAGGTGACGGAGACCAGCCGGTACTGCTGGCGGCCGGCGGTGCTGTGGAAGACCCAGTACCAGCTCTTGCCGGCCGGGTCCTGCTGGTCCGGGACGGGCAGGAAGCAGTCGACCCGGCCGACGCCCTGCAGACAGGACCAGCCGGTCAGCCAGGTGTCGTCCTCGACCTTGCGGTCGGTGTGGGCGGAGCCGTCGGCCACCGAGATCAGTCGGCAGCGGTCGCCGTGGAACGCCCAGTACTGGCTCTGGCCGACCCGGCGGTTCTGGTCCGGGACGCCGACGAACTCGTCGCACGGGTACGCCTTCACCGGCTGCGGCGTGGGCTGGGTCTGGCCGCCGGTCTGGCCTCCGGTGGTCTGCCCGCCGGTCTGTCCGCCGGTGGTCTGGCCGGCCACCGGGGCGAGCCGCCCCTCGCAGAGCCCGCGCAGGATGCTCAGGGAGGGCATGAAGGCGTACACCGAGCCGGTGGTCCGGACGAACTGCGCGAAGCTCAGCGGGGTGTGCTGGATCAGGCCGCTGGTGTCCCGGTTCTCGTAGTCGACGGGGGTGATCTCACCCGAGTCCGGGTTCGCGCAGCTCTGGGTGACCGGGTCCCGGCCGGGCACCGGCCTGGGCGAATCGTGCCCGGGCGGGGTGACGCCCTGCGAGTCGCGGTTGGGCGGGAAGTTCGGCTGGTCCATCCAGTCGGCCTGGATGAACTCGAACTGGCGCTGGAGGTCCGCCTGGTAGCAGATGAACAGCAGGCCGCGCGGGTCGTCGGGCCCGCCCGGGCCCTCGGAGGCCGGGTCGAACGGGGCGCCGTACGGGGTGCCGCGGCGCATGATCCGCCGGCCGTTGAGGTCCTTGGCGTCGAACGGCGGCTTGTCCGGGGCTTCCTGCAGACCGGCGCGCGGCTCGGTCTTGCGCAGGTGCGACCAGAGCGGGGTGACCAGGCCCTCCGGGTCGTCCCGGAAGTCGAAGTCGTTGTCCTTGGCGGCGGTCGGGTTGTTCGGGGCGTCCCGGTCCTGGTACTTGCAGACCGGGGCGCCGGAGCGCCACCGGCCGACCATCCGGGCGGCCAGCCACTCGGTGGTCGCGTGCTCCGGGACGGCCTTGGCCCGCCGGAGCTCCTCCAGCTTGACCGCGACCTGCGACCACCAGCCGGGCACGTCCTGGGCGAGCCGACGGACCACCTGGAAGGAGCCGTTGCGCGCCCACTCCGGGTACTGGTCCCTGGGGAAGCTGAACCGGTCGTTCTCCAGGCCGCAGACGAACTCGCCGGCCGGGATGAGCCGGGTGCCCGGGTGGCCGTCCACCTCGTCCGGCTTGGCCGGGTTCGGCCGGTCGAAGCCCACGACGCCGGGTTCGCTGATGCCGTCCTTGAAGCCGAAGTGCTCCTTGCCGCGCCGACTGCCCAGCAGTGTCCGGGCGTTCTGCTGGTACGCGACCAGGACCCGGCACTCGGCGGCGGCGATCCGCTGCGCCTCGACGGCGGCCTGCAGGTCCCGCTCGGTGTCGGCGGAGATCTTCAGCACGGCGTGCACCGGCTGGTTCCTTCCGTTGCCGAACAGCCAGTTGTCGGGGGAGTTGTCGCCGGTGTCGCCGAGCGCTCCGGCCCGCTGGGCCGAGCCCTCCTTGAAGGCCTCCAGGCCGCTGCCGACCGGCGGGGCGGTCGGGAACGGGTCGGTCGAGGCGAGCATCCGCAGGCCTTCGTAGGTGAAGCTGATGCCGAGCCAGGTGGCGGTCAGCGACTTGGGGTCGTCGCCGCCGGAGGCCTGCCTGGCCTCGCTGAACGCGTCGTTGAACGCGGCGACCTCGCGGGTGGTGGAGATCTGCGGGGTCAGCTTGCGGAGCCAGTCGCGGGCCCGCGCGGCGTCCTCGAACTTGAGGAACAGGATGCTGACGTTGTCCTTCTTGAACCCGGCGAGGATGTCGCCCTGGATCTCCGTGCTCTCGCGCAGACTCGGTTCCGTTGCCATGGGTGGGGTGTCCTTTCGGGGAGGGGGATCAGGCGGGGGAGCCGAGTTGGACCCACTGCGCGACGCTGGGCACGCCCTGGTCGCTGAGCAGGAACAGCATGTACCAGCCGGGCGGAGCGGCCTTGGCGTCCGGCGGGGCCTGGAACTCCAGCCGGTTGCCGGCCCGGCTGGTGAGCCGTAGGTCGATGTGGCGCTGGCTGGTGTTGACCGAGTGGGTGGAGGTGGTCGGCGCCAGCAGGACGGCCTTGGCGGCGAGGCCCGGGGTGGTGCTGGTGACGGTGAACTTCTTGTCGTAACCGACCGGCGCGGTGGGTGCGTTGGCCAGGGCCGGCCGGTCGCCCTGGTAGAGGTACGACGGCTCGTAGATCTCGATCGTGCCGTTCATGGTGACCGGCCCCGAGGTGCCCGGGACGCCGGTCACCGTGCCGTTGACGTCGGGGTTGTTGGCCAGCTGCTGCAGCTCGTCGCCGGTGACCAGGACGCGGCCGTCCGGCAGCACCACCGCGTTGGAGTGGTAGCCGCGCGGCAGCCGCTGGACCGGGCCGAGCTGCCAGTTGCCCTGGTCGTCGCGCAGCTCGATCTGGCGGTACTTGAGGTCCGCGTTGGGGTTGTACGGGCCGTTGCCGTAGTCGCGGATGTCGTAGGCGCCGTTGACGGTCAGCAGCCGGCCGGTGGGGAGCAGGATGGTGTCGTCCTGGGTGCGGCCGAAGGCGCGGGACTTCTCGGCGGTCCAACTGCCGTTGGAGAAGCGCAGGGTGCTGGGGTTGTCCCGGTCGCCGCCGAGGACCAGCGCGGAGTCCGGGCCGTTGACGCCGCCGGGGAGCATCACGGCGGAGCCGTAGTTGCGCTTGCGGCCGTCGGGGCGGGCGGTCAGGTCGCTGCGGGACTCGGCGACCGGGTCGAACTTCCACTGCTCGGCGGCCTGGCGGCCGAAGCCGTAGATGTTGCCGTCGTTGAGCGAGAACAGGTGCGGGTAGTCGGTGGTGAACGGGGCGTCGACCTTGAAGCGGTCCACCGGGGTGTTCACGGGGACGTCGGTCTTCTTCACCGGCACCGCGAAGGGCTTGGCGGGGAAGCGCTCGACCACCGGGGTGGGGGTGCCGTAACCGAGTTCGGACTGGCCGGACATGATCAGCTGGCGGCCGTCGGCGCCGGTCACCACCGAGGGGTACCAGCGGCCCACCGACATGTCGGGGTTGCGGGTCCAGGTCTCGGTCCACGGGTCGAAGATCAGCGAGAGCTTGGCGCCCGTGCCGCCGTTGCCACCCAGGTTGCCGCCGAAGACGCCGAGCATGCCGTTGGGCAGGAAGGAGTGGCCGGAGCAGAAGAACGGCGCCGGGCGGGACTCGTCCAGGCCGTCCGGCATGTTGACGATCGGCGGGTTGACCTGCTTGTAGGCCTCCGGGACGGTGCCCTTGGCGGGGTCCCAGAGGAAGGCCCGGCCGGCGTTCTCCTTGCCGGTGGTCTGGGTGGGGGCGGGCTCCTTCTCCGGGTTGGTCTCGATCCGCTCGAAGGAGAACAGCAGCACCTTGCCGGTCGGCAGCAGCGCGACGTGGTCGCCGAAGTCGGGGGAGGGGAAGTAGTCCTTGAACGCTCCGAAGGTCGCCGGGGCGAAGGCCTTGTTGTGGTCGGCCTGGGAAGCCGTCAGCGCCTTGTACCGGTTGGTGCGGGTGGTTTGCGGGTAGTCGCCGATGCCGCGGATGGCGGCGCGCATCCGGGCGTGCTCCTCGGCGTGCTCCTGGCCGAGGGCCGCGACCTCGTCCTCCCGCAGCTCGGCCATCACCCGGGGCGAGTCGACGTGCGGGGCGAGGTCGTCCGCGCCGGGGGCGGCCGGTCCGCCGTGGGCGCCGGCCGGGGCGACGGCGCCGAGCACGGTGCCGGCGGTCACCGCGAGGACCACGGCGGTGCCCGCCAGTCGGCGGCGGGCCCCGCGCCGCGGCCGGGGACGTGGTGGGGACAGGGACATGGGACTCCTCTGGAGTGTGGGGTGTGCGCGGGGGGAGGGGCGGCGAATGCGGACGGACGGGCCGTGGGCGGGCGCGGTCCTGCGTTGGTCGCCGACCGTCACAGGACATCACAGTGCGTGGTGGTTCGCATGCGGGTGCATCCTCCCGGCGCAGCCGACCGGCGCCGGACGGGCCACGCCCGGTACGGGGCACCGCACGTCCGGCGCGGGTCACACCACGCCCGGCGCGGGTCACACCACGCCCAGCGCGTACGCCGCGAACAGTGCCGCCGCGGCGCCGGCCGCCGCCTTCCCGGCCCGGGAGAAGGACGTCCACGGTCCGTCGAACCGCCGGGTGAACCACCCGATGGCCACCAGGACGGCTCCGAACAGCGGGAGCAGCGCCAGCCGGGCGGCCACCCAGCCGAGCGAGTCCGGTGCGGTGGTCAGGCCCGGGACGCTGCCCAGGGCAGCCGCGCCGGGCACCCCCACCGCGAGCATCGCGCTCTGGTGCCAGCAGAAGATCGTCATCGCCGACAGGTTCACCGCCACCACCGGCAGCCACAACAGCGGACGGCGCGTCAGCAGCCGGCCCAGCCGCTCCCGCAGCAGCACCGCGCCACCGCACTGGACCGCCGCCAGGGCGAGTACCAGCAGGGACGGCGGGTGCGAGTTGGTGCGCTCCGCCCCGGGCACGCCGACCATGCTGGCCGGGTAGTGGAACACCAGCAGCAGCACGGCGAACAGCGCGCCGCCGCCCAGCAGCAGCACCCGGGCCGTCGGGCGGCCGAGCCGGCCCTGCGCCCAGAGCACGCCCAGCTGGTACCCGAACAGCCAGCCCGGAAGGATGTTCAGCAGGGCGACCCAGGACGGCACCGACTGCGCCCACGGCCCGTACCGCAGCAGGTCGACGGTGGCGACCGAGGCCACCAGCAGGCCCGCCGACCAGCCGCCCAGCCGGCGCCCGGCGGCCACGCAGAGCGGGGTGAGCGCGGTCAGCCCCAGGTAGACCCCGATGTACCAGAGCGGCTGTACCACCAGCGTCGCGCCGGTGCGCAGGGTGTCCGCGGGGACGCCCAGCGCGGGCAGCAGCGGGATCAGCAGCGCCCAGACGGCCGTCACCCCGAGCACCGGGCGCAGCAGCCGGACCGTCCGGGCGCGCAGCCAGCCGCCGTACGAGCCGCCGCGGGCGCGGGAGCGCTCCAGCGAGCGGACCGAGGAGTGGCCGCCGACCAGGAAGAACACCCCGAGCATCTGGAGCCCCCAGCTGAGCGGGGCGAAGAAGCCGAGGGAGGAGAGCGGGCTGGCGTTGTGCAGGGCGCCGTCGGGGGAGCGGGTGAAGCCGCCGAGCATCCAGTGCCCGACCGGAACGGCAAGCAGGGCGAGGGCGCGCAGTCCGTCGAGAGCGCGGTCGCGGGTGGCGGGGGTCCTGGCGTCGACCTGCCGGGCGGTGCGGCGCAGTCCGTCGAGGGGGCGGGCGGCGCGGCGCAGGGCGGTGAGGGGGTGGGCCATGATGGTGCTCCTTCCGGTGCGGGCGGTCAGGCGCGGCCGAGGGCGACGGCGGCGTAGGCGGCGAGCGAGGCGGTGCCGGGGGCGAAGTAGCCGGTGTGGCCGTGGGATCCGGTGGCGGGCAGCGGGCGGGCGCCGAAACCGGGGTCGGTCGGGTCGGCGCCGTGGCCGAGGCCGAGCAGCCGGACGTTGGGCACGTCGCCGATCCAGTCGGAGCCGTTGCGGGCGGTGGCCCACAGCGGGACGCGCGGGTCGAGGTCGGCCGCCGAGTCGACGCCCATGCCGGGGGAGCCGAGCACCACCACGCCGGAGGCCCGGGCGGGCGTGGGGCGGGCCAGGCCGCAGACCACCGAGCCGTAGCTGTGGCAGAACAGGGTGGCGGGGGCCTGCGGGCGGGTGCTGACGGCGAGTCCGTCGAGCAGCCGGTCGAGGCGGGCGGCGCCGGCCCGGGCGAGGCCTTCGGTGGCGGCGTCGGGGCCGACGCCGACCGGGGTGGTGTAGCCGGCCCAGGCGATCACCGCGGTCTGCCCGTCGGTGGCCTGGTGCAGGGCGCGGGCCATGCCGGCGGGGGTGCCGTACGGATCGGCGGTGCGGTCGAAGTCGAGCAGGTCGATGTCGGAGCCGGGGACGATCACGGCGGTGCGGCGGGCGGCGGCGAGGTCGCCGTACACCTCGGCGACCTGGCCGCGGCCGCGCGGGTCGAAGGCGAGGATCTGCCGTCCGCCGTCCAGCAGCGTTCGGTAGCGCTCGGCGCGGGTGCGGGCGGCCTCGTGGTCCTGCGGGGTGCGGGCCGGGTCGGCGGCGCGGGCGAGTTCCCGGGTGCGTTCGGCGGCGAGGGCCAAGGCGTTGGCGCGGTAGCGGAGGGCGACCGGGGCGCCGTCCAGGTTGCCGACCACCAGCGGGTACCGGACGGCCAGCGCGTCCTGTGCGGCCGGTGCCAGTCCGGCGAAGAACGCGGCGACCCCGTCCGGGGCGCTGGTGGCCGGGTCGGGCAGGCGCCGGCCGAGCGAGGTGTCGGCCGTCCAGGCGGCGCTGCCGGGCGGCGGGCCGGTGACGGGGGTCTGGGTGTCGGCCGCCCAGCCGCCGGCGCCGAGCACCGCCGCCAGCGCCACCGCGGTGGCCAGTGCCCGCCTGATCCGGAATCCGCGCATGGTCCTTCTCCCCCTCGTTCGTTCGGCTTGCGACGAGAAGGAAGGTAGGAACGCGACGGCCCCGCGGGCGTCACACCGCGGGGCCAACTCCCGGGTGCTACCCGGGTATCAGGGGGATGTCCCCCCCTACTGGCCGGGGGTCACCAGGCCGGACTCGTAGGCCAGCACCACCGCCTGGGCGCGGTCGCGCAGGTCGAGCTTGGCGAGGATGCGTCCGATGTGGGTCTTGACGGTCTGTTCGGCGAGCACCAGCTTCGCGGCTATCTCCTGGTTGGAGAGGCCGCGGGCGATCAGCTCCAGCACCTCGGTCTCGCGCGGGGTCAGGCCGTTGAGTCGCACCTTGGGGTCGTGGCGCCTGGCGGGGCGGGTGCGGGCGAAGTCCTCGATCAGCCGGCGGGTCACCGAGGGGGCGAGCAGCGCCTCGCCGGCCGCGACCACCCGGACCGCGGCGATCAGGTCGGCCGGCGGGGCGTCCTTGAGCAGGAAGCCGCTGGCCCCGGCGCGCAGCGCCTCGTAGACGTAGTCGTCCACGTCGAAGGTGGTCAGCATCAGCACCTTGGGCCGGTGTGCGCCCCCTCCTCCCCGTGGACCGGTGGCCGGGTCGAGCAGCCGTCGGGCGGCCTCCAGGCCGTCCATCACGGGCATCCGGACGTCCATCAGCACCACGTCGGGGTGGGTGCGGCCGGCGACCTCCAGGGCCTGGGCGCCGTCCGCCGCGTCGCCCACCACGTCGATGTCGCTCTGGGCGTTCAGCAGGGCGGCGAAGCCCGCGCGCACCATGGCCTGGTCGTCGACGATGATCACGCGGATGGTCATGCGGTGGGCTCCCGTGGGGTGTTGTCGGAGGTGCCGAGGGGCAGCACGGCGGCCACCTTGAAGCCGCCGTCCGGCAGCGGGCCGGTGTCCAGCCTGCCATCGACCAGCCGGACGCGTTCACGCATTCCGACCAGACCGTGCCCGGTGCCCTCGGCCGACGCCTCCAACGACTCGGTGCGCTCCGGCGGCGGCCCGTTGACCACGGTCACCAGCAGCGCCGGGCCGTCCGAGGAGAGCGAGACCCAGGCCTGCGCGCCGGGGGCGTGCCGCACCACGTTGGCCAGCGCCTCCTGGACGATCCGGTACGCGGACAGGCCGACGGCCTGCGGCACCGTCTCCACCAGCCCGTCGTCCACCGTCAGTTCGGCCGGCACTCCGGCCCGTCCCACCGTCTCGACCAGCTGGGCGAGTTGGCCGACGCCGGGCTGCGGGGCCTTCTCCCCGCCGGACTCCTCGCTGCGCAGCACGCCCAGCAGTCGGCGCATCTCGGCGAGCGACTCCCGGGCGGTGCCGGCTATCGCGGTGAACTCCTCGGCGGCGTCGGCCGGTACGTCGGGGATCCGGTAGGGCGCGCTGGCGGCCTGGACCGCGATCACCGACATGTGGTGGGCCACCACGTCGTGCAACTCCCGTGCGATCCGCGCGCGTTCCTCCAGCAGGGTGCGCCGTTCGCGCTCCACCTCGCTGATCTGCGCCTGCTCGCTGAGCAGCCGGCGGGCCTCGGCGCTCTCCCGCAGGGCTCCGCCGAGCACCAGGACGGCGCCGGTCAGGGCGATCACGAGGAGGACGTTGTCCCCGGTGTAGCGGGAGCCCGTCGCGGCGAGTGACAGGGCGGCACTCCAGCCCGCGGTGACCAGCCAGACCGCGATCAGGGTGCGTCGCGGCTCGCGGAGGGAGAGCGGGACCATCAGGAGGAGGTAGCCGACCAGACCGGTGGCGGTCCACGGCCAGAGGCCGGCGGTCCCGGTCCCGGTGGTCAGGACCAGCAGGGCGGCCAGCAGGCCGGTGCCGCCGATCATCCACCAGGCGGCCAGCGGCCGGCTCACCGCGAGCAGCAGCGGCGCGGTCTGCGCGACGGCGAGGGCGCCGGCGAGCCCGCCGTTGATCCCGTAGTCGTTGGCCATCACGTTGATCCCGCTGGGCAGTAGCGAGGAGATGGCGGCCACCGCGAGGACGTACGGGAGGTGGCGGACCCACGGCCGGGAGGACTGGGCCAGGAACGGGGTGTGGTCGGTGGACGGTCGGACGAGCGTGCTGAGCAGGGCCCGCGCCGCGTCGAGGGGGCCGGACCCGGGGGACGAGTCGATCATCCGGTCAGACTAGGGGCGCGGCGGCCGTCCGGCGTCCGACCTGGGGCCGGGATCCGGGGTGCTACCCGGGTATGACGCGGGTGCCCGGGCGGGCTGGTGCCCCGTCGGCCGTGCGGGTGCTCAGGTGCGCCAGTGGCCGGTCAGGGCCGGGCCGAGCTGGTCGAAGTGGCGCTCGATCAGGGTGATCATGCCTTCCGGGCCCTCGGGTTCGCGGTCGGCGGTCCAGGACAGGTGGGCGGCGCGCAGCACGCTGCCGAAGACGGCGGCGAGCACGGCGGGGCGCAGGTCCTCGCGCGGGTCGAGGCCCTCGCGTTCGGCGAGCACCCGGACGACGATCCGTTCCTGCTCGGTGACCCGGCGCAGGTGGGCGGCGAGCAGGGTGGGCGCGTCCTCGATCATCCGCATGAGTTCGAGCGCGCTGGTGATCGAGCCGGGGCCGGACTCCCTGGCGTTCCCGAGGTCGCGCCAGGCCTTGACGATCGAGGCGCGCAGGGCCTGCAGCGGGGTCTCCTCGGCCGGGCGGTGGCGCAGGCACTCGATGAAGTAGTCCTCGGCCTCGGCCATGACGGCGAGCGCGACCTCGTCCTTGTTGGCGAAGTAGCGGAAGAAGGTGCGCTGGGAGACGTCGACGGCGGAGGCGATCTCGTCGACGGTCGTCCGGGAGAAGCCCTGGCCGAGGAAGAGCACGTGGGCGGCCTGGACCAGGGCGTCCCGGGTCTGCTGCTTCTTGCGCTCACGCAGTCCGGGCGTCCGCCCGAGGTCCTCCGGGGTGCCGGTGGGGTGGGGGGTGTGAGCGGCCATGGCGGGGCCTTCCGGAGCGCTGGGTGTTTCTGGTGGGAGCACAACCTTAGCGTTCTGACAAATGTCAGTAATGGCCAGAAGTCACTGTTTGCCGAATGTCAGCGACTGACATAATCTGCCGCGAGTGGCGCCCGTCGGGCCGGGGCACCTGTGGGGACGGGTGGGCCGGGGCGCCACGACCACGTTCCGACCGAGCCATGCCCCCGGAGGGCCCAGATGAGCCAGTCCGTCGTCAAGAACTCCGAGGCGGACGCCCCGCCGCCACCGATGCCACCGTCCGGGGGCGGCTTCAAGGGGCACCCCTGGCTGACCCTGCTGACCGTCGCGGTCGGCGTCATGATGGTCGCCCTGGACGGCACGATCGTCGCCATCGCCAACCCGGTCATCCAGGAGAAGCTGCACGCGGCGCCCTCCGAGATCCAGTGGGTCACCAGCGGCTACCTGCTCGCCCTGGCGGTCTTCCTGATCACCGCCGGCAAGATCGGCGACCGGTTCGGCCACCGGAACACCTTCCTGGTCGGCGCGGTCGGCTTCGCCGCCACCTCGGCCGCGATCGGCTTCGCGGGCGACATCCGGACCGTGATCGCCTTCCGGGTCCTGCAGGGCCTGTTCGGCGCGCTGCTCCAGCCGGCCGCGCTCGGCCTGCTGCGCGGGGCCTTCCCGGCCGAGAAGCTCAACATGGCCATCGGCATCTGGGGCGGCGTGATCGGCGCCTCCACCGCGGCCGGCCCGATCGTCGGCGGCCTGCTGGTCGAGCACGTCAGCTGGGAGTCGGTGTTCTTCATCAACATCCCGGTCGGCCTGATCGCGCTGGCGCTCGGCCTGTGGGTCCTCAGGGACGTGCGGGCCGAGAACGCCGCCAAGTCCTTCGACGTGCCCGGCATCGTGCTGCTGTCGGTCGGGATGTTCGCGCTGGTCTTCGGCATCATCAAGGCCCCCGAGTGGGGCTGGGGCGACGCGCGGACCCTGCTGTTCCTGGGCGGTGCGGTGGTGCTGATGGTGCTGTTCGCGCTCTGGCAGGGCAAGGCGCGCGAGCCGCTGATCCCGCTCAGCCTGTTCCGCTCGGTGCCGCTGTCGGCGGGCGTCCTGCTGATGGTGCTGATGGCCTTCGCGTTCTTCGGCGCGATCTTCTTCGTGACCTTCTACCTGCAGAACGTGCACGGGATGAAGCCGGTCGACGCCGGCGTCCACCTGCTGCCGATGACCGGCATGATGATCGTCGGCTCGCCGCTGGCCGGCATCGCGATCGGCAAGCTCGGCCCCAGGATCCCGATCGTGGCCGGCATGTTGATCACCACCACCGCGATGTTCGGCATGTCCACCCTGGACACCGGCTCCGGCACCGGCGTGATGTCGCTCTGGTTCGTCCTGATGGGCCTCGGCATCGGCCCGGTCATGGTCGGTGCCACCGAGGTGATCGTCGGCAACGCCCCGCTGGAGCTGTCCGGCGTGGCGGGCGGCCTGCAGCAGTCCGCGATGCAGGTCGGCGGCAGCCTGGGCACCGCGGTGCTGGGCGCGCTGATGGCCGCCAAGGTCGGCGACGTGCTGCCCGGCAACTGGGCCGGGGCGGGCCTGCCGCCCGTCGAGGGCCCGCAGGCCGAGGGCCTCAAGCAGGCCGCCCAGCTCGGCATCGCGCCGCCAGCCCCGCCCGGCACCCCGCAGCAGGTGGTGGACGCGATGGCCGGCGCCGTCCACGAGTCCTTCGTCAGCGGCATGTCGCTCGCCTTCGCGGTCGCCTCCGTGGTGGCCTTCGCCGCCGCCCTGCTCGGCCTGTTCACCCGCCGGGGCACCACCGACGCGGGCCCGGCCGTGCACATCTGAGGCCCGCCCGTACGCGACGGCCCCGGACTCGGCGGAGTCCGGGGCCGTCGTGCTGCCCGCGGGGCGTCCCCGCGGCCGGGGCGGAGGAGAGGCGGCGGGAGAAGCGGCCGGGGATGCCGCGGGGGTGGGCACCGGGCTTGTCACGCGGCTCGTCACGCGGTCCGTCCGCCGGCCGGCCGTGCCGGCGGACGGACCGCGTGGAACGACGAAGGGCCGGACTCCCGGAGGAGTCCGGCCCTTCACTGCCTAGACCGGGCGGGCGATCAGGCCTCGCCGCCGGCGGCACCCGGGTCGGCCGCGGCCACGTCCAGCAGCTGGTAGCGGTCGATCGCGTCCTTCAGCGCCGAGCGGTCGATCTTGCCCTGCTTGGCGAGCTCGGTGAGCACGCCCAGGACGACCGACTGCGCGTCGATGTGGAAGAAGCGACGGGCCGCGCCGCGGGTGTCGGCGAAGCCGAAGCCGTCCGCGCCCAGCGACTGGTACTGGCCCGGCACCCAGCGGGAGATCTGGTCCGGCACCGCGCGCATCCAGTCGGACACCGCGACGAACGGGCCCTCGGCACCCTGGAGCTTCCGGGTGACGTACGGCACGCGCTGCTGCTCCTCGGGGTGCAGCAGGTTGAACTCCTCGGCCTCCACCGCGTCGCGGCGCAGCTCGTTCCAGGAGGTCGCGGACCAGACGTCGGCCTTGACGTTCCACTCCTCGGCGAGGATGCGCTGGGCCTCCAGGGCCCACGGCACGGCCACGCCGGAGGCGAGGATCTGGGCCGGGATCTGGCCGGCGGTGCCCGGCGCGTACTTGTGCAGACCCTTGAGGATGCCCTCGACGTCCACGTTCTCGGGCTCGGCCGGCATCTTGATCGGCTCGTTGTAGACGGTCATGTAGTAGAACACGTCCTCGCCGTGCGGGTGCTCGGCGCTGGAGCCGTACATCCGGCGCAGACCGTCCTGGACGATGTGCGCGATCTCGAAGCCGTACGCCGGGTCGTACGCGACGACGCCGGGGTTGGTCGAGGCCAGCAGGTGCGAGTGACCGTCGGCGTGCTGCAGACCCTCACCGGTCAGGGTGGTGCGGCCGGCGGTGGCGCCGATCACGAAGCCGCGGGCCAGCTGGTCGGCCATCTGCCAGAACTGGTCGCCGGTGCGCTGGAACCCGAACATCGAGTAGAAGACGTACACCGGGATCATCGGCTCGCCGTGGGTGGCGTAGGAGGAGCCGGCGGCGATCAGCGAGGCGGTGCAGCCGGCCTCGGAGATGCCGTCGTGCAGCATCTGGCCGGTCGGCGACTCCTTGTAGGCGAGGAGGAGGTCCCGGTCGACCGACTCATAGGTCTGGCCGAGCGGGTTGTAGATCTTCGCCGACGGGAAGAGCGAGTCCATGCCGAAGGTGCGGTACTCGTCCGGCGCGATCGGCACGAAGCGGTTGCCGATGCCCTTGTCCCGCATGAGGTCCTTGAGCACCCGGACGAACGCCATGGTGGTGGCGATGGTCTGGTTGCCGGACCCCTTCTTGACCGCCTTGTACGCGTCGTCGCCGGGCAGCTCCAGCTTGCGCGGACGCACCTTGCGGGTGGGCACGTAGCCGCCCAGCTCGCTGCGGCGGTCGTGCATGTACTGGATCTCTTCCGAGTTGCGGCCCGGGTGGTAGTAGGGCGGGTAGCCCTCGTCGAGCTGCTTGTCGGTGATCGGCAGGTGCAGCCGGTCGCGGAAGCGCTTCAGGTCCTCGACCGTCAGCTTCTTCATCTGGTGGGTGGCGTTGCGGCCCTCGAAGTTGGGGCCCAGCGTCCAGCCCTTGACCGTCTGGGCCAGGATGACCGTCGGCTGGCCCTTGTGCTCGCGGGCCGCCTTGAACGCCGCGTAGATCTTCTTGTGGTCGTGGCCGCCGCGACCCAGGTGCTGGATCTGCTGGTCGGTCATGCTCTCGACCATCTTGCGCAGGCGCAGGTCGGAGCCGAAGAAGTGCTCGCGGATGTACTCGCCGGACTCGGTGGCGTAGGTCTGGAACTGGCCGTCCACCGTGGTGTTCAGCTTGTTGACCAGCACGCCGTCGCGGTCCTGCGCGAGCAGCGGGTCCCAGCTGCGGTCCCAGATGAGCTTGATCACGTTCCAGCCGGCGCCCCGGAACTGGGACTCCAGCTCCTGGATGATCTTGCCGTTGCCGCGGACCGGGCCGTCGAGGCGCTGCAGGTTGCAGTTCACCACGAAGGTCAGGTTGTCCAGGCCCTCGCGGGCCGCCAGCGACAGCTGGCCGAGCGACTCGGGCTCGTCCATCTCGCCGTCGCCGAGGAAGGCGTACACCTGCGAGTCGGAGGTGTCCTTGATGCCGCGGTGCTCCAGGTAGCGGTTCATCCGCGCCTGGTAGATCGCGCCGAGCGGGCCGAGGCCCATCGAGACGGTCGGGAACTCCCAGAAGTCCGGCATCAGCCGCGGGTGCGGGTAGCTGGACAGGCCGTACGGGGCCTTCGACTTCTCCTGGCGGAACGCGTCGAGCTGCTGCTCGGTGAGTCGGTCCAGCAGGAAGGCGCGGGCGTAGATGCCGGGGGAGGCGTGGCCCTGGAAGAAGATCTGGTCGCCGGACTCGCCCTCGGCGTCCTTGCCGCGGAAGAAGTAGTTGAAGCCGACGTCGTAGAGCGACGCGGAGGAGGCGAAGGTGGCGATGTGGCCACCGACGCCGATGCCGGGGCGCTGTGCCCGGGAGACCATGACGGCCGCGTTCCATCGGGTCGCGTTGAGGATCTTGCGCTCGATCTCCTCGTTGCCGGGGAAGAACGGCTCGTCCTTGGTGGCGATGGTGTTGACGTAGTCCGTGCTGCGCATCTCGGGCACGGCGACACGCTTCTCGCGGGCGCGCTCGATCAGCCGCAGCATCAGGTAACGGGCACGCTCACGCCCCCGCTCGTCGATGGCCGCATCGAGCGACTCCAGCCATTCCGCGGTCTCCTCGGGATCGAAGTCCGGGACCTGACTCGGAAGGCCGCCAATGATGATCGGGTTGCGATCGGATCCGGAAGCCACGCTGTTCCTTCACTGTCGGTCGAAACTAGAGGTGTGTCGCGCCGCCTCCATCGTGCTACCGCGCTCGGAGATCCGTCATCTCTACCGATCGGTAACCATTCCGCCTGGTGGGCGGAACGGTCTGGTGGTGCGCGGCGCGAGCGTCTTCGTCCGCTCCGCACACCCCCGGGTGTTACGAAAAGAGGTGGTCCGACCTGGTGTCCCGTCCGCCCGATGGCGGGCGGCCGGGGTGAGGGCCAACAGGAGACTCTACGCCCGCGCACGCGCGGACCCCGAATGCCGTTCGCATCTCGGGCACGCGTACGGCCTGTGGGCCGGGACCACCCGAAGCATCCTTGTCCCACGCAGAGAAGGGCAAATCGGTGTGATTCGCGCCACGTCCAGCGGCGTGTCCCGGTGCGACACGTCAACCTTTGGAGGGGATCGGGGGTCGGGTACTTGCGCGAACCGCCGCGCCCGTGTGGACTACGGCCACAGCCTCGGCATGGACGCCGAGCCGAATACTGGAGGTTATTCCCGTGAGCGCGACCGCGGACCCCGCGGACAAGTCCAACCCGGCGGCCCGTCTCAACTTCGAGGCCGGCCAGATCGTCCAGGAGCTGGGGTACGACGAAGACACTGACCAGGATCTCCGCGAAGGCATCGAGGAGGTCACCGGCGCGGATCTCGTCGACGAGGACTACGACGACGTCGCTGACGCCGTCCTGCTGTGGCACCGCGACGACGACGGGGACCTCACCGACTCCCTCGTCGACGCGCTGGAGTACCTCGCCGAGGGCGGCGTCATCTGGCTGCTGACGCCCAAGACCGGGCGGGACGGCCACATCGAGGCCTCGGACATCAACGAGGCGGCGCGCACCGCCGGCCTCTCCCAGACCAGCTCGATCAACATCGCCAAGGACTGGGCGGCCACCCGGCTCGCAACCAAGTCCACGGCGAAGCCGGCCGGCAAGCGCTGAACGGGTTCTGAAGCCCCTCGCCGGGCCCCGACGGAGTCACGCTCCGTCGGGGCCCGGCGCTTTTGCGTCGCGGCCGGGCCGGGCCGGGGCGGCGGGCTCCGGCGGCGGTCGGGCCGGGGTCGGGCCGCGGTGGTGCTCGGGCCGGGTCGGGCTGCGGTGGTGCTTGGGCCGGGGCCGGGTGGTGTTCGGGACGGGCGGTGGCGCGTTCGCCCAGGGCGAAAGGAGTCGGGTGCCCGACGGGCCCGCCTCATCCGTTCGGCGGAACGCCCGTAAACGAATGCGAGGATGTGGCCAGCCGCGCCCCGCCGCGCGGCCCGGTCGCGTCAGAAAGGTCCCGCCCATGGCCGTCGAGGTCGGCACCCAGGCTCCGGACTTCGAGCTCAACAACCAGCACGGGGAGTCGGTCCGGCTCGCCGACTTCCGCGGCGAGAAGAACGTCGTCCTGGTCTTCTACCCGTTCGCCTTCACCGGCGTCTGCACCGGCGAGCTCGGCGCGATCCAGCGGGAGCTGGCCGGGCTGCAGAACGACGACGTCCAGGTGCTCGGCCTGTCCTGCGACTCGCAGTTCTCCCAGCGCGTGCTCGCCGACCGCGAGGGCCTGGAGTTCCCGCTGCTCGCCGACTTCTGGCCGCACGGCGAGGTCACCCGGGCGTACGGCGTCCTCGACGAGGAGCGGGGCTGCCCGCTGCGCGGCACCTTCGTGGTCGACAGGGCCGGCACGGTCCGCTGGAGCGTCGTCAACGGCCTCCCGGACGCCCGGGACGAGCAGGAGTACCTCAGGGTCCTCGCCGCGCTCTGAGCGCCGCCCCGGGGGCCCGCCCCGGCCGTCCGGCGCGGGCCCGGCACCCGGCCGCCCGGGTGCCCGGCGGCCGTGTCCGGCCGCAACCGCGCTGCGGACGGGAACCGCGTACTACGCTCGGGCCGTTGGCGGGGTGGGGAGCGGGAGCCGGTGCGCTCCCGGGGCCCCGGACCGCACCACCGGGGGCACCACCACAGGGCGTGCCTCCCGATTCTTGGAGGACACGTGGGAGTCAGCCTCAGCAAGGGCGGCAACGTCTCGCTCACCAAGGAGGCCCCTGGGCTCACGGCAGTGATCGTCGGCCTCGGCTGGGACGTCCGGACCACCACCGGGACGGACTTCGACCTGGACGCCAGCGCACTGCTCTGCAACGCCCAGGGCAAGGTCGGCTCGGACGGCAACTTCGTCTTCTTCAACAACCTGAAGAGCCCGGACGGCTCGGTCGAGCACACCGGCGACAACCGCACCGGCGAGGGTGAGGGCGACGACGAGGCGATCAAGGTCAACCTGGCCGGCGTCCCGGTGGACGTGGAGAAGATCGTCTTCCCGGTGTCGATCTACGACGCCGAGAGCCGTGGCCAGAACTTCGGCCAGGTGCGCAACGCCTTCATCCGTGTGGTGAACCAGGCCGACAACGCGGAGCTGGCCCGCTACGACCTCTCCGAGGACGCCTCCACCGAGACCGCGATGGTCTTCGGCGAGCTGTACCGCAGCGGCGGCGAGTGGAAGTTCCGCGCCATCGGCCAGGGCTACGCCTCCGGCCTGCGGGGCATCGCGCAGGACTTCGGCGTCAGCGTCTGAGTCCTCGTCCGACCGTGCGTCGGCGCGCTGCCGCGCGCTTCACCCGGGGCGGCCCGGACCGTGGAGGTCCGGGCCGCCCCGGTTTCGTACCGGCGCCCGCGGGGCCGCCGGGCTCGCGCCCGCGGCCGTCCGCGCGGGGTGTGCGGGCGGCCCCGTACGCGGCCCGTTCGTACGGACCGCGCGGGCCGGTCGGGGGTTCGTGCGACCCGGTGCCGCGACGGCCCGTCGCGCTGCGAGGATGTGAGTTCAGGAAGTTCAGCCGACCGGAGCCGGTCGGCCGGGGCCGCGGGGGACTACACCTGGAAGGCGCCCCGGGAGAAGCAAGGGAGGAAGAACGTCATGGTGGTCACGCTCGCCAAGGGCGGCAACGTCTCGCTCACCAAGGCCGCGCCGAACCTGACGCAGGTCCAGATCGGCCTCGGCTGGTCCGCCCGTTCGACCACGGGCGCACCGTTCGACCTCGACGCGAGCGCCCTGCTCTGCGGTGGCGGACGAGTGCTCGGTGACGAGTACTTCGTCTTCTACAACAACCTCAAGAGCCCCGAGGGCTCGGTGGAGCACCAGGGCGACAACCTCACCGGTGGCGACGACACGGGTGACGACGAGGTGGTCCTGGTCAACCTGGACCTGGTCCCGGCACAGGCGGACAAGGTGGTCTTCGCGGTCTCGATCTACGAGGCCGAGGCGCGGCTGCAGAACTTCGGGCAGGTCCGCAACGCCTACATCCGGGTCGTCAACTCGGTCGACGGCCAGGAGATCGCCCGCTACGACCTGTCCGAGGACGCGTCCAGCGAGACCGCGATGATCTTCGGCGAGCTGTACCGCTACGCGGGCGAGTGGAAGTTCCGCGCGGTGGGCCAGGGGTACGCCTCCGGCCTGCGCGGCATCGCACTCGACTTCGGCGTGAACGTACAGTAAGGGCGGAAATCGGACCATCGCACCCGACCCGATCATGAGAACTGAGGGCAGTGCGGGGGTGACCTGACCGGGCGGGGCCCGGTCAGGGAGTCTCGGGGACGAGGCCGCCCCCGACACGGCCAGAACCCGAAAGGTAGCCAACTCCCGTGTTCCTCCGCACATTCGGCTGGTCGTTCGCGATCACCGCCATCGGCCTGATCGCGGCCGGACTGCTCTGGGGAGCCCAAGGCTTCGGCATCGTGCTGATCCTCTCCATCCTGGAGATCTCCCTGTCGTTCGACAACGCGGTGGTCAACGCCACGGTGTTGAAGCGGATGAACCCGTACTGGCAGAAGATCTTCCTGACCGTCGGCGTGCTCATCGCCGTCTTCGGCATGCGCCTGATCTTCCCGCTGCTGGTCGTCGGCCTCACCGCGAAGCTCAACCCCGCGACCGTCATCGACCTCGCCCTGCATTCCGACAAGACCCACGAGGGCCTCACCTACGGCCAGTACCTGGAAGCGGCCAACCCGGCCATCGCCGCCTTCGGCGGCATCTTCCTGCTGATGATCTTCCTGGACTTCGTGTTCGAGGAGAAGGAGCACAACTGGCTGAGCTGGCTGGAGCGTCCGCTGGAGAAGATCGGCAAGCTCGACGCCCTCTCCACCGTCATCGCCCTGGTCTCGCTGGTACTGGCCTCCCGCTTCTTCGCCGCCGAGCACGCCGAAACCGTTCTGCTCGCCGGCGTCCTGGGCCTGATCACCTACCTGGCGGTCAACGGCCTCTCGTCGATCTTCGAGTCCGGCCTGGAGGAAGAGGCCGAGCGCGAGGAGGAGGCGGAGAAGTCCGGCAAGTCGGTCGTCCAGGTCGCCGGCAAGGCCGCGTTCTTCCTGTTCCTCTACCTGGAGGTCCTGGACGCGTCGTTCTCCTTCGACGGCGTGGTCGGCGCGTTCGCCATCTCCAGCGACATCTTCCAGATCACCCTGGGCCTCGGCATCGGCGCGATGTACATCCGCTCGCTGACCGTCTTCCTGGTCCGCAAGGGCACCCTGGACGACTACGTCTACCTGGAGCACGGCGCGCACTACGCGATCGGCGCCCTGGCGGCGATCCTGCTCGTCGGGATCAAGTACCACATCCCGGAGATCGTCACCGGCCTGATCGGCGTCGCCTTCATCGGGCTCGCGCTCGGCTCGTCGATCCTGCGCAACCGGCGCGAGGGCGCGGACGAGGAACCGGAACTGGTCGGCTCCGGCAAGTAGCCGGGACCGGCGCCGAGTCCGCCGCACACACGAGAACGGCCGCCCCCGGGGTTTCCCGGGGGCGGCCGTTTCCCGTTCCTGCGGGAGGGGCGGTCAGCCGAGCTGCTGCTCGATCGCGCGCAGCTTGCGCTCCAGCGAGTCCAGCTTCGGCATCGACAGGGTGTCGTCGTCGGCCGTCAGGTCGATGGACGAGCTCCGCCGGGACGAGCCGAAGGCGTCGATCGACGAGGAGGCCGAGGACGAGGCCGACGAGGTCGAGGAGGAGGACGAGTACGTCGAGGAGGACGACGACGAGTACGTCGAGGGGGAGGAGTACGAGGAGTACGAGGAACCGACGGCGGCGCGGGCGCGGCGGCCGGTGTCCAGGGCAGCCGGCTCGTACGAGTCGGAGGTGCCCGCCGAGGTCCGCGAGGTCGAGGTGGTGGCGTCGGACTCCGCGGCTAGGGCAGGCTCCGTAGTGCTCGGGCCGTCTCCGGCAGCCGTGAGGGCGGGAACCTGGCGGCCGCCACGGGCCCGGGACAGCATGCCGCCGCCCTGGCGGGAGATGGCCTTCAGCTCGGCGCGCTCGCGGCGGTCGGCGGTGCGGGCGCGGACCTTGGCGTCCAGCTTCGCCTGCCGCTCCTCGCGCACCTCCTCGACCGCCTCGTCCAGGCTGCGGACGTTCTCCAGCAGCATCAGCGACCAGGCCGCGTAGGTCTCGCGCGGGGCGCGCAGCCAGCGGACGATGCGGATCTGCGGCAGCGGGCGGGGCACCAGGCCCTGCTCGCGCAGGGCGGCCTTGCGGGTCTGCTTCAGCGCGCGGTCGAACAGGATCGCCGCCGAGATCGACATGCCGGAGAAGAACTGCGGGGCGCCGGCGTGGCCGAAGCCGCGCGGGGCGTGCACCCAGTTGAACCAGGCCGAGGCGATCGCGAACACCCAGACCAGCAGGCGGGAACCGAGCGCGGCGTCACCGTGGCTGGCCTCGCGGACGGCGAGCACCGAGCAGAACATCGCGGCGCCGTCGAGGCCGAACGGGACGAGGTACTCCCAGCCGTCGGCCAGGCCCAGGTTCTCCTTGCCGAAGCCGACCAGGCCGTGGAAGGACAGCGCGGCGGCGACACCGGCGCAGCAGAACAGCAGCGTGTACGAGGAGATGCCGTAGATCATCTCCTTGCGGCGGCGGCGCTCCTCACTGCGCTCCCAGGAGTCGGTCGCCTCGTCCTTCTTCGAGTTCTTGAAACGCAGCGTCGCCATCAGGACGGCGACGAACAGCAGGGCTGCGCCGCCGACGACGGTCCAGACCAGCTGTATGGAGGTCAGGTTCATTGCGGGTCGGGCCTCGGGTTTCCGCAGGGGACAGGTTCACAGTGCGACACAGGCGGTCAGGTCCCGCCGCGCGGGCACTGCCTGACGGATCGTTCGTCACCGCACGGCGTGCCCCACCGCGCCCGCGCAGGGGCGGACGGGACACCTGTGCGGCTAGACGATATCGCGTCCGAAGTGGCGGCATGTTACGGGAGGGCGGCTTGCTCCTGCCAATCGGCCCACCGGTTCGCCCGCGGTTCGCCCGGTGGTCGGGGCTCCGCGCGTCCGGCGGTTCGGCCTTCGGCCGGCGGTGCGGGCCCGTGCGCCCGGCGGTGCGGGCCTCGTGCGTCCGGCGGTTCGGCCTTCGGCCGGCGGTGCGGGCCCGTGCGCCCGGCGGTGCGGGCCTCGTGCGCCCGGTGCTTCGCGCCTCGCGCGCCCGGTGGTCCGGCCGGTCGGTGACCGGTGGGTGGCCGGACGGGGTAGGAGAGGAAGTGGACGGGGTATCCGTCGGCCGGGCCGATGCCCGATCATTGGTCGGCGGACCGTCAGATCGCCTGGCGGGAGCGGGGGGAGAGGACGGGATGGTCTCGATCTGGGAGTACCTGCGCGGGGACCGGAGCTACACCTTCGACAACCCGGGCGGTCAGCACAAGGTCATACTCACCAAGTCGGCCCCGCAGCACGCGATCACCGGGTCGGCCGCCACCACCGGCTACCTCTACGTCAACCTGCACTGGTCGATGCGCGCCGGTTCCGGCCGGCCGAGCACCCGGGACACGGTCAAGCGGTTCTTCAGCCCGCGGATCCTCAGCCCGCTGGAGCCGGACTCACCGCAGGGCAACGAGCCGATGAACGTCGACCTCGACCTGGCCTGTATGTACGAACTCTCCGACGGCTCCACGGGCGTGGTGCAGCCGCTCGGCGGCCTCTTCGGCGACCTCCAGAACGCGCCGTACGTCAAGCTCAGCGGCGACGACCAGTACGGGGCGCCCTCGGGCGAGACGATGTACGTCAACCTGGAGAAGAAGGACAAGTTCAAGCGACTGTTGATCTTCGTCTACATCTACGACGGCACGCCGGCCTTCGAGCAGTCGCAGGCGGTCGTGACGATCGTGCCGCAGACCGGGCCGCGGATCGAGATCAAGCTGGAGGAGCGGGCCCGGGCGGCCCGCTCCTGCGCCGTGGTGCTGATCGAGAACGCGGGCGACAACCAGCTGACCGTGCGCCGCGAGGTGCGGTACGTCAACGGGTTCCAGTCGGACATCGACCGGCTGTACGGGTTCGGGATGCAGTGGCAGCGCGGCTACAAGGGGCAGTCGGGCGGCGACTGACGAGCCGGGCGGCGAGGGGCCGGGCGGTGCCGGGTGCGGGGGCGGGAGTCTCGGTGTCCGGCTCGGGGCTCACCGGGCCGCGTGATGACCGGCCGGTTCCGGTCGTTGCGCGTTCGGGTCGTTGCGCGTTCGCGTCGCTGTGCGTTCGGGTCGTTGCACCTTCCGGTTGCTGCGCGTTCGCGTCGCTGCGCGGTCGGGGCGGGACCGCCGCTGTCGGGCGGCCGCCGCCCCGGGGCGGGCGTCAGCGGGGCTGGAACTGCGGGCCCTGCGGGGGCAGCGCGAACTCCTCGCCGGTGGGCGCGGGGGGCTGGGCCGTCGGCGGCTGCGGGACGGGCGGCTGCTGGCCGGTGCCGGCCTGCGGGTAGCCGTAGCTGCCCGGGTGCGGCTGCGGCGGGACGGGCTGGTTCGGCTGCGGGTAGCCGTACCCGGTACCGGGCTGCTGCTGGTACGGCTGGGTGGGCTGCGGATAGCCGTAGCCGGTGCCGGGCTGCTGCTGCGGGTAGCCGTACCCCGTACCCGGCTGCTGCTGGGGGTAGCCGTAGCCGGTGCCGGGCCGGTGGCCCGGGGGCGGCGTGGGCGGGGCCGGCGGGACGGCCGGGGGCGCGGTGGGCGGGGGCGTCATGCTCGGCGGGGCCGTGGGCGGCGGCGGGGTCGACGGAGCGCCCGTCGACGCGCCCGCGGTGGCGGCGGCCGGGACCGGGGTGGCCGGGGCCTGCGGCTGCGGGACGGCCGGGGCCAGGGTGAAGGTGCCCGGCTCGGGGGCGGTCGGGCGCCGGTCCGGCAGCGGGGTGCTGCGCGGGTCGACCGCACCGGTCGGGGAGGCGGTGGAGGCGGGTGCCGGGAGCTGCGCCGGGTCGGGAGCGGCGCCCGCCGCCTCGTCCTCGACGGTGATGCCGAAGTCGGTGGCGAGACCGATCAGCCCGGAGGTGTAGCCCTGGCCGATCGCCCGGAACTTCCAGGACCCGGACCGCCGGTACAGCTCGCCCGCGACCAGCGCGGTGACGCTCTCGGCGTCGCTGATCTCGAACTCGGCGAGCGCGGCCGCGCCCTCGCCGGCCGTGGCGTCGAACAGCAGCAGCCGCAGGCCCGGCACCGTGCGGAACGGTCCGCCCTCGGAGGAGCCCGCCAGCACCACGCGGTCCACGTCCGCGGGCAGCTTGCCCAGCTCGACCTCGATCGTGTCGGTGATCTCGGCGCCGCCGGAGGTCTGCTGCTTGGGCAGGTGGCGGACCAGGCCGGAGGGGTGGCGCGGCTGGTTGTAGAAGACGAAGTCGGCGTCCGAACGGACCTTGCCGGTCGCGCCGAGCAGCAGCGCGGACGCGTCCACGTCCGGCGCACCGGGCGCGGCGCTCCAGCGCAGCACGGCGCGGACCGCCGCCGCCGGCAGTGCGATGTTGGCGCCCTTGGCCATCACGTGCGTCATAGCGGACCATCCTGCCTGTTCGCCACCCCTTCGGACAACGTGACCGGACCGGTTCGCGTAGGGTCGGACTTTGCCAAGACTTGCGCTTCCCGGGGTTTGCCGCCCGGGAGCCCATGATCGTCCAAGTGGACCGGGATGTTCCGGGAGTTCAGTGCCGGGGAACCGGGGGCGGCCGGATCCCGTCCGTACGATGGGCGGTCGAAAGGCCCCCGGGGGGTTCGACGGAGGGGCGTCCGAGGGTGACGCGTCCGGGGAACCAGGGCGCCCGGTCGGCCGGTTGACCAGGGTGTCGTCCGGTCGGCAGGGGCGTCGTCGGCAGGGGGCCGGAGGCCCGTCCACTCCTGGAGGAGAGCACCTTGCGCCATTTCGGCCACCTCGCCGAGGACGTACGCGGCCGGCTCTTCGTGGAACAGCCGCGCGCCTTCACCGCGCAGAGCGAGCCCGAGGTGCTCGCAACCGCGCTCGGCGGCACCCTCTACAGCCCCGCCACCAGGCCCGCGCTCGCCGCCGACATCCGCAAACAGGCCGCTCGGGGCGTGGTCTCGATGGTGCTCTGCCTGGAGGACGCGATCGCCGACCACGAGGTCGACGCCGGGGAGCGGAACCTGGTCGAGCAGCTGAATGACCTGGTCAAGGATTTCACCGACTGCACACAGAGTCATCCCCTCCTCTTCATCAGGGTTCGTGCCGCCGCCCAGATTCCCGACCTCGCCGAGCGGCTCGGTCCGGCCGTCGAGCTGCTCAGCGGTTTCGTCCTGCCCAAGTTCACCCCGGAGAACGGCGGCGCCTACCTGGCCGCACTCGCCGCCGCCGAAGCCGCCACCGGACGGCGGCTGTTCGCCATGCCCGTCCTGGAATCGCCCGAGCTGGCCCACCTGGAGACCCGCCGCGAGCAGCTCTTCGGCATCGCCGGACTGCTCGCCGGGCACCGGGACCGGGTGCTCGCCCTGCGCCTCGGCGTCACCGACCTCTGCTCCGCGTACGGCCTGCGGCGCTCGCCCGACCTCACCGCGTACGACGTCGCGCTGGTCGCGGCGGTGATCGGAGACGTGGTCAACGTGCTCGGCCGGGCGGACGGCACGGGCCACACCGTCACCGGGCCGGTCTGGGAGTACTTCCCGGTGCAGGAACGGATGTTCAAGCCCCAGCTGCGCCGCACCCCGTTCGCCGAAGGCTCGTTCGCCGGCGGCGGCACGGTCGGCGGTGCCGGTGGCGGCAGCGGCGGCACCACCCGGACCTCCGGTGAGGAGGTCCGCCGCCGGATCATCGAACACGACCTGGACGGGCTGATCCGGGAGGTCGAACTCGACCGGGCCAACGGCCTGCTCGGCAAGACCTGCATCCACCCCAGCCACGTGCCCGCCGTGCACGCCCTCTCCGTGGTCACGCACGAGGAGTACTGCGACGCCCGCGACATCCTCCGGCAGGAGCAGGACGGCGGCGGGGTGCTGCGCTCCGCGTACACCAACAAGATGAACGAGGCCCGGCCGCACCGGGCCTGGGCGGAGCGGGTGCTGCTACGGGCGGAGGTGTTCGGAGTGGCCCGGGAGGACGTCAGCTTCGCGGAACTGCTGTCGGCCTGTTTGTGTGGTTGAGGCCCGGCCGTTCCCTCCGGTTCCCGTACGGCGGATAGGAAGCGGACAGAAAAGGGCACGGGCCGGGCGGGGTGGGCTGGGCACGCCGGGGAGGGGCGGGCATGCCGGGTCGGGGCGGGCACGCAGGGCGGGGCCGGGCTTGAGGGCTCGGCGGGCCGGGCACGCAGGGGAGGATGTGACCGGCCGGGCCCGGCGAGCCGGACAAGACGAACGCACCATCGCACCATCGAAGGCAGGACCAGTAGTGACAGCAACACCCCAGACGTGGACCGGCCGTTGGGTCGCCGACCGGACCGGGATCGTGCTGACCGGTTCCGAGTGCCTCCCCGGACTCGTCGGCCTGGCCCTCCGGGAGAACCGCAAGCGAGCCCACCTGCTGGTCTCCAACGTGCTCGGCAAACACGTGCCGCAGCGCCCCTCGGTCGTCCACGGCGCCGGACTCGACCTCGGCCGCAGAGTCCGCGAACTGCTCGGCGAAGAGGCGGCCGCGCGGGCCGTCGTGCTCGGCTACGCGGAGACCGCCACCGGCCTCGGCCACAGCGTCGCCGACGGCCTCGACGCCCCCTACCTGCACTCCACCCGCCGCCCGGTGCCCGGGATCCCCCCGCTCGGCGGCTTCGAGGAGGAGCACTCGCACGCCACCTCGCACCTGCTGCTCCCCGCCGACCCCGCCCTGTTCGCCGGGGACGGGCCGCTGGTGCTGGTCGACGACGAGTTCTCGACCGGACGGACGGTCCTCAACACCATCCGAGAACTGCACGCCCGCCACCCGCGCGCCCACTACGTCGTGGTCGCCCTGGTCGACCTGCGTTCCGCCGCCGACCGGGACCGGCTCGCCGAGACCGCCACCGGACTCGGCGTCCGGCTGGACCTGGTGGCCACCGCGAACGGTGGCGTCGAACTGCCCGAGGACCTCCTGGACCGCGCCCAGCAGCTGATCGCGGAGATGTCGACGGCCGACACGGACCCGGCCGACGTCGGCGCGGACCCGGCCGGCGCCGTCGCCGCGCCGCTGGCCCGGGTCGTACTGGACTGGCCCGCCGGACTCCCGGACGGCGGCCGGCACGGCTTCACCGCCCGTGACCGCGCCCGCCTGGACGCCGCCCTGCCCCGGCTCGCCGGGCAGCTCGCCGAAGCCCTGCCCGCCGAGGCACGGCGGGTGCTGGTGCTCGGCTCCGAGGAACTGATGTACACGCCGCTGCGCCTCGCCGACGCCCTGGCCGAGCGGCTCGGCGGAGACCGCGTCCGGTACTCCACCACCACCCGCTCGCCCGTCCTCGCGGTGGACGACCCCGGCTACGCCATCCGCACCCGGCTGGCCTTCCCCGCCCACGACGACCCGCAGGACGACGCCTCGCGCGAGCGCTACGCGTACAACGTCGCCCCCGGCAGCGACCCGGCACGGCGCTTCGACGCCGTCGTGCTGGTCGTGGACGACGTCGCCGACACCCCGGCGCTGCACCGGGGCGAGCGGTCGCTGCTCGGCCAGCTGCGGCAGGTCACCGACCGGGTGGTGCTCGCGGTGCTGCCCTCGCACCGTCCGGTGCCGTCGGCGTCCGCGCTGCCGACGCCGCTGTACGGGCCGGTGCCGTCGGCGTCCGCGCTGCCGACGCCGCTGTACGGGCCGGCGTTCTCCTCCTACCGGGCCGAGGAGGTGGCGTGGCTGCTCAAGGACCTCTCCGGGGTCGCACTGGAAGCCCCCACGGAGGAGCGCGAGGAGGCCGTGCAGAACGGCGGCGCGCACTACGCCGAGTCGCTTCCGGTCGAGTACCAGCCCAGTCCCGCCTACCAGGAGCTGTTCCACCAGGCCCTGCACGGCTCCGCCCGCCGGATCGCGCTCGCCGTCGCCACCGTCGCCGAGACGCTGCTGCGCGAACGCGGCCCCGGCCTGGTGCTCGCCTCGCTCGCCCGGGCCGGCACGCCCGTCGGCGTCCTGGTCCGACGCTGGCTGGCCTTCGCCCACAGCCTGTCCGTACCGCACTACGCCGTCTCGATCGTGCGGGGCCGCGGCATCGACCCGGTCGCCCTGCGGTACCTGGCGGCCCACCACCGCGCGCAGGACGTGGTGTTCGTGGACGGCTGGACGGGCAAGGGCGCGATCACCCGGGAACTCGCCGACGCGCTGGCCGGCACCGGCTTCGACCCGGACCTCGCCGTGCTCGCCGACCCGGGCCGCTGCGTGCGTACGTACGGCACCCGGGACGACTTCCTCATCCCGTCCGCCTGCCTCAACTCCACGGTGTCCGGGCTGGTTTCGCGCACCGTCCTGCGGGCCGGGCTGATCGGCCCGGACGACTTCCACGGGGCCAAGCACTACGCCGAACTGGCCGGGAGCGACGTCTCGGCGGTGTTCCTGGACGCCGTGGCCGCGTGCTTCGAAGAGGTCCGCGCACCGGCGGTCGAGGGCGCCGACCGGCTGGCCGCCGACCCGGACCGGGCGCCCGACTGGGCCGGCTGGGCCGCCGTCGAGCGGATCAGCGCCGAGTACGGCATCGACAACGTCAACCTGGTCAAGCCCGGCGTCGGCGAGACCACCCGGGTGCTGCTGCGCCGCGTCCCCTGGCGGATCCTCGCCCGTCGCGGCGCCGGCGCCGACCTGGACCACGTCCGGCTGCTCGCCACCCAGCGCGGCGTCGAGGTCGAGGAGGTGGACGGGCTGCCGTACACCTGCGTCGGCCTGATCCACCCGCGGTACAGCCGCGGGGCGACCGGGGCCGACGGACGGTCGGCGGGGCCGACCAGGGCCGACGGGTGGTCGGCGGAACCGGTGGGGTCGGCGGAACCGGTGGAGTCCGGGGAACCGACGGTGTCGGCGGAATCGGTGGGGTCCGGGGAATCGACGGTGTCGGGGACGCACGGGGCGTCCCCGAAGGGGAGGGAATCCTGATGGGTGTTCTGGTGGCCAGCGACCTCGACCGGACGCTGATCTACTCCGACCGGGCGCTCGCCCTGGACGTCCCCGACCGGCTCGCACCGCGGCTGCTCTGCGTCGAGGTGTACCAGGGGCGGCCGCTGTCCTACATGACCGAACAGGCCGCCGGACTGCTCACCGACCTCGCCCGGCAGGCCCGCTTCGTCCCCACCACCACCCGGACGACGGAGCAGTACGAGCGAGTCAGGCTGCCCGGCCCGACGCCGGACCGGGTCCCCGAGTACGCGATCTGCGCCAACGGCGGGCAACTGCTGGTGGACGGCGTTCCGGACCCGGACTGGCGCGCCGAGATCACCGCGCGGATAGCCGCCGGCTCGGCCCCGCTGGAGGAGGTCGTCCGGCGGCTCGCGGTGTGCGCCGACCCGGAGTGGACGCACAAGCGGCGAGTCGCCGACGAGTCCTTCGCCTACCTGGTCGTCGATCGCGCCGCACTGCCGGCCGGCTGGCTGGACGAGCTGACCGGCTGGTGCGCCGAGCGTGGCTGGACGGTCTCGCTGCAGGGCAGCAAGGTGTACGCGGTCCCGGCGCCGCTCACCAAGAGCGCCGCCCTCACCGAAGTCGTACGGCGCAGCGGCGCGACCACCGTGCTCGCGGCCGGGGACTCGCTGCTCGACGCGGACTTGCTGCTCGCGGCGGACGCCGGATGGCGGCCCGGGCACGGTGAACTCGCCGACAGCGGCTGGACGGCCCCCGGCGTCACCGCCCTCCGGGAGGTGGGGGTGACAGCGGGGGAGGAGATCGTCCGGCGGTTCCTGGCGGGGGCCACGGCGAGGTAGTGGCGGGGTAGCGGCGGGTCGGATCCGGGCGCGCGTCCGGCCCGGCCCCGCCCGGCCCCGCCCGGCCGGGGTTCGGTTCCGGTTCCGGTCGGAGCCCGGTCGGTTCAGGCCCGATCCGGTCGGTTCACGTCGGATCCGGTCGGTTTCACATCCTGCTCCGGTCGGTCCCTGTCCGACTCCGGGCGGGGCCGGTCAGCCGCAGCAGCCACCGCCGCAGCAGCCGCCTCCACCCCCGCCCCCCGCGGCGGGGGCCGGACGGCCGGCGGCCGCACCGGTGACGGCGACCGTGGACAGCAGCTTCGTGGTGTCCTCGTGTCCCTGCGGGCAGACGGCGGGGTCGTTCGCCTGCGCCATCGGGCGGCGGAGCTCGAAGGTGGCGCCGCAGGAGCGGCAGCGGAAGTCGTAACGTGGCATACCGGCAGAGTACCGAGAGAACCCCGCCGGTAAGCGGTCAGTGGTGCCCGCCCAGGTCGCCGCGGATCAGCCCGATCACCCGCGTCGACGTGTCCCGCACCGCTGCCAGCTCGGTGAGGAAAGCCCAGTAGTCGGGGTGCCGGCCGGCCGCCTCCAGCGTCGCCACCGCACGGTCCAGCCGGGCCACCGCCTCGTCCAGCGGGGCGGCGTGCCGCGGGTCCGGCGCGCTGCGCCCCGCCATCGCCAACCGCTGCGCGTCCCGGATGGCGAAGCGGGCGCGCTCGATCTCCCGGTTGGGGTCGTGCTGCACCTCGTTCAGCTGCCGCAGCCGGTCGTTCACCGCGGCCACCGAGCCGTCCGCGGTCTCCAGCAGCGCGCGGACCGTCCCGATCGCGCCGGTGGCGTCCGCCCAGCGCTGCTCGTCCCGGGCACGGGCCGCCTCGGCGAGCTTGCGCTCGGCAGCGCGCCCGGTCTCCGCGACCTGGTCCGGCACCCGCTGCAGGTCCTGCCAGCAGGCGGCGCTGAACCGGCGGCGCAACTCGCTCAGGGCCGGCTCCACCGTCCCGGCCTTGGTCTCCAGCGCCTGGATCCGGGTCCGCAGGCTCGCCACCCGCCGGTCGATCTCCCTCGCCCGCTCCGGCAACTGCGCGGCGTCGGCGGCGATCGCCTCCGCCCGCTGCCGCACGTCGTCCGCC
Source organism: Kitasatospora sp. NPDC048545 (assembly GCF_040651155.1). Lineage (NCBI taxonomy): Bacteria > Bacillati > Actinomycetota > Actinomycetes > Kitasatosporales > Streptomycetaceae > Kitasatospora > Kitasatospora sp. NPDC048545. The sequence continues at coordinate 305,046 of NZ_JBEZIQ010000001.1, forward strand.
CGCTGCAGGGTGCCGGCCACCCCGTGCCGCGCCGGGCCCTCGTTCAGCCGCCCCAGCTCCGGCGCCAGCTCGGCCAACCGGGCCGCCAGGTCATCCGCCCGCAGCCCGGCGCCGCGCGCCTCGTCCAACGCGTTCGAAGCGGTGAGCAGCGCGCGCTTGGCCTGCTCGACCGCCGGAGTGACCCGCATCAGCTGCTGCTCGGCGTGCTGGACGGTCGGCTGCAGACGGCTCAGGAAGTCGTTCAGCTCGGCCCGGGCGGAGCCCAGCTGGCCCTTCACGTCCTCCAGTTGGCGCTTGGCCTGCGCCGCCGCGCCCGCGTCCAGGGCCTCGCTGTCCAGGTTGTGCGCGTCGAGGGCACCCAGGTAGTTCACGGTGACCTGATCGACCCGGCCGGAGATCGCCGCCAGATCGGCCAGCGCACGCTGCACCGTCGGCCCGTCCTCCGCAGCGCGGACCGTCTCCACCGCGAGCTGCACCTCGCGCTGGGTCTCCTCCAGCTCGTAGAACGCCTCCTGCGCCGCGGCCCGGGCCTCCCTCGCCCCCGCCCGCACGCCCTCACCCGCGCCACGCCGACCCCACCAGCCGCCAGTCCCGGACGACGCCAGACCGACCGCCCCCAACGCACCAGCCAGCACCACGGGCAACACCAGCGCGTCCGCCAGCGCACTCCCCGCCCGCCGCCGCCCCCGCCCGCTCCCGCCGGCCACCGTCACTGCGCGCTCCCTGCTCCGACCCGCTGATCCGGCCCCATTCTCCCCGATCACCCCACCCGCCCGTCACCCCCTCCCACCCCACCCGCCCGCACCATCACCACCCACCCGCACCACCCGCCCCACCCCCACCCGGGCACCTGGCCCCACACCACCCCCCGGACCAGGTACCCTAGGCACTCGTCGTACGCCCACCAGGCCACGACAGGGGGCGCGTAGCTCAGTGGTAGAGCGCTGCTCTTACAAAGCAGATGTCGGCGGTTCGAAACCGTCCGCGCCCACCAGCGCAAAAGGCCCGCAGCGATCATGCTGCGGGCCTTTTGACTGCAGTGACTGACAGCAACCGCTGATGTCAGTCGGCCGTCCGGCGTCTCCGCGGCAACTCGTCCATGGTCACGCCGATCTGCGAGTGCCCCAGGATCTTCACCCGCGGGGCGACCGCAGCGAACGGGATGGTCGCGCAACCGCGCCGCGCGTGGTGCTGCGGTCCTCCGATCAAACGCGACCTCGTACCAGGCTGGTCGCCGGTTGTGGAGGTTCGGGGCGGCAGCCCGCGACGGCCTCGGGTGGACCTGGCGCGGCTCCTCCTGCCCAGGCTTCTCAGCAGCAGCAGCAGCAACAGCAGAAGTCGCCGCCCGCCGCGACGAACGCGACCTTCCGCGATCACGACCTCGTGATCAGTGCGGTCTGCACGGTGCCCGCTTCCCGGCCGGCGAAGGTCTGGGTGCACGGTTTCGAGCCCGGCAGCTGGAAGACGGTGGTGTCGGTCGAGTTCACCCTGCCGGCCGCGGTGGTGGTCGGCTCCCGGCAGGGAGTGAAGCTGAGTGCCATTCAGGAGTTGTGTGCAGGGAACCGGAAGAACCTGCCGAAGGCCGTCTAGGCCGACGGGAAGAAGCTCCTGTTCCGTTCCGTCCAGGGCGAGCAGGAGACCGCGTTCGCATCGACCTGACTCCCGGCGCCCAGCCCCAGCAGGTCACCGCCGACGAGGCCGCGACCTCGCTCGGTTACGTCGATGTCCCGCTGGAGTGGCGCTGACCACCCCGGCGGTGCCGCGCCCCCTGGTGTCCGGCGTCGCGCTCACCGGTGAGGGGAGGGCCGGGTGCGGTCCGCTGGGGCCGTCGGCCGCACCCCCCCGGGTGCCGGGGGTGCGGTGGTGCTGGTAGGGAGAAGGGGTGACTACCAGGGCGTTTGATGCGGTGTTGTGCGATGTGGACGGTGTGATCCGGTTCTTCGACGGGGCCGGGGTGGCGGCGTTGGAGCGGGCGGCGGGTCTGGGGGAGGGCAGTACGGCGGGCGTGGGCTTCGCACCGGAGAACGACCTGCCGTTGTTGCTGGGGCGGATCGGCAAGGCGGAGTGGGTGGAGTCGATCGCGCGAGGGCTGGCCGGGCGGGTGTCGGGGGCGCAGGCGCGCGGGTTGGCGGAGGCGTTCGCGAACTCGCCGTTCTGGGCGGACGAGGTCGCGGTGGGGATGCTGCGGCAGGTGCGGGAGCACTGCCGGGTGGTGTTGGTGACCAATGCGACGGTCTGGTTGGACGAGGACCTGGAGCGGTTGGGGCTGACGGACTTGGCGCACGAGGTGGTGAACAGTTCCGTGGTCGGCAGCGCGAAGCCGGAGCGCCGGATCTACGAGATCGCCGCGGAGCGGGCCGGGGTGGCGCCGGAGCGGTGCGTGTTCGTCGACGACCGGCGGGAGAACGTCGATGCGGCGGTGGCGCTGGGGATGACCGGGGTGCTCTACCGGGGGCCGGAGGACCTGCGGCGGGCGGTGGCGCCCTTGCTGGGTTAGGGAGGCGGGGAGTCCGCCGGTGGCGTCGGCCCGGATGGTCGACCGGTGCATGCGGGTGGCGGGGCGGTGGGGCTGCGGGGAGCGGGTGGCGGGCCCGCGGGGGCCGGGTGAGGATCGGGGAGACCGGTCGGGTCCTGCGGTCGGATACCCGGGAGCGGTGAACGGATGGCTGAGCAGGTCGGGGAGACGCGGGCAGAGTTGTCGGCGCGCCTGAACTGGCTGCGGGCGGCGGTACTGGGGGCCAACGACGGTGTGGTGTCGACGGCGGGCATCGTGACCGGGGTGGCGGGTGCGACCGGTTCGCGGACGGCGTTGCTCGCGGCGGGGGTGGCCGGGCTACTGGCGGGGGCGATGTCGATGGCGGCCGGCGAGTACGTGTCGGTCAGCACCCAACGGGACACCGAGCGGGCCGCGTTGGCGAAGGAGCGGCGGGAGCTGGCGGAGGACCCGGAGGGGGAGCTCGACGAACTCACCGACTACTACCGGGGCAGCGGGCTGGCGGACGACCTGGCGCGGGACGTGGCGGTGGCGCTGACCGAGCGGGACGCGCTCGCGGCCCACGCGCAGACCGAACTCGGCATCGACCCGGAGGTGTTGACCAATCCCTGGGAGGCGGCGCTGGCCAGTGCGGCCGCGTTCACGTTGGGCGCCCTGGTGCCGCTGATGGCGGTGCTGCTGCCGCCGGAGTCGTGGCGGCTGCCGGTGACGGTGGTGTCGGTGGTGGCCGCGCTCACCCTGTCGGGCTGGGCGAGTGCCCGGATGGGCGGGGCCGGGCCGGCGCGGGCGGTGGGGCGCAATGTCGCGGGCGGGCTGCTGGCGATGGCGGTGACGTACAGCGGTGGCGTGCTGTTGGACCACTTCACCGGTTGAGGCCGGGACGGCGGGACAGCGGTGAGGCGGGAAGGGGGCATAGCGGCGTACGGGTGCGGCTGCAGGTCGGCGGGGACGGCCCGCAGCAGGCCGGGACGGCGCCCGCAGGGTGCCGGCCGGCTCGACGGGCGAGGTCGTACGGCCTGTGTTTGTGTGGCTGCAAACCGCTTGGGAGAGGTGAAGGCCGTGACCATGCCCCCGTTCGGATCGAACGATCCGTTCTCCGATCTGCTCAGCCGGTTCTTCGGGATGAGTCCGCTGGACTCCCCGCCCGCCGTGCAGAGGGTGCCGATCGGGCGGCTGCTCAGCGAGTCCTCGCAGGAGCTGTTGGCGCTGGCCGCGCAGCGTGCCGCCGAGGACGGTTCCCGTGACCTCGACACGGCCCACCTGGCCTGGGCGGCGACCCGGGTGGAGCCTTCGCGGCGGATGCTGGAGCGGGCGGGCATCGATCCGGACCGGCTGTCCGGCGACCTGGAGCAGGCCCTGCCGCCCGGCACCCCGGGTGCGGTGGACGGGCGGCCGGCGCTCACCCCCTCGGCCAAGCGCGCGCTGCTCGCGGCGCACGCCCGTTCGCAGGCGGTCGGCGCCTCGTACATCGGTCCGGAGCACATCCTCGGTGCGCTGCTGGACCAGGAGCGTTCGGGGGCGGGGGTGGCGCTGCGCAACGCGGCGCCGTCGCAGGAGTCGTTGAAGTCGGTGCTGGACGAGCGTGGCCCGGGCGGCGAGCGGGGCGGTCCGGGGGGCCGGCAGAGCGGGACGCCGACGCTGGACGAGTACGGGCGCGACCTCACCGAGGAGGCGCGCTCGGGCCGGTTGGACCCGGTGGTCGGGCGGGCCGAGGAGATCGAGCAGACCGTCGAGATCCTCTCTCGGCGGACCAAGAACAACCCGGTGCTGATCGGTGAGCCGGGTGTCGGCAAGACCGCGATCGTCGAGGGCCTGGCGCAGCGGATCGTCTCCGGGGACGTGCCGCAGAGCCTCAGGGAGAAGCGGGTGGTCACCCTCGATCTGACCGCGCTGGTGGCCGGCTCCAAGTACCGGGGCGAGTTCGAGGAGCGGCTGAAGAGCGTGATCGACGAGGTCACGGCGGCCGAGAAGAGCGTGATCCTGTTCCTGGACGAGCTGCACACCGTGGTCGGTGCGGGTGGTGGCGGCGAGGGTTCGATGGACGCCGGCAACATCCTCAAGCCGGCGCTCGCGCGCGGGGAGTTGAGCGTGGTCGGCGCGACGACGCTGGACGAGTACCGCAAGCACGTGGAGAAGGACGCCGCGCTGGAGCGCCGCTTCCAGCCGGTGCTGGTGCCCGAGCCGAGCGTCGAGGAGACGATCGAGATCCTGCACGGGCTGCGCGACGCCTACGAGGCGCACCACCAGGTGCGGTTCGGGGACGAGGCGCTGGACGCGGCGGCGACGCTCTCCGACCGGTACGTCAGCGACCGGTTCCTGCCGGACAAGGCGATCGACCTGCTGGACCAGGCGGGTGCCCGGGTGCGGCTGCGCAGCCTGAGCGGGTCCACCGAGGCGACCGGGGTGCGGGACCGGATCACCAAGTTGAGGCGGGAGTTGGAGGAGGCCGTCACGGACGAGGAGTTCGTGCGGGCTGCCAACCTGAAGACCGAGCTGCGGCAGACCGAGGACGAGCTGGCGGCGATCGCGGAGTCCCGCGAGGAGGTCGTCGACGTGACGGCCGACGACATCGCGCAGGTGCTGTCCTCCCGGACCGGCATCCCGGTCGCCGAGCTGAACGCGACGGAGAAGGAGCGGCTGCTCAAGCTGGAGGACCACCTCCACGAGAAGGTGATCGGCCAGGAGGAGGCGGTCACCGCCGTCGCCCGGGCGGTGCGCCGCGGCCGGGCGGGGATGGGCGACCCGGAGCGGCCGACCGGCTCCTTCCTCTTCCTCGGGCCGACCGGGGTCGGCAAGACCGAGCTGGCGAAGGCGTTGGCGGCGCTGCTGTTCGGTGACGCGGACCGGATGGTCCGCTTCGACATGAGCGAGTTCCAGGAGAAGCACACCGTTTCCCGGCTGGTCGGCTCCCCGCCTGGGTACGTCGGCTATGACGAGGCCGGGCAGCTGACCGAGGCGGTGCGTCGCAAGCCGTACGGCGTGCTGCTCTTCGACGAGGTGGAGAAGGCGCACCCGGACGTCTTCAACCTGCTGCTCCAGGTGTTGGACGACGGGCGGCTGACCGACTCCCAGGGGCGTACGGTCGACTTCCGCAACACCGTGGTGATCATGACCAGCAACATCGGCTCGCAGCGGATCCTGGACCACGCGGGGGACGTGTCGCAGATCAGGGACGACCTGATGCGCGACCTGCGGCAGCACTTCCGGCCGGAGTTCCTCAACCGGATCGACGAGGTGATCGTCTTTCACGCGCTCACCCGGAAGGACCTGCTGTCGGTGGTGGACCTGCTGCTGGAGCGCAGCCGGCGTCGGCTGCGGGCCCAGGACGTCAGGCTGGAGGTCACCGACGCGGCCAAGGAGTTCCTGGTCAACCGCGGGTACCAGCCGGAGTTCGGGGCCCGGCCGCTGCGCCGGACGATCCAGTCGGAGCTGGACAACCGGATCTCCGACCTGCTGCTGGGCGGAACCGTGCGGGAGGGGGACACGCTGATCGCGGACGTGAGCGACGGGGAGTTGGTGGTGACGCTCGCGCGGCCGGAGGCGTCGGCGACCTTCGAGGAGGCCGAGGAGAAGCTGGGGGCTTCCGCCGCGGACCGCTGAGGGAAGCAGGGCGGCTTCGGGCATACTCCGGCGGGAGTACGCCCGAACGCCACTGTTGGAGGACGCGCGAGGGCGGGGCGCGGGTCTAGCTTGTGGGCATGATGCCGCCCACGTCCCAGCCGCCGGAGCCGTCCGCGGAGGCGCCGCCCGAGCCGTGGCGCCCGCCGTGGGTGCGCGGGTCAGGGTCGGGCCTGCCGCTGGGGCTGGCGCCGGCGGTCGCGGTGGTCCAGGTGCTCGGCTCGACCTTCGCCGCGCACAACCAGCCCGGGCGGGCCCCGCTGGACGCGTTCGGCTACGTCCTGCTGCTGCTCGGGCCCGCCCTGCTGGTGCTGTGCCGGCGCCGCCCGGTCGCGGTGGTGGCCGGCACCTCGGCGGTCACCGCCGGGTACCTGGCCGCCGGGTACCCGTACGGGCCGGTGTTCCTGAGCTGGCTGATCGCCTGCTGCGTCGCGATCGCCGCCGGGCACCGCCGGGCGGCCTGGGCCGGACTGGGCGGGGTCTACCTGGTGCACGTGCTGGTCACCTTCGTGCTGCCCGCGGACTGGCAGCGCGCCGCCCCGCCGTCCGGCACCGTCTGGCCGCAGGAGGTCGGGCTGCTGGCCTGGCTGCTGCTCGTGATGGCGATCGCCGAGATCGTCCGCTTCCGGCGCGAGCGGATCGCCGCCCACCGGGCCTACCGGCAGCAGTTGGAGGAGCGCCTTGCCGACGAGGAACGGCTCAAGATGGCACGGGAGTTGCACGACATCCTGGCGCACAGCCTGTCTCTGATCAACATCCAGGCGGGGGTCGCGCTCGCGCTGCTCGACCGGCGGCCGGCGGAGGCCCGCACCGCGCTGGTCACCATCAAGTCGACCAGTAAGGAGGCCCTCGGCGAGGTCCGCCAGGTGCTCGCGACGCTGCGCGGGCCCGGGGCGGCGCCGCGTGGTCCGGCCCCGGGGCTGGACCGGCTGGACGAACTCACCGAGCAGGCCGACCGGGTGGGCCTGGAGGCCGAGGTGCAGGAGCTCGGCGAGCGGCGCGCGCTGTCCGCGACCGTCGACCTCACCGCCTTCCGGATCGTCCAGGAGGCGCTCACCAACGTCATCCGGCACTCGGTGGCCCGGGAGGCCGTCGTGGTGCTGGACTGGAGGGACCCGGCCCAGCTGGTGGTCCGGGTCGAGGATCCGGGGCCGGCCGTGATCGCCGACGCCGGCGGGTCCGGGAGCGGGCTGGTCGGGATGCGGGAACGCGCGGGCGCGTTCGGTGGCACCATCACGGCGGGGCCGCTGCCCGGCGGCGGTTTCCGGGTCCGGGCGGAGCTGCCGACACCGAAGGCGGGGAGCGAGTGATTCGGGTACTGCTGGCGGACGACCAGCTGCTGGTCAGGGCGGGCTTCCGGGCCCTGCTGGACCTGCAGGACGACCTCACGGTGGTCGGCGAGGCGGACGACGGGGAGGCGGCGCTGCGGCTCGCCCGCGAACTCGTGCCGGACGTTGTGCTGATGGACGTCCGGATGCCGCGGATGGACGGCCTGGAGGCGACCAGGAGGATCGCCGAGGACCCGGCGCTGTCCTCCGTACGGGTGGTCGTGCTGACGACCTTCGAACTGGACGAGTACGTCTTCGAGGCGCTGCGGTCGGGGGCGGCGGGCTTCCTGGTCAAGGACACCGAACCGGCCGACCTGCTGCGGGCGATCCGGGTCGCCGTCGCCGGGGACGCGCTGCTCTCACCGGGGGTCACCAGACGGCTGATCGGCGAGTTCGCCGCCCGGTCGAAGGCGCCCGAGGCGGGGCCGGAGGGGCTGCTCGACGTCTCGGCGCTGACCGAGCGGGAGCGCGAGGTGCTGGCGCTGGTCGGGATGGGGCTGTCCAACGAGGAGATCGCCCGGCGGCTGGTGGTGAGCCCGTTGACGGCGAAGACGCACGTCAGCCGGGCGATGGTGAAGCTCGGCGCGCGGGACCGGGCGCAACTGGTGGTGCTGGCCTACGAGTCGGGGCTGGTGCGGCCGGGCTGGCTGGGCTGAGGGGGGCGTTCGCGGGAGCTGCCGTGCCTGTGCGGCTGTTCCTGCGCGGTCGCCCCCGTGCGGCTGCTCCGGTGTGGACGCCTGCTCGGCCGCCTCTGAACGGACACCCCGTGCGGGTACTCCCGCGCGAGTACGTCGCGGGTCGGGCCCGCACGCGGTCGTCGGTCCGCTACCGTCCCGCCTGGCTACTCCCGGCCCGGCGTGTCCCCGAAGGTCCGTACTCTCCGGGGAGTATCCCGACTGCCGCTGCTGGTAGGACGCGTGAGGAGACCCCTCGGCGGGACGCTCAAGGCACCTCGGGAACCGCCCGAGGTCCTGGAGGCCCCCAGCCGAGGAGATGACCCACCATGTACACGCAGCTGGCCGACTGGCACGGGCCCGGGCCGTGGATCCTGCTGATCCCACTGGTCTGGATCGCCGTGGTGTTCCTGGTGATCGCGGTGCTGCGCCGCACGGTCTGGCGGCGCCGCGGCTGCGGCTTCGGGTACGGCGCCGGATCCGCCGCGGAGCACCCGCTGGCCGTCCTCGGCCGCCGCTACGCCGAGGGCGACATCGACGCCGAGGAGTACCGCGCCAAGCGGGCCGTGCTCACCGAGCCGACCCGGGACGACGCCCGGGGAGGTGGCGCCAGGTGACCACCCTCGACGTTGTTCGCGGCGCCGCCGCGCGGGTCGCCGACGCCGTGAAGATCCACGGCGTCGGCGGCACCGAAGTCCGGGCGCTGGACCACGTCACGGTGGAGTTCCCGGCGGGGCGCCTCACCGCGATCATGGGCCCCTCCGGCTCGGGCAAGTCCACCCTGATGCACTGCGCGGCCGGGCTGGACACGCTCACCGCGGGCAGCGCCTGGATCGGGGAGACCGAACTCGGCCCGCTGAGCGACCGGCGGCTCACGCTGCTGCGCCGGGAGCGGGTGGGCTTCGTGTTCCAGGCCTTCAACCTGGTGCCCACGCTCACCGTCCGGGAGAACATCACCCTCCCGCTCGACCTGGCCGGGGCCGCCCCCGACCGGTTCTGGCTGGAGACGCTGATCGACGTCGTCGGCCTCGGCGACCGGCTGGGGCACCGCCCGAGCGAGCTCTCCGGCGGCCAGCAGCAGCGGGTCGCGGTGGCGCGGGCGCTGGCCGGACGGCCGCAGGTGGTCTTCGCCGACGAGCCGACCGGCAACCTCGACTCCCGCAGCGGCGGTGAGGTGCTCGGCCTGCTGCGCCGCTCGGTGGACGAGATGGGGCAGGCCGTGGTCATGGTCACCCACGACCCGACGGCCGCCGGGTGGGCCGACGAAGCGCTGTTCCTCGCCGACGGCCGGCTGGTCGACCGGATGGAGCGGCCCAGCGCCGGACTGGTGCTGGACCGGATGAAGGCCTTCGAGCGGGGGCGGTCGTGAACTCCGTGACGCTCCGGCTCGGCCTGCGCTCGCTGCGCGCCCACAAGCGGCGGCTGGCCGGCACCCTGCTGTCCGTCCTGCTCGGGGTGAGCTTCCTGACCGGCACGATGGTCCTGGGCGACACACTGCGGGCCAACTTCGACACCCTGTTCGCCGACGCCAACGCGGGCACCGACGTCGTGGTCCGAAGCGCCGACGTGCTGGACTCCCCGGGCACGGCCGGCGGGGTGCGGGCGCCGGTGGAGGCGGTGCTCGCCGACCGGCTGCGCACCGTCCCGGGCGTGGCCGCGGCCGAGCCGTCGGTACAGGGCGCGGGCCAACTCATCGGCAGCGACGGCAAACCGATCGGCGGCCAGGGACCGCCCACGCTCGCGGGCAACTGGCTCACCGACGGTCGGCTCAACCCGTACCGGCTGGCCGAGGGGCGGGCGCCGGCCGCCCCGGGTGAGGTCGTGGTGAACCGCGGCGCGGCCAGGGCGGGCGGACTGCACCTCGGCTCGACCACCGTGCTGCGCACCCCCGATCCGGTGGCGGTCACCGTCGTCGGCATCGCCACCTTCGGGACGAGCGCGGACGGTATGGGGCCGAGCACCTTCACCGCGATGACCTTCGCGGATGCCGAGCGCCACCTCACCCCCAGGGGCGAGGGGCAGGCCGCCTCGGTCCAGGTCCGTGCGGCGGGCGGGCTCTCCCAGCGGGAGCTGGCGGAGCGGATCGCCCCACACCTGCCCCCCGGCGTCGAGGCGGTCACCGGCGCGGCGGCCACCCAGGAGTCCACCCAGCTGGTGTCCGGGCGGTTCCTGACCATGTTCACGACGCTGCTGCTGGTCTTCGCCGGGATCGCGCTACTGGTCGCGACGTTCACCATCCACAACACCTTCGCCATCGTGGTCGCCCAGCGGAGCCGGGAGAACGCGCTGCTGCGGGCGCTGGGCGCGGTCCGCGGCCAGGTGCTCGGGGCGACGCTGGCAGAGGCCCTGGCGGTGGGCCTGCTGGCCTCGATCGGCGGGCTGCTGGGCGGGATCGGGGTGGCGACCGGGCTCAAGGCGCTGTTCTCGGCGCTCGGCTTCGCCCTGCCGACCGGCGGCATGGTGATCAGTGCGGCCGCCGTCCTGCTGCCACTACTGGTCGGGACGCTGGTCGCGGTGGGCTCGGCCCTGCTGCCGGCCGTCCGGGCCGGGCGGACGGCTCCGCTGGCGGCGCTGCGGGACACCGGCGTCGACCGGGCCGCGCAGGGGCGCTCGGGCACCGTCCGGGTGGTGCTCGGCGGACTGCTGTCGGCCGGGGGCGTACCGGTGGCCGTGCTCGGCGCGACGGACGGCCCGTCCGTCCTGCTGACGGCGGCCGGGGCGCTGGCGGTCCTGGCCGGGACGCTGGTGCTCGGGCCGGTCGCCGCCGCCCTCGCGGTCCGGACGCTGGGCGCGCCGCTGCCCGGGCTGCGCGGGGTCTCCGGGCTACTGGCCCGGCGCAACGCGGCCCGCAACCCGCGCCGGACGGCGGCCACCGCGAGCGCGCTGATGATCGGGGTCGCGGTGGTCACGCTGTTCACCGTCTTCGGTGCGTCGATCAAGGCCACCCTGGACGACACGGTGAGCAGGTCCTTCGCGGGCGACCTCGCCGTCACCACCGCCTCGTTCGGGGCCGGCGGCAGCGGGATCAGCCCCGGGGTGGCGGCCGCCGTGGCCGGGCTGCCCGAGGTGCGGCAGGCGGTCGGGCTCGGCCGGGGCGTCGCCCGGATCGACGGGCAGGGCCGGACGCTGGACGTCACCGACCCGGCCCGGTTGCCCGGCATCGTCGACCTCGGCCGGGTCGACGGATCACTGGAGGGCCTCGGTACGGACGGGCTGGCAGTGTCCCGCAGCGAGGCCCGGCAGCACGGCTGGAGCCTCGGGCGGACCGTCACCGTGGGCTTCGCCGACGGCACGAGCGGCCCGTTCACGATCCGTGCGCTCTACGGGGGAGGCGGTCTGGCCGGGGACTACCTGATGACCCGGCAGGCCTGGGCGCCGCACCGGGGTCAGGACGCCGACACCGTGGTCGCGGTCGGGCTGCGCGACGGTGTTTCGCCGGGCGCTGGCAAGGCGGCGGTCGAGAAGGCGCTCGTCCATTTCGGGAGCCCACGGGTCCAGGACCGCGCCGAGTACGCCGCGAGCGCGGCCTCCGGCGTCGACATGATGCTCTCGGTGGTCTACGCGCTGCTGGCACTGGCGGTGCTGATCGCGCTGCTGGGCATCGCCAACACGCTGACGCTGGCGGTGCACGAGCGGACCAGGGAGCTGGGGCTGCTGCGGGCGGTCGGCCAGACCAGGGCGCAGTTGCGCGGCATGGTGCGCTGGGAGTCGGTGCTGGTGGCGGCGTTCGGGACGGTCGGAGGGCTCGGGCTCGGCGCCTTCCTCGGCTGGGCCCTGGTGCGGGCCTCGGACAGCGCCGGGACGGGGTCGTTCGCGATACCGGTCGGGCAGCTGGCCGTGGTCCTGGCGGCCGGGCTGCTGGCGGGCGCGGTGGCCGGCCTCCGACCGGCGGGCCGGGCGGCGCGGCTGGACGTCCTGCGGGCGATCGCGACGGAGTGAGCGGGAGCGGGATCGGAGGGGGTGCGGGAAAGGAAGGGGCCTGGGACCGGGGACCGGGAGGCGGAACGAGGGATCCGGGGAGCCGGAGGTCAGCCTGCGGCCGGCGGGAACACGTCGCGCAGCAGCGGGTCCGGCAGGCCGCGCTTGCGCCACTCGCGGGGGTAGCCCAGCGAGACCTCCTCGAACGGCACACCGTCGTAGGTGGTCTTGCGGGGGATGTGCAGGTGGCCGTAGATCATCGCAGCGGTGTTGAAGCGGCGGTGCCACTCGGCGGTCAGCTCGGTGCCGCACCACTGGGCGAATTCGGGGTACCAGAGGATCTCGGTGGGGTGGCGGACGAGCGGGTAGTGGTTGACGAAGACGAGCGGGATGTCCGGGTCGCAGGCCGCCAGGCGCTCCTCGGTCAGCCGGACGCGCTCGCGGCACCAGGAGTCGCGGTCCGGGAACGGGTCGGGGTGGAGCATCCGCTCGTCAGCGCAGACGATGCCGCTCTCGTAGGCGGCCGCCAGGGACTCCTCCTTGGTGGTCGTGCCCGGGGCACGGAAGGAGTAGTCGTACAGGAGGAAGAGCGGGACGATCCGGACCGGCCCGTCCGGGCCCTGCCAGACCGGGTACGGGTCCTCGGGGGTCACCACGCCGAGGCCGCGGCAGAGTTCCACCAGGTGCTCGTAGCGGGCGACGCCGCGCAGCTGGACCGGGTCCTCGGGGTGGGTCCACAGCTCGTGGTTGCCGGGCACCCACACCACGCGGGCGAAGCGCTCGGCGAGCAGGCCGAGGGCCCACTCGATGCTGGTGGTGCGCTCGGCAACGTCACCGGCGACGAGCAGCCAGTCGTCGGGGTGGGTGGGCTGGAGCTTCTCCACCAGGTCGCGGTTCTCCTGGTAGGAGATGTGCAGGTCGCTCACCGCGAGGAGCCGTCCGCCGGTCGGGGCGGGCCGCGCCGCCTCTGCGTCGCTGCGGTTCTCCGTGGTCACTCCTGCCCCCTGAGGTCGTCCGGCCGATGTGGCCACCCTACGTGGCGGGCCCGGGGAGCGGGGCGGGTTGACGGGATCAGTTGTTCGAGCGGTCCGGAGTGCCGCCGGGGAGTTGAGGACGGCTCAGGAGCTGAAGTCCATGAGTACGCCGTGCGAGGTGGCGGTGGTGACGGCGAGGATCACCAACGAGGCGGTGCCGATCACCAGGCCGAGGACGGCGCGGCCGCGGCGGCTGGTGCCGCGGACCAGGGCCAGGGTGGCGAGGGTGATGGCGAGCGGGCCCAGGACGATGTTGAAGAGCAGGAGGCCGGGGAGGCCGAGGAGGAAGGAGGCGACGGCCAGGCCGTCGGCGTCGGCGGTCTCCCGCGGGCCGGCGTTGCGGCGGCCGGCGTCCTGCCGGTCGATCTTCCGGTGGCTGGTGTCCTGGCGGCCGTACTGGGGGGTGGCGGCGGTGCTCATGGCGGTGCGGGTCCTCTCTGGGAGTGGACGCGGGTGCGGTCCGGGAAGCTTCCGGGTCAGCGGTGGCGCAGGCGGGTGATGCCTTCGCGGGCGCCGAAGGCGAGCAGCCAGGCGGTGATGGCGGCGGAGGCGGTGAGGAAGACCGGGAGCGAGGTGTGGGCGGCGGTGCCGATCAGAACGGCCATGGCGACCAGGGCGGAGAGCAGGATCACGGCTGACTCCTTCGGCTGCGGCTGTGGGTGCGCCGGTTTCGGTTGACAAGTGTTCACTGACTTCGGCATCACTGTACCCCGGCTGGCCAAGTTCGGCAAACGACTGTTTACTGAATGGCGTGAGTCACACCGTAGGGGCCAGACAGGCCCAGAAGCAGCAGAGTCGGCGGGCGTTGCTGGACGCGGGGTTGCACCTGCTGGCCGATCAGAACCTGGCGAGCCTCGGCGTCCGCGAGGTCACCCGGGAGGCCGGGCTCTCCCCGGCCGCGTTCTACCGGCACTTCCCGGACCTCGCCGCCCTCGGGGTCGCGCTGGTCGAGGAGTCGCTGGCCAGCCTGCACGTCATGATCCGCTCGGTGCTCGCCGAAGCCGGTGGCGCCGAGGAGCTGATCGACCGCGCGGTGGACGTGATCGAGCGCCACGTCCGCGAACACCGCTCGCACGTCCGCTTCCTGGCCCGCGAGCGGCACGGCGGGGTCCGGCGGGTGCGCGAGGCGATCGACGCCGAGCTCGGTCGCTTCGCCGCAGAGGTGGGGGCCGCACTGGCGCTGCAGCCGGTCTCGCGGGGGTGGAGCGAGCAGGACCTGCGGATGCTCGCCGAGTTGTACGTGGACCACATGGTGTCGACGGCCTCCGCCCTCCTGGAGGCGCAGGAGGGTGACCCGGCCCGGGAGCGGCGGATTGCTGCCACCGCGCGCCTCCAGCTGCGCCTGATCAGTCTGGGCCGGCGCCACTGGCAGGGGAGTTGACCCGGTGGCGTAGGGGGCGTGCGGGTGCCCCGGCGGCGGTGGGGGTGGTAACCGGCCATTGCGATCGGGATGGTTTCTTGGTCTTGCCTTGACTCTTGACAGTGGGTCATGTCCGCGACAGCTTTGGTGGACCCCCACACCGAGAGGTCTCTCATGAAGAAGCCGCTCATAGGCATGCTCGCCACGGTCCTGGCTGCCGGCGCCGGCGCCCTCGCCGGCGCAGCCCCCGTCCAGGCCGCCCCCTCGGCCACCGTCAACTTCGCCGGAACGGTCGCGCTCAGCAACTGCTCCGGCTCGCTGGTACGGATGCCCGGCTCGACCGCGAGCGACCCCGCGCTCGTGCTCTCCAACGGCCACTGCCTGGAGTCCGGTATGCCCGGCCCCGGCCAGGTGGTCGTCAACCAGCCCTCCAGCCGGACCTTCACCCTGCTCAACGCCTCCGGCGGCAGCCTCGCCACGCTGCGCGCGACCAAGGTGGTCTACGGCGCGATGACCGACACCGACGTGTCGATCTACCAGCTGAACACCAGTTACTCCTCGATCCAGTCCCGGTACGGGATCGCCCCGCTGACCATCGCCGCCGGCCACCCCGCCCAGGGCGCCTCGATCAAGGTCGTCTCCGGGTACTGGAAGAAGATCTACTCCTGCTCGATCGACGGCTTCGCCTACCGGCTGAAGGAAGCCGACTGGACCTTCAAGGACTCGGTCCGCTACACCTCGACCTGCAACGTGATCGGCGGCACCTCCGGCTCGCCGGTGGTCGACGCCTCGTCCGGCCAGGTGGTCGCCGTGAACAACACGATCAACGAGAACGGCGAGCGCTGCACTCTGGACAACCCCTGCGAGGTCGACCAGAACGGTGCGGTGACGGTGCGCCGGGGCATCGGCTACGCCCAGGAGACGTACGGGATCCCGGCCTGCTTCGCCGCCGGCAACCGGCTCGACCTCACCCGCGCGGGCTGCGCCCTGCCCCGCCCGTAACCCCGCCCGCGCCGCATGTGCACCCCGCACCCGCGCCGCACCCCGCACCCGCGCCGCATCCTGCGCCCGCGAGGCACCCGCCGGCAGGGCAGCGCAACCCCAGTGACCAGCACCTTTACCCCGATGGGCCATCCACCGACGGCGGATGGCCCATTCGGCCGTCCGCCGGGCGGCCGAAGCACCACCCGCACCGCAGAGTTGTGCCCACGAGGCGGCAGTCATGTCCTTTGACCAGATGGAGAGTTGATGACCACCACGCTGAGAAGGCTGTTGGTTTCCACCCTGCTGATACCGCTGCTCGCGTTCGGCGGCCTGGCGTCCCCGGCGCTGGCCGCCGACGCCGACGGCGCCCGGGCGGCCGGGGCGGCCCACGGCCGGAGCCCGGCCGACGACCCGAACGCCGACATCAAGGACCGGCTGGCGGCGATCCCCGGGGTGACCATCACCGAGGAGAAGCCGACCACCACCGGTCACCGCTACTTCATCGCGACCTACACCCAGCCGATCGACCACTCCCGTCCCTGGCTGGGGACCTTCCAGCAGCGCTTCAGCCTGCTGCACCGCGGCTACGACCGCCCGACCGTCTTCTACACCAACGGCTACACCCTGGGCACCAGCCCGTCCCGGACCGAGCCCACCCGGCTGGTGGACGGCAACCAGGTCTCCATCGAGTACCGGTTCTTCACCCCCTCCCGCCCCGAACCGGCGGACTGGTCCAAGGCCGGCATCCGTCAGGCGGCCGCCGACTCGCACCGGCTGGTGACCGCGCTCAAGCGGATCTACCAGCAGGAGTGGCTGTCCACCGGCGCCAGCAAGGGCGGGATGTCCTCCACCTTCTACCGCCGCTTCTACCCGGACGACGTGGCCGGCACGATCGCCTACGTCGCGCCGAACAACACCGACGTCAACGACTACGCGGCCTA
Source organism: Kitasatospora sp. NPDC048545 (assembly GCF_040651155.1). Lineage (NCBI taxonomy): Bacteria > Bacillati > Actinomycetota > Actinomycetes > Kitasatosporales > Streptomycetaceae > Kitasatospora > Kitasatospora sp. NPDC048545. The sequence goes on from NZ_JBEZIQ010000001.1 coordinate 321,397, forward strand.
CAGCGAGTTCTTCCGCACCGTCGGCACCCCCGAGTGCCGGGACCGGCTGAACGCCGCCCAGCGCGAGCTGCTGGTGCGCCGCGACCGCCTGGTGGCCCGCTACACCGCCGACAACAAGGCGGCGGGCTCCACCTTCAACACCCTCGGCACCCCGGACCGCGCGTACGAGGCGGGTGTGCTGGACGTGGTCTGGGCGTTCTGGCAGTACAGCCTGGAGGCGGACTGCGCCAAGGTCCCGGTGGCCGCCACCGCGACCGACGACGAGCTGTACGCCTGGTTCGACGCGCAGTCGGGCATCACCGGCAACAGCGACCAGTCGCTGGCGAAGTACACCGCGTACTACTACCAGGCCGCCACCGAGCTGGGTGCGCCGTTCTTCGACGTCTCGTACCTGAAGGACCTGCTGCACTACGACTACAAGGACCTCTACTCGGCCCGGAGCTACGTGCCGAAGGAGATCCCGACCACCTTCAACCGCAACGCGATGCCCGACATCGACCGCTGGGTGAAGCGCGAGGGCGAGCGGATCATGTACGTCTACGGCGGCAACGACCCGTGGGGCGCCAAGCCGTTCCACCTCGGCCGGGGCAGTGAGGACAGCTACGTCTACACCGTGCCCGGTGGCAACCACGGCTCCAACATCGGCAAGCTGCCCGCCGAACAGTCGGCGGAGGCCACCGCCAAGGTGCTGGAGTGGGCCGGGCTGGGCGACCAGGACGCCGCCCGTTCGCTCGCCAAGTCGCCGCAGCTGATCCCGGCCTTCGGGCCGCTAGACGTCGAGGGTCAGCGGCTGGAGCAGGAGCGCCGCCCGCTGTAGCGCCGTCCCCGCTGCCGTGCCGTCCGCCGTGGCGCGCCGGCCGGCAGCGCCCCTGATCGGAGGAGGCCGCCCCGCTGCCCGGGGCGGCCTCCTTCTGCTGTCGGCGGGGTCGGCCGCCCTCGGCGCAGGGGGCGGAAGCGGCCACCGGGGGCGGAAGCGGCCGCCGGGCGTGGAGGAGGCGCCCCCGGACCCCCTCCCCGAAGCGGTGAATCAGTGCTTCAATGCTTTCCGTGGCCTACCGACGCACGCCCGCCGTACAAGCCCGCCTGGATGCCCAGCGCGAGGCGGTACTGCAGTCGGCGGTCCTGCTGCTGGCCGAGCGCGGCTACGGCGGCTGCACGATGGCCGCCGTGGCGGACCGCGCAGGGATCGCCACCGGCAGCCTCTACCAGCACTTCGCCAACAAGGCCGAGCTGTCGGTGCAGCTGTTCCGGCGGGTGGTCACCCGCGAGATCGACGCGGTCAACGCGGCCGTCGCCCAGCGGGACACCCCGCAGCGGCGGATCGCCGCCGTGGTCGAGACCTTCGCGGCCCGCGCCCTGCGCGTGCCCCGGCTGGCGTACGCGCTGCTGGTCGAACCGGCCGACGCGGTGGTGGACGGCGAGCGCCTGGTGTTCCGCCGGGCGTTCCGCGACGTGATCGCCACCGAGATCGCCGCCGCCGTGGCGAGCGGCGAACTGCCCGAGCAGGATCCGGTGCTGACCGCCGCGGCCCTGGTCGGCGCGGTCGCCGAGGCGCTGGCCGGCCCGCTCGCGGCCAGACCCGAAAGCAACGGGGTCACCGATCCTCGGGCGGCCGCCGCCGAGGTCGTCCCCGCCCTGGTCTCCTTCACCCTGCGTGCCCTGGGAGGACGCGATGACAGCGACGCATGAGGTCACCAACCAGGTGCCCCTGCCGTACGGACACGACACCGCCGCCGACCCCGCCCTGCTCGCCGCGCTGCGGCGGGCCGGTGCCGGCTGGGCCGAGCCCGAACTGCGTGAGCTGGGCCGGCTGGCCGGCTCCGAGCAGGCCGCCGAATGGGGCCGACTGGCCAACGAGAACCCGCCGGTGCTGCGCACCCACGACCGCTTCGGCCACCGCGTCGACGAGGTCGAGTTCCACCCGTACTGGCACGAGCTGATGCGCACCGCCGTCTCGTACGGCCTGCACGCCGCGCCCTGGCGGGACGGGCGCCCCGGCGCCCACACCGCCCGCGCGGCCAAGTTCTTCGTCTGGGGGCAGGTCGAGGCCGGCCACACCTGTCCGATCTCGATGACCTACGCCGCCGTCCCGGCGCTGCGCGCGAACCCCTCCCTGGCGGCGGAGCTGGAGCCGCTGCTGGCCTCGAAGGAGTACGACTTCGGGCTGCGCGAGCCGCGCACCAAGCGCGGGCTGATCGCCGGCATGTCGATGACCGAGAAGCAGGGCGGCTCGGACGTCCGCAGCAACACCACCACCGCGGCCCCGCAGCCGGACGGCACCTACCGGATCACCGGCCACAAGTGGTTCACCTCGGCGCCGATGTCCGACCTCTTCCTGACGCTCGCGCAGGCGCCGGGCGGGCTCAGCTGCTTCGTGCTGCCGCGCGTCCTGCCGGACGGCAGCCGCAACCGTCTGCACCTGATGCGCCTCAAGGACAAGCTCGGCAACAAGTCCAACGCCTCCGCCGAGCTGGAGTACGACGGCGCGGTCGGCTGGCTGGTCGGCGAGGAGGGGCGCGGCGTGCCGACCATCATCGAGATGGTCAACATGACCCGCTTGGACTGCACCATCGGCGCGGCCTCCGGGATGCGCTACGGCGCCACCCGCGCCGTCCACCACGCCCTGCACCGGCGGGCGTTCGGCAAGGCGCTGGTCGACCAGCCGCTGATGCGCAACGTGCTGGCCGACCTGGTGGTGGAGTCCGAGGCGGCCACCACGGTCGCCATGCGGCTCGCCCAGTCCACCGACCTCGCCCTGGCCGGGGACGAAACCGAGTCGCTGGTGCGGAGGCTGGGCCTGGCGGTGGCCAAGTACGGGGTGTGCAAGCGCGGTCCGGCGCACTCCGCCGAGGCGCTGGAGTGCCTGGGCGGCAACGGCTACGTGGAGGAGTCCGGGATGCCCCGGCTCTACCGCGAGGCGCCGCTGGTGTCGATCTGGGAGGGCTCCGGCAACGTCGCCGCCCTGGACGCGCTGCGGGCCATGGCCAGGCGCCCGGAGAGCGTGGAGGCGTTCCTCGGCGAACTGGACGCCGCCGCGGGCGCGGACCGCCGGCTGGACGCCGCCGTCGCCGCGCTGCGCAAGGAGCTCGCCGACCTGTCCGACCTGGAGTACCGCACCCGCCGGCTGGTCGAATCGATGGCGCTGGCCTTCCAGGGCTCGCTGCTGGTCCGGTACGGGGATCCGGCCGTGGCCGACGCGTTCTGCGCGAGCCGGCTGGCTGGCGACCGCGGTACGGCCTTCGGCACCTTGCCGTCCGGGGTCGACACCGGGGCGATCATCGACCGCGCCCGCCCGGTGACCGCATGAGCGACCTCCACGGGAACGGACACCCGGACCGCGGCCAGGAGGCGGCGGGCGTAAGGGAGTTCTGGCGGGCCCTGGGGCTGCCCGGCCTGATCGACGTGCACACCCACTTCATGCCGGAGAACGTCCTCGACAAGGTGTGGGCCTACTTCGACGCGGCCGGCCCGCTGATCGACCGGCCCTGGCCGATCACCTACCGCGAGGCCGAGGCGGAACGCGTCGCCCGGCTGCGGGAGTTCGGTGTCCGGGCGTTCACCTCGATGCTCTACCCGCACAAGCCGGGGATGGCCGCCTGGCTGAACGCCTGGTCCGCCGACTTCGCCGCCCGCACCCCCGACTGCCTGCACACCGCGACCTTCTTCCCCGAGCCCGGGGCCGCCGGGTACGTCGCCCGCGCGATCGGGGACGGCGCCCGGGTGTTCAAGGCGCACCTGCAGGTCGGCGGCTACGACCCGACGGACCCGCACCTGGACGAGGTCTGGGGGCTGCTCGCTGAGACCGGCACCCCCGTGATCTCGCACTGCGGGTCCGGGCCGGTGGCGGGCCCGTTCACCGGTCCCGGCCCGATCGGCGAGGTGCTGGAGCGCCACCCCGGGCTGGTCCTGGTGGTCGCCCACCTCGGCATGTCGGACTACCGCGAGTTCCTCGACCTGGCGGAGCGCCACCCGGCCGTCCGGCTGGACACCACGATGGCGTTCACCGACTTCGTGGAGGCCGACGACCCGTTCCCGCGCGGGGAACTGCCGCGGCTGCTCGGGCTGCAGGACAGGGTCCTGCTCGGCAGCGACTTCCCCAACATCCCGTACCGCTACGTCCACCAGCTGGAGGCGCTGGCCGGTCTGGGCCTGGGGGAGGACTGGCTGCGGGCGGTCTGCCACGACAACGCCGCAGCGCTCTTCGGCATCAAGCCCGAGGACTGATCACCGCACCGTCCGCAGCACCCCCAGCGCTTCGGCGTGCAGCCCGGGCGCGGCGACCAGGAAGCTGTCGGAGCCGGCCGTCCAGGCCGCCCCGGTGGCGTCCGTCACCGCCGCGCCCGCCTCGCCCGCGATCAGCGCGCCGGGCAGCAGGTTGCCCGCGTCCGCCCCGTACTCCCAGAACAGCGCCAGGTGCCCGGAGCCGACCTGCGCCACCTGCAGCGCGGTCGGGCCGAGGTTGCGCACCGCCAGCACGGCGCCCGCCATCGCGGACAGCGACTCGCCCGCCCGGCGCAGCGCCACCGGGTCCTCGGCGACCCGCGGCGGCTGGCTGGTGGCGGCGACGGTGACCGCCGCCGCGCGCTCCAGCGGGGCGATCGGCCGTCCGTCCAGCTCGGCGCCGCCGCCCAGCACCGCCCGGTAGGTCCGCCCGCCGTCCAGCTCCGGGGCGTGCACCACGGCCAGCACCGCGGCGCCGTCCCGGACCAGCGTGACGGTGACCGCCCAGTGCGGGTGGCCGAGCAGGTACTGCACCGCGCCGTCGGTCGCGTCGCAGAGCCACCACTCGCCCTCGGCGGGCAGCGAACCGTCCAGGGCCTCCGGCGCCCAGCCGGCCTGCGGGCGCAGCGCGGTCAGCCGCCGTCGCAGCCCGGCGACGGCCGGGCCGTCCAGCTCGGCGAAGCGGGCCCCGGCCTCCTCGACGGTCCTCGCCGTGACCGGTTCGGTGGACCGGCGGGCCGCCAGTTCGGCGCCGATCTCGCGCACCGCGGCCTCCACGCCCTCAGCCAGCGTCCACAGTTCGCTCGTCACGGTGACCCTCCTCCTGCTCCGGGGCCGGTCCGTTCCGGCCCACCGGGACAAGGAGTACCGTGCTCACGGCCGAACAGGACGCTCAAGCCGCCGGATACGGCGGGGATCGGACACCATGGACCTCACTGCTGCGGATCCGGACACCGTGCTGGACCCCCTGGATCGCCGTCTGGTCTGCGCCCTCCAGGTGGACGGACGGGCCGAGCCCGGCCGGATCGCCGAGGCGCTGGGCGTCTCGGCCCGTACCGTCACCCGCCGGTTGGCCCGGATGCGGGAGGCCGGGGTGCTGCGGGTGGTCCGGCTGTCCGATGTCGAGGACGCCGCCGTGGGTGCGCTGCTGCTGCGGGTCCGGGTGCTGAGCGGCCGGGTGGACGCCGTCGCGCAGGCGCTGGCCGACCGCCCCGACGTCCCCTTCGTCGACGTGATGCTCGGCGGCCACGAGGTCGGTGCGGTCGTGCTGACCGACGCCGGATCCCGCGACCGGCTGCTGTACGGGCAGTTGCCCGCGACCACCGCCGTCACCGAGACGACCACCCACGCCGTGCTGCACGCCTTCGCCGACGCCGGGCAGTGGCGGGCCGGTCACCTGACCGCGGAGGAGACCGCCGCGCTCGCCCGGCCCGTCGTCCCGCGCCCCGCCGCGCCCCCGCCGCTGGACGGCCTCGACCGCGCGCTGCTGGAGCGGCTGGGCGAGGACGCCCGGCAGTCCCACGCCGTCCTGGCCACGGCCGTCGGCTCGCCCGAGTCGACCGTGCGCCGCCGGCTGCACCGGCTGGACGGGCTCGGGCTGCTGCGCACCCACGCCACCGTCGACCCGCGGCTGCTCGGCATGGCGGTCGACGCCAACCTCTGGCTGGACGTGCCGCCCGGCCGGATCGCCGAGGTCGGCACCGCGCTGGCCCGCCACCCGCAGGTGCACGGCGTGTTCGCCACCAGCGGCCCGACCAGCCTGCTGGCGACGCTGTTCTGCGCGGACCACGGCGAGCTGTACCGCTTCCTCACCGACACCCTCGGCCCCCTCGGCGCCGCCCGCGTCGAGACCACGATCACCGCCCGCGCGGTGAAGCGGGCGGGCGTCCTGCTCCGGCAGCCGCCCCGGCGGCCGTAGCGGCCGTTGCCTGCGGGGCACCGGAGCGGCCGTTACCTGCGGGGTAATCGACGCCCGGCGGCGGGCCGGGCAGGGTGGGGTCGACCCGGTGCGGCCGCGACGGCCCCGGGCTCCCACCCCCGACAGGAGGCGATCCGCCGTGTCCGCCCACGCGAACCCCCGCACCCCCGCCCGGCCGGGCTCCGCCCTCGCGCCGTGGACGGTGCGCGGCGCCCTCACCCTGGACGCCCTGGTCACCGGCGCCAACGGCCTGGCCTACCTGGCCTTCGCCGGCCCGCTCGGCGACCTGCTCGGCATCGGCCGCGCCACGCTGTTCGAGCTCGGGCTCCTGCTCACCTGCTACGCGGTCGCGGTGGGTGTGCTGGGCGCCCGCCGGCAGCCGCCGCGGTCGGGGGTGCGGGCGGTGATCGGCGTCAACCTCGCCTGGGTGGTGCTCAGCCTGGTCGCGATGGAGGCGTGGCTTGAGCCGACCACCGCCGGGTTCGCCTGGATCCCGCTGCAGGCCGCGGCGGTGGGCCTGTTCGCCCTCATGCAGGTCACCGCGCTGCGCCGCGACGTCCGCTACGGCTGAGGCTCCGTCCCGACCGCGGTCTGCAGGAACCGCGCGGTCTCCGCGTCGGCCGGCAGGAAGGTCTCCATGGCCAGCTCGGAGACGGTCACGTCCAGCGGCGTGTTGAAGGTCGTGACGGTCGAGAGGAAGGAGAGCACCTGCCCCCGGTGGCGGATGCGCATCGGCAGCGCGAACGGGAAGCCGTCCTCGGCGGGGTCGGTCGCCGGGCCGTCCGCGTGACCGTCCGTGGCGCTGCCCGCCGGGCCGCCTGCGGGGCCGTGCGCCGGGCCGTCGGCCGGCTCGGGGTAGCTGCGGACCTCCTCGTACAGCCGCTGCAGCGGCTCGGCGGGGACCAGCTCCATGCGGCGCTCCATCCGCTCCAGCAGGTGCCGCCGCCACTGCCGCAGGTTGACGATGCGCGGCGCCAGCCCGTCCGGGTGGAGGGTGATCCGGACGGCGTTGAGCGGCGGCTCCAGCAGGCGCGGGGCGACCCCGTCGAGGAGCAGACCGAGCGAGCGGTTGGCCGCCAGCACCCGGAAGCCGCCGTCGAGGACGAGCGCCGGGTACGGGTCGTGGGCGGCCAGCAGCCGCTCCACGCCGCCGCGCAGCGCGTCCATCGTGGGGTCGTCCAGCGGCGTCTCGGGGTACTGCGGGGCGTAACCGGCGGCGAGCAGCAGGGTGTTGCGCTCGCGCACCGGGACGTCCAGCTGTTCGGCCAGCCGTAGCACCAGCTCGCGGCTCGGGCGGGAGCGGCCGTTCTCGACGAAGCTGAGGTGGCGGGCCGAGGAGTCCGCCCGCAGGGCCAGTTGGAGCTGGCTGAGCTGCCGTCGTTCCCGCCAGCCGCGCAGCAGCGGGCCGACGCCGGTTCCCGTCGGGCTGCCCATGCCCGCCATGATCGTCATGGCCCAGGACGGTACTCGAACGAGCCCGGTCCGCGGGAGGTGACGAACGCGGACGAAGGGGACGCGGGGGGTCGGGGACCCGGGCGGGCGGGGGATCAGACGCCGGTGCTGGAACCCGGCCGGATGACCATGAGGACCACGACCACGGCCCACAGCAGGTTGAACACCCCGGCCGTCATCGGCAGCAGGCGCAGGCCGTTGACGGCCTTGGTGCGCTGCTCGTCCTCCGGGTCGAGGGCGAGCGCGTCCACGGCGGCCTGCTGGCCGGGCAGGACGAAGAGCAGGAGCGAGAGCGCGGCGATCGCGGTCAGCACCATGGAGACGATCACCCAGGACTGTCCCATCACGTCCATCACCTGGGCCAGGCCGATGCCCAGCACCGGTACCGCCACTCCGAGCAGCGCGTAGACCTGGGTGATCCGGTGCAGGACGCGCAGCACGCCCGCGTCGGAGGCCTGGTCCGGTCCGTCGGCCAGCGCGGCCTTCGCCCGGCGCGGGAACATGCTGACGGCCACCGCGACCGGGCCTATGAACAGGACCGACACGAGGACGTGCAGGCTCAGCAGGAACTTGGCCATGGCGGGGCACCCTTTGGATCCGGTGGGCAGCTGGGGAGCGGGCGCGCGATCGGCGGGCCCACGACCAGGCACGCTAACACCGCTTATCCCCGGGGTTCCGGGCGCGGGTGCCTCCGGGGCTCAACCCGCGGCCGTCAGCTCCACGATCCGCGGCGCGGCGGTGCTGACCGCCGCGACGGCGGCGCCGTGCTCCGGGTCGGTCCAGTCGATCAGGTGCAGGTCCTCGTGGCGGCCGCGCAGCGGGGTGCCCGGCGGCACGGCCAGCGGCAGGGCGGAGAGGTCGATCCGGCCGAGGGTGTCCAGGGTGGCCCGCCCGATCTTGATCAGCGACTCCTTGCGCACCCAGAGCCGCAGGAACGCCCGGTCCGGTTCCGGGTCCGCCTCGACCAGGGCGAGTTCGGCCGGGGTCAGCACCCGGCGGGCGACCGCACGCAGCGACCCGCCCCGGGCGGACAGTTCGACGTCCACGCCGACCGGCTGGTGGCCGGCACCCGCGGCGACCACGCCCCGGGTGTGCGACAGGCTCACGTGCACCCCGGGGTGGTCCGGCAGGTACGGCTTGCCGTGGTCGGCGAGCCCGCAGTCCGGGCACTGCTGGGCGAGCACCAGGCCGGCCGCCGGGACACCGAGCAGCCGGGCGGCGCAGAGCCGGACCAGCAGGTGGCCGGCGGTGAAGTCGGTCCGTCCGGACTCGTGCCGGAAGCGCGCGGCGCGCTCCCGTTCGAGGTCGGTCAGCAGGTGCTCGCCCGCCTCGGGGTGCCGCAGCACGGCGTCGGCGGACGCGACGGCGACGAGCGGGGCGCTCTGGTCCTGGGCCTCGGTGGTCATGACTCCAACCTAGCTCCACGCCGGAAGCCGTCGGCGGGGGGAGCGCCACCGCGCCGGTGCCCGGGCGCACCGGGGCGTCGCTGAGCCGTTCGCGGGAACTCCGGATCCGATCCGATGGTCCGCCAGGTGTGAACAGGCCACCGCGAACGGCACCGTCGACCACTCCGCCGGTGAGGCGACCCTCACCGGCGGCGGCACCAGCGCGAAGCAGGTCTTCGACGTCGCACGGAACCTCGCCCCGCCGCCGCGGCCGCCACAGCTGACGGCCGGTCCGGGGCTGCCGGTCCGGGTCGGCCGGACCGGAGCGGGCCCGAACGGCGGAGGGTCTGAACGCCCGAGAGCCTGAGCAGCCGGTCCACGCCGCGGGCCGCCCGAGTCGAGCCGACCGGGCGGCCTGTGCCGGTCCCGGGTGCCGCTCCTACGCCTGCCGCCCTGCCGGGTAGTCCGAGAGCCCTGCGGCCAGCAGGTCGAAGGCCTGTTCCACCGCGGGCCCGACCCTGGCCCGGACCGCCTCGACCGGTTCGCCGGCCACCACGGCCCGTCGGATCCCGCCGAGCACGGCCCGGTGGGCCCCGGCGATGGCCCCGGCCACCACGTGGGGGAGCGGGTCGTCCTCGGCGGCCCCCGACTCCTCGGCGAGGGCGGCCGCCAGTGCGGCCTCGGCCCGCTCGCCGAGTTCCAGCAGCCGGGCCCGCAGTGCCGGGCTGTCGGCGACGATCCGCCAGAACGCGGCCATCCGCGGGTTCAGCCCGATGGTCGGCTCCCCGTCGGCGACGGCGGCCAGCAGGTCGGCCCGGACGGCTGCCGCGGCGGAGCTGCCGGCCGGGCGGCGGCGGACCACGTCGGCCAGGTGGGCGACCACCGCGTCCTGCCGGTCGAAGAACAGGTCCTCCTTGGTCGGGAAGTAGTTGAAGACGGTGTTCGGCGAGACCCCGGCGGCCCGGGCCACCTCGACGACCGTGACCCGGTCGAACCCGCGCTCGGCGAACAGACCCATGGCGGTGTCGGCCAGGAGTTCCCGGGTCTGCTGCTTCTTGAGTTCGCGAAGTCCCATGGCGGAATCCTACGCCGGAACCATGGAGTCGCATCAAACTTGAAGTGACACCAAAATTATCCGCTACGGTGGCGGCATGACATTCACCTTCGGCATCTACCCCGGCGGACTGCTCGGTGACGACACCGGTGTGCTCGCTCCCGTCAGCCCCGACGACCCAGCGTCGATCACCGAGGCCCTGCGCGAACTCCAGGGCGGGGCGGGCGAGTTCCTGGTCCGCGCCTACCGGTCGTACGGGGACCCGGCGCACGCCCCCGAGCGGCCCGAGCGGTACGCGGTCGAGGGCCGCAAGCTCGACCTGGTGCTGCAGTACCGCGACCGCAGCGGGGAGACGGCGGGCTGGCTGGACTTCGTCCGCAGTACGGTCCGGACTGAGGGGCACCGCCTCGCCCTGCTCCAGATCTGCGAGGAGCCCAACCTGGACCTGCCGCCCGTGGACGGCAGCATCCCGAACGTCCGCCGGGCGCTGGTGAAGGGCGTGGTCGCGGCCAAGGAGGAGGCGTTGGCGTGCGGTCACGACCGGCTGGCCGTCGGCTTCAACGCGGTGCCGTCCTTCGACCCCGCGGACACCTTCTGGTCCGGGCTCGGCGAACTCGTCGACGAGCGCTTCCACCGCGCCCTGGACTACGTCGGCCTGGACTTCTTCCCGGACGTCTTCCGCCCCGTCCCGCCCGGCGGACTCACCGGCGCGGTCCGGGCGGTGGTCGCCGGATTCCGGCAGGGCTCGCTGCCCCGGGCCGGCATCGGGCCTGCCGTCCCGGTCCGGATCTGCGAGAACGGGTGGCCCACCGGCCCCGGGCGCAGCGAGGCGCGGCAGGCCGAGGTGGTCGACGAGGTGGTCCGGGCGGTCGCCGGGCTGGCGGCCGAACTGAACGTCACCGGCTACACGTTCTTCGCCCTGCGGGACGCCGACAGTGCGGGCGCGGGGCTGTTCCACCACTTCGGCCTGGTGCGCGACGACTACTCGCGCAAGCCGGCGTTCCGCACCTACCGGGACCTGGTGGCCGAGCTGACCGACCGTGCCGACCCGGCCGACTGCGCGGGCTAGGGCTTGTCCGCCTCGAAGAAGCGCTCCACTGTGCGGCGCCGGGCGGCGACGGCGTGCACCGGCTCGCCGATCACCCGCCCGGCCAGGGTGACGGCCAGCTCGCCGACGTCCCCGCGGAGCACGTCGGCCGCCGCGGCCCGGTCGGCGGCGATCCGCGCCCGGCCGGCGACGAGCAGTGCGTCCCTGGTGCGCAGGCCCTCCGCGCGGGCCGCGGCGATCGCCGCCGCGCCGCGCTCGGCGTAGTCCGCCCGGATCCGGGCGGCCTCGTGCCGGGCCTCTGCCAGTTCCCGCACGTGGGCGTCCCGGACGGCGTCGGCCTCGGCGTACAGGGTCTCCGCCCGTTCCATCCGGCCCTCGGTGGCCTCCCAGCGCTCGGCCTGTACCCGTTCGGCGCGGGGGAGCAGGTGTCGGCCGAGTATCCAGAGGACCAGGAAGAACAGCGCCAGGCCGAGGAGCAGGGGGACCGGTTCCGGCTTGAGCGGGCCGAGTTCGAGGTTCACGCCACCTCCCAGTGGTCTGACGATCCGTCAATCGTCGGTTTTCCCTGGGTCGACGGTGATCGAACTCGGTGTGGGCATGACCTGCGTCACGGCGCCCGGCCGGCCCCGGACCTCACCGGCTCGTCACTGACGTGACGGTCGGGCCGGTGGTCCGGCCGCCGTCCACCGCCGGGCTCGGCGCCCGTGAGGCAGGAGGCGTCGTCGGAGCGCGGGTGGACCACGGCGGTGGCGATCTCGGGGGCCTCGCCGACCCGGGCCGCCGGGGTGTCGGGGCAGTCGCCGTTCCCACTGCGGATGCCGACCGCGGCCGTCATCGGGGTGTGGGTCGTGCCCGGGTGCACCGAGGTGACCCGGATCCGTCCGGCGCCCGGCTCGACCGCTCCGGTCCTGCCCCTCCGGGGGTGCAGGGCCTGGCGACGGACATCGCCACCGGCTCGGCGAGGAAGGTCTCCTCGCCGAGCCGGTCAGGGGGCGGACCCGGTGGGGCGCTGCTGCGTCCGGTCGGCCGGGGCCGCCCACCCGTCCCGCCTCACCGTCAGGACCGCCTCCGGGCTCAGGTCACCTCGCCCCGGCGGGAGAAGCGCTCCGCCCGCCACTCGCCGCTCTCCAGCACCTCGGCCAGCTGCCGGGCGGCGTCCCAGACCTCGGTGTACGACAGGTACAGCGGGGTGAAGCCGAAGCGCATCAGGTCCGGCGCGCGGAAGTCGCCGATCACCCCGCGCTCGATCAGCGCCTGCACCACCGGGTAGCCGTCCGCGTGCCGCAGGGCGACCTGGCTGCCGCGCCGGGCGTGCTCGCGCGGGGTCACCACCTCGATCCCGTCCAGGCCCTCGGTCAGCGAGATGAACAGATCGGTCAGCGCCAGGCTCTTCGCCCGCACCGCGGCGAGGTCGGCCCGCTCCCAGACGTCCAGCGAGGCTTCGAGGGCGGCCTGGCCGAGCAGTGAGGGCGAACTGGTCAGGAAGCGGCCGATGCCCTGCTTGGGGTCGTACCCGGGCTCGAAGGCGAACGGGCGGGCGTGCCCGAACCAGCCGCTCAGCGGCTGCAACGGACCGGCCGCCAGGTGGCGCTCGGCCACGTACAGGAAGGCCGGCGAACCGGGGCCGCCGTTCAGGTACTTGTAGGTGCAGCCGACCGCGAAGTCAGCGCCGGCGGCGCCGAGTTCGACCGGCAGCGCGCCCACCGCGTGGCACACGTCCCAGATCATCAGCGCGCCCGCGGCCTGCACCCGGGCGGTGATCCCGGGCATGTCCAGCAGCTCGCCGGTGCGGTAGTCCACGTGCGAGAGGACGACCGCGGCGACGTCGCCGTCCAGGTGCAGGTCCAGCTCCTCGGGCCGGACCAGCGCGCTGCGGGCGCCCTCGACCAGGCCGGTCACGCCCTCGGCGATGTACAGGTCGGTCGGGAAGGCCTCGGCGTCGCCGAGCACCGTGCGCCGCCCCGGGCGCAGCCGCAACGCGGCCGAGAGCACCTTGAACAGGTTCACCGAGGTGGTGTCGCAGACGACCACCTCCGCCGGATCGGCCCCGATCAGCGGCGCGATCCGTCGCCCCAGCCGGTACGGCTGCTCGAACCAGCCGGCGTCGTTCCAGCTGCGGATCAGCTCCCGGCCCCACTCCTCCTCGACCACCCGGCGCACCCGCTCGGGCGTGCGCACCGGCAGCGCGCCCAGCGAGTTGCCGTCCAGGTAGATCACCCCGTCCGGCAGGGCGAACTCCTTGCGGAACGCCGCCAGCGGGTCGACGGCGTCCAGCGCCGCGCACTCCTCGCGCGTGGTCATGCCCATCTCTCCTTCGTCGCCTCTGCTCACAGCTCGTCCCGGATCGTCCACAGCTCGGGGAACACGTCCTGCTCGGCCGACTTGCGCAGCCAGGTCAGCCCGCTGGAGCCGCCCGAGCCGGGCTTGCCGCCCATGGTCCGCCTGACCGCCGAGAGGTGCCGCTGGCGCCAGCGGGTGACCCGCTCGGCGACGTCCAGCAGGGCCTCGCCGAGCGGCTGCAGCGCGGCGAACTCCGGCTCGGAGTACACCCGGCGCCAGGCGGAGGCGACCTCCTCGGACGGGCGGTAGCGCTGCTCGGAGGGCTGCACGTCCAGTTCCAGGCCGTGCCTGGCCAGCAGCGCCAACGCCTCGTCGTAGAGGCTCGGGGAGCGCAGCGCCTCCACCAGCCCGTCCTGGGTGCCCGGCATGCCGTCGTACATCTTCAGCAGCGCGGCGTTCTTGTTGCCGAGCAGGAACTCCAGGTGCAGGAAGGCCGCGGACTGGAAGCCGGAGGCCTCGCCGAACAGCGAGCGGAAGGAGTTGAACTCCTGCGGCGTCATGGTGGCCAGCAGGCCCCAGGACTCCACCAGCACGTCCTGGGCGTGCGTGCCCCGGCGCAGCGCGGCGAGCGCGGCGGGCAGGTCGTCCTCGCGCAGTGCCCGCCGGGCGATGTCCCACTCGTGCCGCACCAGGTCGAAGAGCAGCTCCATCACCTGGGTGGTGACGATGAACGACAGCTCGGCGGGCTCCTTGCCGAGCGGGTGCTGCAGGCTGTGCAGCTCGTCCAGCCGCGCGTACCGGGCGTACGGGGTGCTCCGAACCGGCGCCCCGCCCCGACCGAACGACAGGTTGGGTGTCTCCACCGTGTCGTGCCCCATCCCGATCCCTCCTGATCCGTCCGGGCCGTATCGCCCGGTCCGGTGAACCAGACGGACTGCCCGGTTCCACCGGGTGCCCATTGTGCGGCGACGGTGGCCCCCGCTTGAATGGTCGACGGATACCGCAACCGCCATCGGAGCTGTTGATCGCGAGGCGTTCGGCCCATTCGCTTTACGAATGAAAATCACTTGATCCCGACCGCCCGGGGAGCCGCCATGGACGCCGTCGACCGCCGCCTGCTGGCCGAGCTGCAGGCCGACGCCCGGCTCTCGTACAACGAACTCTCCCGCCGGGTGAGCCTGTCCGCACCCGCGGTCGCCGAACGGGTCCGCAGGCTGGAGGCCGAGGGCGTCATCAGCGGCTACCACGCGCACGTGGACCCGACCCGGGCCGGACTGCCGATCACGGCGCTGGTGCAGATCCAGTGCTACGGCCCGCGCTGCCTGCTCCGCGACCCCGACGTGGCGACCTGGCCGGAGGTGCTGCAGCTGCACCGGGTCACCGGCGGGGCCTGCTGCGTGCTGCTGGTCGCGGTGCCGACGATGGCCGAGTTCGAGGCGCTGTGCGACCGGCTCGGCGCCTACGGCCAACCGTCCAGCTCGATGATCCTCTCCAGCCCGGTGCCGTGGCGGCCGCTGGCGCCGCGCTGACCGGGCACGCTGACCGGGCACGCGGACCGGGGCGCCGGCGACGACCCCGGGCGACGGCCGCCGGCCGCTGGCCTTGACGCGGACGTCAAGGAGTAGGTTCCGGCGCATGTCGAACGAGCGCCACATCCTGCTGCTGCCGGGGAGCCTGCGGGCCGGCTCCACCAACGAGACCGTGCTGCGCACCGCCGCCGCGGTGGCCGCCGCCACCCCGGGCCTGCGGACCACGTACTACACCGGGCTGGCCGGCCTCCCGCACTTCAACCCGGACCACGACACCGACCCGCTGCCGGAGCCGGTGGCCGCGCTGCGGGCGGCGATCGAGGCGGCCGACGCGCTGCTGGTCTGCACGCCCGAGTACGCCGGGACGCTGCCGGGCTCGTTCAAGAACCTGCTGGACTGGACGGTCGGCGGGGTGGAGGTCTCGGACAAGCCCACCGCCTGGATCAACGCCGCCGGGCCGGGCCGCGGCGGGGGCGCCGAGGCCACCCTGCGCACCGTCCTCGGCTACACCGGCGCGGCCGTGGTGGACGAGGCCTGCGTCCGGATCCCGCTGGAGCGCGGGGCGGTCGGCCCGGACGGGCTGGTCGCCGATCCGCTGGTGCGCCGGCGGATCGCCGAGGTACTGGCGACGCTGACGCGGGCCTGACGCGGGCCTGACGCGGGCCGGGCGCGGTTCGGACGCGGTCCGGCCTCGACGCGTCCGGTGGCGGGGCCGGGCTCAGTGCGCCTCGGGCAGGTGCACCCCGAGCCCGGACAGGCCCTCCAGGAACAGTTCCACGCCGACCGCCGCCAGCAGCAGCCCGAGCAGCCGGGACAGCACCTCCAGGGAGGTCCGGTGGGAGCGCTGCAGCAGCGGCGCCAGCAGGGCCACGCAGAGGTAGTTGATCACTGTGACGGCCACGTACGCCCCGGCGACCGCGGACTTCCAGGCCCAGTTGTCCTGGTTGAGGGAGGCGACCAGGACGGCGGTCACCGCGAGCGGGCTGGCGATGTACGGAAGCAGCAGCTCTCGGATGCCGTCCACCAGCGGGTTCGACAAGTGGTCGTCGCGCTCGCTGTCGCCGCCGAGGTGGACGCCGAAGACCAGCGCGACGGCGTAGACGAAGAAGATCAGTCCGCCCGCGAGCTGCAGCGACTGGTCGCTGATGTGGAAGAGGGTGCTGACCTCGTCCGCCGTGAACCCGAGCACCAGGCCGATCACCGCCGAGATGACCGTGCTCCACGCCGCCAGCCGCCGCAGGTCCCGGGTGCTGCGGGTGGTGGCCAGCCGGGCGAAGGACAGCAGGGTCTTCGGCGGTCCGACCACGGCGAAGAAGGTGATGAACGCGCTGCTCAGGTTAAAGACGAACATGCGCCCAGCATGACCGCGGCGCCCCGGGCGGCCGGGCCGCCACGCCCCGCGGTCGGGAGTGGCGTGGGCCTCCCCGGTCCGGGCTCCGCTTCCATCGGCGTTTCATTCCCGGTCGACGGTGAATTCGCCCGGATGGCGGCACCGGACTCGAACGCGTGGACGGTCTCGGTTGCTATGGAGGCAGGACTGCCACCCGGGCGGCCCCACCGGCACGACCACCGGCAGGGACCGCTCCGCCGCGGAAACGAGGAAGCGACATGTGCCTGAACCGTAAGGACCTGGGCCTGCTGGCCCTGCGCAGCGCGGTCGGCGGGGTGCTGATCGCGCACGGCACCCAGAAGCTGTTCGGCTGGTTCGGTGGCGGCGGCCTGGAGGGCACCACCCAGGCCATGGACCACATGGGCTTCCACCCGGCCCGGGAGAGCGCGATGGCGGCCGGCCTCGGCGAGGCGGGCGGCGGCGCGCTGCTGGTGGTGGGGCTGGCCACGCCGGCGGCCGGCGCGGTGGTGGCCGGGACGATGGCGACGGCTGTGGCGGTGCACGCCCCGGCCGGCTTCTTCGCGATGGGCGGCGGCTACGAGTACCCGGCCTTCCTCGGGGCCACCGGCCTGGCGATCGGTCTGGCCGGTGCCGGACGGTACTCGCTGGACCACCTGACCGGCCACGCCTTCGACCGCTCCTGGATCAGTGCGCTGTCCTTCGTGGCGAGCGCGGCCGGGGCGTACGCGGTGGTCGCGCGGCGCCGGCACGTGGTGCGGCTTCGCGAAGAGCGGGCCGCCGTGGAGGCGGACGAGCAGGACGGTTCCGGGCTGTCCTGACCCGGTCCGGGCGCCGGGAGCGGTCGGGCGGACGCGGTCACCCGGAGGCAGCAGCCCTGCTGGCGGCTGCCCCCGGGCGCTCGGAGGGTGGGCGGGGGGCGTGCCGGACAGCCCGGCGCCGACCGGAACCGGCCGACCGGAAACGAGGGACCGCATGGACCGCCAGCCGCTCACCCGGGGGACTCCCCCCGGTCCGAGAGTCACCACGCAGGACCTGGACGCGTCACCGCTGCGCCGCCGACGCCACGCGGTGGCCGGGGTGTTGAGCGCGGCGCTGGTCGGGATCGGTGCGCTGGCGGGCTGCTCCTCCGGCCAGAGCGCGAGCAGCGTGGCCTCCCAGGCGGCGTCCGCGGTGGCGAAGGGCGCGAGCGCGGCTGCCTCCGCCGCCTCGGCGCTGGCCTCGGCGGCCGGTGGGGCGGGTTCGGCGCTGGCCTCGGTGGCCGGCGGCGCGGGTTCGGCACTGGCCTCGGTGGAGGCACGGGCCTCGGAGGCGGTGTCGTCGGCGTCCTCGGCCGTCGCGGGGATCAAGGGCGGACTGGACGCCAAGGGCGACGTGACCGTCGGCGCGGTGACCACCGGCACCGACAACAAGGAGCAGGTGCAGCTGACCGTCACCAACCACGGCCAGCAGACCTACCGGTACGTGATCCAGGTGAACTTCACCGACGAGTCCGGCAAGGTGGTCGACGCCACGGCGGTGACCGTCCAGGACCTGGCGGCGGGACAGAGCGTGCAGGCCGCCGCGCGCAGCAACCGGGAGCTCTCCGGCACGGTCAAGGCCGAGGTCGCCAACGCGATCCGGTACTGACGGCGCAGCTCGGTGCGGGGGTGGAACCTTAAGCGGGTCTCAAGGCCCAACAGGACCCCTTGACGGGCGAGTTGGTCTAGTCCATTTTTATTGCCCAGGTGCAGGGAGCCCCTGAACCGGCGTCGACGGCCTCGTGCCGTCGGCGCCGGTTCGGCACATCCCGGTGTCCGTCATGGCCTGAACCGCTCGATTCCCCACCCTTTCCTGTCATGTCCCGGTCGTCCGGCCCCACCCCGGACGCGCGCCCCCGGGTCCGGCGGGAACACCCCCACAACCAGGAGTCACGCACCCATGCTGCGCTCACGCATCGAAAGGGCCGGGGCCCCGGCTCCGCAGGACGGCCGCCGACGCCGTCCGAAGAGCCTGGCCGCCGTCGCGGCCGGCACCACCGCCTCCCTGCTGCTCGGCGCGGGCCTCGCGCTGTCCGGCGGCGCCGCGGCCAACGCCGCGACCACCAACAGCACCGGCGCGCCCGCCACCAGCGGCGGCATCAAGGTCGCGTACTACGACCAGTGGTCGATCTACGCGAACGGGTACTACCCCAAGACGATCCAGGACACCGGCGCGGCCGGGAAGCTGGACTACCTGATCTACGACTTCGCCAACATCCACCCGAGCGACCTCGGGTGTTTCGAGGCCACCAAGGCCGCCGACACCAACGACAACAACCCCAACGCGGGTGACGGTGCGGGCGACGCCTTCGCCGACTACCAGAAGAGCTTCGGCGCGGACATCTCGGTCGACGGCGTCGGCGACGTCTGGAACCAGCCGATCGCGGGCAACTTCAACCAGCTGAAGAAGCTGAAGGCGAAGAACCCGAACCTCAAGGTCCTGATCTCGCTGGGCGGTTGGACCTACTCCAAGTACTTCTCGGCGGCCGCCGCCACGGACGCCTCGCGCAAGCACCTGGTGTCGTCCTGCCTCGACATGTTCATCAAGGGCAACCTCCCGAGCGACGCCGGCTACGGCGGCCCGGGCTCGGCGGCCGGGGTCTTCGACGGCGTCGACATCGACTGGGAGTACCCGGGCGGCGGCGGCCACGCCGGCAACCTCTCCAGCCCGGCCGACAAGCAGAACTTCACGGCGCTGCTGAAGGAGTTCCGCACCCAGCTGGACGCGCAGGGCAAGGCCGACGGCAAGACCTACGCCCTGTCGGCGGCGGTCGGCGCGGGCCAGGACAAGATCATGAACGTCGAGACCGACAGGATCGGTCAGTACCTGACCTTCCTCGACGTCATGACCTACGACATGCACGGCGGTTGGGACCCGCAGGGGCCGACCAACCACCAGGCGCCGCTGTACTCCGGCCCGAACGACCCGTCGACCCCGGCCAAGCCGGGCAACGGCAAGTACTCGATCGACAACGCCATCAAGGCGTGGACGGCCGGCGACGCGCAGTACGGCATCCCCGGCGGCTTCCCGGCCAACAAGATCAACATGGGTGTGCCGTTCTACTACCGCGGCTGGACCGGCGTCCAGAACAACGGCAGGAACGGCCTCTTCCAGCCCGCCGCCGCCCCGGCGGCCGGTGCGGCGATGTCCGGCAACGTCCCCGGCATCCAGATGTACAAGGAGCTCGCGGGCTTCGTCGACAACCCGTCCAAGACCTTCTGGGACGACGACGCCAAGGCCACGTACTTCTACGACGGCAACACCTTCTGGAGCGGTGAGGACGCCAGGTCGATCCAGGCCAAGCTCGACTACGCGCACTGCAACGGGCTCGGCGGCTCCTTCGCCTTCTCGATGTACGACCTGGGCACCAAGACCGCCCTGTTCGACAAGATGGTGACCGCCACCAACGGTTCCGCCGCCGGCTGCCCGGCCCCGCCGACCGGCACCCCCACCCCGACCCAGACGCCGACCGGCACCCCCACCGGTACGCCGACGGGCACCCCGACCGGCACCCCCACGGGCACCCCGACCGGCACCCCGTCCACGCCGGCCACCTGCTCGGCCGCCCCGAGCTGGGACGCCAACACCACCTACGCGGCCGGCGGCACCAAGGTCTCCTGGAAGGGCCACTACTACACCAACAAGTGGTGGACCAAGGGCGACGACCCGAGCCTGAGCGGCCAGTGGGGCGTCTGGACCGACAACGGCCCCTGCTGACGACCCGCACCACCGGGGGCCCGACGGGCCCGCGCGGCGCACCGGGAGGTCCGGCCCGCCGGGGGAGCACCCCTGGCGGGCCGGACCTCCGTCGTTCCCGCGGGGCGGCGGGGCGTGTCCCGCCCGGCCGCTCAGACCTTGGCGTAGGCGACCGAGATCGAGGTCGACGAGCTGGTGATCACCAGGTTGTCCGCGCCGCGCTCGGCGAGGCCCGAGCCGCCCCCCGTGGAGGTGACCTCGAAGCCCGCGGCCTTGAGCGCCGCCTGGTACTTGTCGTAGTCACCGGCGGCGGCCTCGCAGGTGATGATGTAGGCGCCCGCAGCGCCGTTGACCAGGGTGATCTTCCCCGGGGGGAGCGGTATGTCGGCGGGCAGGTCGGCCGGCCGGGTCCTGCCGTTCTGGACCACTCCGGCGGGCGGGGTCGCGCCCGCCGGCGGGGCGGCGGCCGGGGTCGTGACCGGGGCGGCCGGGACGGAAGCCGGCTGCGAGGCGGTCGGGGAGGCCGCCGGGGCGGAGCCGGCCGGGGCCGTCGGGGAGGCCGCCGCGGTCGTGCTCGCGGCGGCGCTCGGGGCGGCGGCGGACGAGCCGTCGTCGTTGCAGGCGGTGAGCCCGAGCCCGGC
The DNA here is from genome assembly GCF_040651155.1 of Kitasatospora sp. NPDC048545. NCBI lineage: Bacteria > Bacillati > Actinomycetota > Actinomycetes > Kitasatosporales > Streptomycetaceae > Kitasatospora > Kitasatospora sp. NPDC048545. The sequence continues at coordinate 341,990 of NZ_JBEZIQ010000001.1, forward strand.
CACGACGACGGCGGCGAGCAGGGCGGACGTGCGCTTGAGCGGCATGGTGTGAGCCAATCGTGTGACGGTGCCTCAGTGTTTCCCGGGCGCCACGCAGATTGGCATACGAAAGGCCGGAAGCCAACGGAAATCCGTCGGTCCGGCCTTCCCCCCGGCGTTCAGGCCAGGTCGGCGGTGCGTCCGGGCGCGTCCGGCCGGCTCTCCTCGATCCGCCGCAGCATCCGGGCCAGCAGGGCGGAGAGCGCGGTGCGCTCCTCACCCACGACGTCCTGGAGCAGCTCCTCCTCGAACACCGCCGCCATCCGCATCGACTCCAGCCACTTGTCGCGGCCGGTCTCGGTCAGCTCGATGATCACCCGCACCCGGTTGGACTCGTCCCGCTCCCGGGTGACCAGGCCGTCGCCCACCATCCGGTCGATCCGGTGCGTCATCGCCGCCGGGGTGAGTCCGAGCCGCTTGGCGAGCTCGCCCGGCCCGAGCCGGTAGGGGCTGCCGGAGACCACCAGGGCCTTGAGCACCTCCCACTCGGCGGAGGTGATTCCGAGCACAGTCAGCTGGCGGTCGTACGCGACGCCCATCCGGCGGGAGACCCGGTTGAGGGTCTGGACGATGGTCTCCACCTGGGGGTCGACGGTGGGGAACTCCCGCTGGTAGAGGGCCACTTGCTCGGCGATGCCGAACTCCAGAGGGGTGGCCGGGGCGGGCTTGTCGGCAGCCGGCGCCGGCTTGTCCGTAGTCATGCGGACCAGTGTCGCACGAGGGTGCACTCCTTAAGCCTTTGACTCGGCAGTCTTCCGGTGCTAAGACTTTATCTCGTCAAACTTTAGCTCTGAAATCTTCTGGACTTAAGAGTATCCAGTCGAACCTTGGAAGGGATGTGCACGGTGACCGGCACGGTGAAGCAGCAGAGGCAGCAGCGACGTGGGGCGGGCAGCCCGCTGCGCCGCGTCCAGATCGGCAACGCGCTCAGCGCGTTCGGCAGCGGATTCACGATGCCGTACATGTTCGTGTACGTGGACCAGGTGCGCGGGCTGGGCTCGCTGGCGGCCGGGATGGTGTTCACCGTCTTCGCGCTGGCGGCCCTCGCGGTCCTGCCGTTCACCGGGCGCGGCATCGACAAGTACGGTCCCCGGCCGGTGCTGCTGGCCGGGACGGCGCTCGCCGCCGCCGGTGCGTTCGCCTTCGGCCACGCCACCGGCACGCCGGCCCTGCTGGTCTCCTCCTTCCTGTTCGGCGCGGGTGTCACCACCTGCCAGCCGGCGCTCGCCACGATGATCGTCCGCTGCTCGACGGCGGCGACCCGTTCGCACGCCTTCGCGCTGCAGTTCACCCTGGTCAACCTGGGCATGGGCATCGGCGCGCTGGTCGGCGGGCAGATCGTCGACGTCGCCGACCCGGCCAGCCTGACCCGGCTGTTCACCATCGAGGCGGCGACCTTCCTCGGCCTGGCCCTGGTCACCGGCACCGCCCGGATGCCGCGGATCCGGCTGAGCGCCGTCCACCCGAAGAGCGAGGGCCCGACCGGCCTGCGCGCGCTGGTCGCCGACAAGGCGATGCTGCGGCTCTGCGTGCTCGCCGGGCTGATCTTCTTCACCTGCTACGGCCAGTTCGAGTCCGGTGTCGCGGCCTTCGCCACCGACACCGTCGGCACCCCGCCCTCCACCCTGGGCTTCGCGATCGGCGCCAACGCGCTGACCATCGTGGTGCTGCAGATGTTCATGGTGCGGATCACCGCGCGCCGCCGCCGCACCACCGCGATGGCCGCGGCCGGTCTGGTCTGGCTCGGCGCCTGGGCGATGGCCCTGGTGGCCGGCCTGATCCGGACCGAGACCATGGCCGCCACGGTCGCCATCGTCTCGATCTACGCGCTCTTCGGCGTCGGCGAGTCGCTGCTCGCGCCCACCATGGGCCCGATGGTCGCCGACCTCGCCCCAGCCCGACTGCTCGGCACCTACAACGCCGGGTACGCCCTGGTGAAGCAGATCGCGATCGCGGTCGGCCCGGCCGTCGGCGTGCTGCTGGTCGGTTCCGGCACCTGGCCGCTCTACCTGGCGGCGATGGCGGGCTCGACGCTGCTCGTCGTCGTCCTGGCGCTGCGGCTGCGCCCGCACCTCACGCCGGAGCAGGACAACGCCGCCCCGGCCGTGGTCCACGCCCTCCCGGTCCGGGAGCTGCAGACCGCCGCGTAGCCGAAGGGTACGCACGAGCGTTCGGAACGGGCGCCGACCAGGTCACCTGGTCGGCGCCCGTCGCGCTTGGCTTAGCGACCACCGCCACATAGTGTCAGTGGCTGTTGACCGCCCGGATCGGCCGCAGCGCCGGGGCCCGGGCAGAGCAGACAGGCGAATCGGCGAGGCAATGACGCAAGCGGCGCTCACGCACCCCCCGGTGGCCCCGGCCCCCGTCGACCCCGCACCGGCTTCGCGCGGCGGCCCGGTCCGCTGGGCGGCCGACCGCTCCGGCTGGCTCGGGCCGATCGGCGTCGCGCTCTTCGCGGGCCTGCTGCGGTTCTGGAACCTCGGCTACCCCAACGCCTTCGTCTTCGACGAGACGTACTACCCCAAGGACGCCTGGTCGCTGCTCCGGCAGGGCTACGAGGGCACCTGGCCGGACCACGCCAACGCCGACATCCTGGCCGTCCCGCAGTCCGTCCCGCTGACCTCCGCGCCCGAGTTCATCGCGCACCCGCCGCTCGGCAAATGGGTGATGGCGATCGGCGAGCAGCTGTTCGGCCTGCACCCCTTCGGCTGGCGGTTCATGACCGCCCTGCTCGGCACCGTCACCGTGCTGATGCTGGCCCGGATCGGCCGCCGGCTCTTCGGCTCCACCCTGATCGGCTGCACCGCCGCACTGCTGATGTCGGTGGACGGCCTGCAACTGGTGATGAGCCGGGTCGGACTGCTCGACGGCATCCAGATGTTCTTCGTGCTCGGCTCCTTCGGCGCCCTGCTGATCGACCGCGACCACGCCCGCGCCCGGCTGGCGGCCGCGGCCGGGGCCGGCGGTGACGCCGACCGGGTGGGGCTCGGGTGGCGTCCCTGGCGGATCGCTGCCGGGGTGCTGATCGGTGCCGCCTGCGCGGTCAAGTGGAACGGCGCGCCGATCCTGGCCGCCTTCGGTGTCCTGACCGTGCTGTGGGACCAGGCCGGCCGCCGGGGCGCCGGAGCCCGCCGCCCCTGGCGGTCCATGCTGCGGCTGGATGCCGGACCGGCCCTCCTGGCCATGGTCGGCTCCGCCCTGGTGGTGTACGTCGGTGCCTGGGGCGGCTGGCTGCTCGGCGGCGGGAACGGCGGCGGGTACGACCGGCACTGGGCGGACGGCCGCGCCGGGCTGTCCCCGGACAGCTTCCTGGGCGTCCCGCTGCCGCAGGTGCCGATGAGCTGGGTGCCCGCGCCGCTGCGCAGTCTGTGGCACTACCACTCGCAGATGTACGACTTCAACACCGGCCTGAGCACCCCGCACACCTACCAGTCCAACCCCTTCGCCTGGCTGGTCGACGGCCGCCCGGTCTCGATGTACTGGGAGCAGGTGCCCGTCGGCAGCCGCGGCTGCACCTCCTCCGGGGGCTGCGCGGCGCAGATCCTCGGCCTGGGCACGCCGTTCCTGTGGTGGGCGGCCTGCTTCGCGCTGGTCTACCTGCTGTGGCGCTGGTTCTTCCGGCGGGACTGGCGCTCGGGCGCGGTGCTGTGCGCGGTGGCCGGGATCTACCTGCCCTGGTTCCGGTACCAGGAGCGGACGATCTTCTCCTTCTACATGGTCGTGCTGGTGCCGTTCCTGTGCCTGGCCGTCGCCCAGATGCTCGGGGCGATGCTCGGCCCGCCCGGCTGCAGCCGCGAGCGCCGCCGGATCGGCGCGATCGGCGCCGGGGCGGTCGTGCTGGCGATCGTCGGCTGCTTCGCCTTCTTCTACCCGCTGTACACGGCGGAGGTGATCCCGATGTCGTCCTGGCAGGACCGGATGTGGTTCACCAGTTGGATCTGATGGTCCTTGCGGCGTCCGGCGGTGGCCAGCTGCTGCCGGTCACCCCGGTGCTTGGGGTGGTCACCGCCGTGCTGTTGGCGGCCGCCGTCGCGGTGGCCGGCAAGGGCCTGCTCGGCCACGGGCACGCGGTGCTGCGGGCCGGGCTGCGGGCGGTGGTGCAGCTGGCGGCGGTCGCCGCCGTGATCACCTGGGTGGTCGGCTCGCTCTGGTGGTCCGCGCTGTTCGTGCTGGTGATGTTCTCGGTCGCGGTGCGCACCGCCGGGCGGCGGATGACCCCGGGGCCCGGCTGGGTCTGGGCGGCCGCGCCGATCGGGGCCGGGGTGCTGCCGGTGCTCACCCTGCTGCTGGCCGTCGGGCTGCTGCCGTTGAAGGGCCTGTCCGTCATCCCGGTCGCGGGCATCCTGATCGGTGGCGCGCTCAGCGCGACCTCGCTGGCCGGGCGACGCGCCCTGGACGAGCTGCGGCAGCGGCGCGGCGAGGTGGAGGCGGCGCTGGCGCTGGGCTTCGAGGAGCGCGAGGCACGGCTGGAGATCTGCCGGACGGCCGCTGCGACCTCGCTCGTCCCGGCCCTGGACCAGACCCGTACGGTCGGGCTGGTCACTCTGCCGGGGGCCTTCGTCGGGATGCTGCTCGGCGGGGCGTCGCCCGTCCAGGCGGGCGCGGTGCAGCTTTTCGTGCTGGTCGGGTTGCTGGCGGTGGAGTCGGTGGCGATCGTGGTGGTCCTGGAACTGGTCGGCCGGGGCCGGGTGGTGGCGGGGGCGCCGGGCGACGCCCGATGACGGCCGGGGTCGCGGGCCCGGGCGCCGACGGCGTCGGGGCGCCGGGCGGCGTCGGGTAGGCTGGGGGCGTTGAAGGGGAGTAGCCCTCCACCGGACCGTCGACATACTGGCCCCCAGGGGCCCGGCGCCCGGGGCACCGCTCGCAGAGCGTTGCCGGCGAGACCTTCGGCCGCAGTGCTGTGACCATGACCAGTGCTGTCGGGCCGAAGCGTCCCCTGGCGGAGCTGCGGAGGCCGGGCAGCCGGACCGAGGAACCCCTTGATGAGTTTCACCGTCGCCGTGTTGACCTTCGGCATCATCTTCCTGGCCGAACTGCCGGACAAGACCGCGCTGGCCAGTCTGGTGCTCGGTACCAAGTACCGCGCGAGCTACGTCTTCGCCGGCATCGCCGCCGCCTTCGCCCTCCAGGTGGGCATCGCGCTCGTCGCCGGGCACCTGCTGTCGCTGCTGCCGCACCGCTGGGTGGAGGGCGTCACCGGCCTGCTCTTCCTGGTCGGTGCGGCGATGCTGCTGTTCCACGGCGGCGGGGACGAGGACGAGCACGCGGCCAAGGAGCCGTCCTCGAACAGCTTCTGGAAGGTGGCCGGGGCCGGCTTCGTGGTCGTCGCGATCGCCGAGTTCGGCGACCTGACCCAGATCATGACCGCCAACCTGGCCGCCAAGTACGCCGATCCGCTGGCCGTGGGCCTCGGTTCCTGGCTGGCGCTCTGCGCGGTCGGCGGGATCGCCATCGTGGGCGGGCAGAAGCTGCTCAAGTACGTGCCGATGAAGCTGATCATCCGGGTGGCGGCGTCGATCATGGTGGTGCTGGCGGGCGTCAGCCTCTTCGGGGCGATCACCGGCTGACGGTGGCCCCGGTGGCCCCGGCCACCCCGGCCGGCCGACGGGCGGCGTCCGCTGACCGGCGGGCGCCGCCCTTCCGCGTGCCCGGGGTCAGCAGCCGGGATCGGCGGTGAGGACGGACTGGGTCTTGGGACCGTAGACGTTGTTCTCGCCCTTGATGTGGTTCTGGCGCTGGTAGTCGCCGAGCACCGACTGGGTCCAGTAGTCGAAGGTGCCGGTGACGATCGACTTGTCGACGAATCCGCATTCGGCCGTGTACAGGCGCTGCTGCATGTCCTTGACGTCGGGCCCGGTCATCCCCAGCTTCAGCAGCCGCGGGGTGGGCGTGGGCGTGGGCGTCGGCGTGGGCGTCGGCGTCGGGGTGGGGGTCGGCGTGGGCGTCGGGGTGGGCGTGGGCGTCGGCGTGGGGGTCGGCGTCGGGGTGGCGGTCTTCGACGGCGTCGGCTTGCGGGTCGCCGTCGCCGACGGGCTCGGCGCCTCGCTGGTCGAGGCCGACGCGGTCGTCGTGGGCACCGCCGCCGGGGTCGGGTCCACCGGCGCGGGCGCCAGGGTGGTGGTCGGCAGGGGCTGCGCCTGCTTGGCGTCCGGCTCGGAGGAGGGCGTCACGGCGTACGCGACGCCGATGGTGAGCGCCACCAGGGCGGCGCCGACCCCGACCAGCAGACCCTTGCGCTCGGTCAGCGGGCTCCCGGTGCCCTGCTCGGCCGCCCGGCGGGCGGCCCGGCCGCCGGTCCCCGGCTCGGGCCCGGCCGGGACGTTGTCGAAGGGGAAGAGGCCGATCTCGCCCCCGCCACCGGGCCCGGCCGGCGAGCGCGGCGGCGCGGCCGCGTACGCGCCGGGCCCGGAGGGCGGCACCGGCGGCAGCACCGTGGTGGCGTAGGCGTCGGCGTCCGGCCCCAGCGGCGGCTGCCCCGGGAGGACGGGCGGCAGCACCGTGGTCGCGTAGGCATCCGCGTCCGGCCCGAGCGGCGGGGTGACCGGCGCGCCGGCGGCGAAGGGCGGCCCGGGGGCGAACGGCGCGCCGGGGGCGACCGGCGGCAGCACGGTGGTCGCGAACGGGTCCACCGTCGGCGCTTGCGCCGACGGCTCCTCGGCTACCTGGCCGGCGGTCTGCGGGACGTACGGGCGCACCAGCGGCGGGCCCTCGATGTGGGGGAGGACGGCCGTCTCGGTGAGGCTCGGGTCCGGGACGCAGCCGCACCCGGTTGAGCGTGCGGTGCCGCACGTCGGGCAGTGCTGGTCCGGCATCGGCCGGTCCTCCTCGGTTTCGGTCGGTCTCGCGGGCGGTCTCGACGGCTCCCGGGCGGGGCCCGGGGCGGACGATCGCGCCTGATTATGCAGGACGTCCCGGGGGCGGGACAGGGGCGTCCTGCCTCCGGCGGGGGTGTTGTGCCGGTTGGTGCCGGTTGGCTCCCCCGAGAACGCCCCGGACGCCGCCGATGTCCCCGATGCTTACGTTCGGCTCAACCCGGAGGAACAAAACTGGACGAATCTGCCAGCATGGTGAGCTGGGAGTGATCATCCGCACGGGGCCCGGCAACCGGGGCCCGCGACCCTTCGGAGACGCCATGCCCACGGAGACGCCATGACGGATCCGCTCGCCGCGTCCGACCGGAGCCCGGCGAGCGAGCCCGGCCCGCCGACGGTCGCCGTCCACAACCTCTGGGTGCCGATTGGGGCCCTGCTGCTGGCGATGCTGCTCGCGGCCCTCGACCAGACCATCGTCTCCACCGCGCTGCCCACCATCGTCAGTGACCTCGGCGGCCTCGACCACCTGTCCTGGGTGGTCACCGCCTACCTGCTGGCCTCCACCGCCGCGACCCCGCTCTGGGGCAAGCTCGGCGACATGTACGGCCGGAAGCGCTTCTTCCAGGCTTCCATCGTGATCTTCCTGATCGGCTCGGTGCTGTGCGGCGCCGCGCAGAACATGGGGGAGCTGATCGCCTTCCGGGCGCTCCAGGGCCTGGGCGGCGGCGGTTTGATGGTGCTCTCCCAGGCGATCGTCGGCGACCTCGTCCCGCCCCGCGACCGCGGCCGCTACCAGGGCCTGTTCGGCGCCGTGTTCGGCGTGACCAGCGTGCTCGGGCCGCTGCTCGGCGGGCTGTTCGTCGACCACCTCAGCTGGCGCTGGGTCTTCTACGTCAACCTGCCGATCGGCATCGTCGCCCTGGTGGTGATCGCCGCGGTGCTGCACCCGACGGAGGCGCGGCGCGAGCACCGGATCGACTACCTCGGCACCGCGCTGATCGCCGCCGTGGCCACCTGCCTGGTGCTGATGACCTCGCTCGGCGGCACCACCTGGGACTGGAACTCCTGGCAGATCACCGGCCTCGGCGTGCTCGGCATGGTGCTGCTGCTCGCCTTCGTCCTGGTCGAGCGGACGGCCGTCGAGCCGGTCCTGCCGCTGCGGCTGTTCCGCTCACGGACCTTCAGCCTGGTCGTGGTGATCTCCTTCGTGATCGGCTTCGCGATGTTCGGCGCGCTCACCTACCTGCCGACCTTCCTCCAGGTGGTCATGCAGGTCTCGCCCACCATGTCCGGCATCCACATGCTGCCGATGGTGCTGGGCATGCTGGTCACCTCCATCGGCTCCGGCCAGATCGTCGCCCGCACCGGCCACTACCGGATCTTCCCGATCGCCGGGACCGCCGTGACGACGGTGGGACTGCTACTGCTCTCCCGGCTGGACGAGCACAGCAGCACCACCGAGATGAGCTTCTACTTCCTGGTCTTCGGCCTCGGGCTGGGCCTGGTGATGCAGGTGCTGGTGCTGATCGTGCAGAACTCGGTCGGTTACGAGGACCTCGGCGTGGCCACCGCGGGCGTGACCTTCTTCCGGTCCATCGGGGCCTCCTTCGGCGTCTCCATCTTCGGCACGGTCTTCGCGAGCGGACTGCGCGACCGGCTCGCCGACGTCCTGGCGGGCGTGCCACTGCCGCCCGGGTTCCGGCCCGAGGCCATCGCCACCGACCCGCGGGTCATCCCGCAGCTGCCCGCCCCCGTCCAGGAGGGGATCTACCACGCCTACGCGGAGTCGATCACCCGCGTCTTCCTGTATGCGGTGCCCGTCGCGGTGGTCGCCTTCGTGCTGTCGCTGTTCCTGCGGGAGCAGCCACTGCGCTCCACCGTCACCGCGCCCGACCTGAGCGAGTCCATCGGGCTCAACCCGGTGGAGCGCAGCTCCCTGGACGAGATCGCCCGCGCGCTCTCGGTGCTGATCACCCGCGAGGCCCGTCGCGACCTCTTCCGGCGGATCACCGCCACCGCCGGGCTGGACCTGCTGCCCGCCTCCAGCTGGCTGCTCCTGCAGATGCACCAGCACGGCTCGGTCGAACCGGCGGAACTGGCCGAGCGGCGGATCGTGCCGATCGCCGTCGTCGAGGACGCCGTCCGGGAGGTGGAGGGCCGGGGGCTGGCCGCGCGGAACGGGGGGCTGCTCCTGCGGCTCACCGAACCGGGGGAGGAGGCCGCACTGCGACTGGTCGCCGCCCGGCGCGCCCAACTTGCCGACCTGCTGGGCGACTGGGACGAGAAGCAGTACACCGACCTCGCCGAACTGCTGACCAGGCTCAGCTCCACGCTCTGCGCCGACCTGCGGGACAAGCCCGACCCGGTCGGGCCGGAGCCGCCGTACCGGGGCGGCGAGGGGCGGTCGTTCTGAGGCGTCCGGGCCGGTGGGAGCGGCGGGGCGCGACCGGGTGACGTATCGTCGCGTACCGGCCCCGGCCGCGTCGGCCGCCGGGGGAACTCCGTCGAGAGGGTGCGGCATGCCGCTCGAAATCGAGCGCAAGTTCCGGCTGGACGCCTTCGAACCGCCGGAGACGGCGGTGCGGCAGCACATCGACCAGGGCTACATCGCGATCAATGACGACGGGACCGAGGTGCGGCTGCGCCGGATCGGCGGCAGCCACGTCCTCGGCGTCAAGCGCGGCAAGGCGGGGGCCTCCGCCGTCCGCGTCGAGGTGGAGCGCGAGCTCGGCGAGGAGGAGTTCACCGAGCTCTGGCCGGCCACCGAGGGCGCCCGGCTGCTCAAGGACCGGTACACCTTCGACTCGGCCGGCGTCACCGTCGAGGTCGACGTCTACCAGGGGGAGTTGGCGGGCTTGCTGACCGTCGAGGTCGAGTTCGGCTCGGTCGCCGAGGCCGAGGCCTTCACCCCGCCGGACTGGTTCGGCGCCGAGATCACCGGTGTCGCGGCGTACAAGAACCAGACCCTCGCGACGCGGGGACTCCCGCAGGCCTGACGTCTCGGCGGCCCGGTCGGGACCCCGAGGGCAGCCGGCCGTGCCGGACCGCCCGTCCGCCGGACTCGAAGTTGCTCGACCCGACCACCGTGGTCGGCGTTCCGGCCGAGCTCACCGCGAAGCTGCCGACTGTCGGCCAGTGGCCGCGCACACCCGTGCCACCCCGTCCTCCTGCGGCGGGGTGGCACGTGTGCGTTCGCGTCGTTCCCTCACGGCGAGCCGAACCAGCGCGGGGTGTCGAGACGGAACGGGTCGCCGGGGGCGAGTCGGCGCAGGCCGTCCTCCACCTGGCGCAGCTGGTCCTCGCCGAGGGTGGCGGACCACTCGGCGCGCAGTTCGTCGAAGATCCGGGCCGAGCGGACCAGGCAGTCCACGCCCCGGTCGGTGAGCCGGACCACCTTGCGGCGGGCGTCGGCCGGGTCGCTGCCGCGCTCGACGTAGCCGAGCTGCTCCAGCTGTTCGACGGTCTTGCCGGCGGCCTGCTTGGAGACGCCGAGGCTGCGCCCGAGTTCGACGGCGGTGGTGCCGTGCGGGCCGATCGCCTGGAAGACGAAGCCGTGCATCGGGCGTAGGTCCGGGTGTCCTTCCCGGGCGATGCGCTCGTGCAGTTCGTCGATGATCGTCCGGAAGGCGAGGAGCAGGCGCAGCGGCAGTTCGAAGCCGGGCGGGGCCGGTTCACTTGACACGATAGACAACCTCATTGACCATATAGACAACTTGATTGTCCATCTTAGGGGGTTCCACCACCATGTCCGTGATCCGCCGCTCCGACGCCCGCCGGTCCGAGACCCCGAACGCCGAGATGACCACCTTCGCCTCGCCCACCCAGGGCTCCGCCACCCTCGCGATGTGGCAGGTCGACATGCGGGCCGGCACCCAGGGCCCGCTCCACGCCATGGACGCCGAGCAGATCTGGACCTTCCTCGACGGCTCCGCCGCCGTCGAACTGGCCGGGGAGAAGCACGAACTCGCCACCGGCGACACCCTCGTCCTGCCCGCCGACACCGCCCGCCGCATCACCACCGCCGAGGGCTTCACTGCCGTCGTCGCCTCCACCTCCCCTTCCCGCGCCTACAACCCCGACGCCATCACCCCCGAGGGCGCCTGCGCCCTCGCCCCGCGCGACGCCGAACGCCTCCTCCCGGCGTGGATCGCCTGAGCGCCAGAGCGCCTGCTCACCTGAGCGGCGGGACGCGGGCCGCCCTGTCAGGTGAGGCAGGATGGACCCATGAGCGTAGTCAAGATCAACGTACTGACCGTTCCCGCCGAGCAGCGCGAGGTGCTGGAGAAGCGCTTCGCCTCCCGCGCCGGCACGGTCGAGGGCTCCGACGGCTTCGAGTGGTTCGAGCTGCTCCGCCCGGTCGAGGGCACCGACAACTACCTCGTCTACACGCGCTGGCGCGACGAGGAGTCCTTCCAGGCCTGGATGGAGGGCCCGATGAAGTCGGCCCACCAGGGCGGCGGTGAGGGCGAGGCCCCCAAGCGTCCTGCGGCCTCCGGCTCCACCCTCTGGTCCTTCGACGTCGTCCAGTCGACCGGTCCCAAGGGCGCCTGAGCCCCCATTCGTCGTTCGCTGTCCGTGCGTCGGGCCCTTCCCCTGGTGGGGGGAGGGCTCGACGCACGTCCCGGGCGCCCGCGGTGGGTGCGGGGCGTGCGGCTACCGGCCCGTGGGGTGCAGGCCCAGGCTGCTCAGCAGCATTCCGATGACGGCCGTGCCCGTGACCGTCATGACGAGTCCGCCCCAGACCTTCGGGAAGATCCGCTGGAACGCGGGTGACCGGCCGATCCAGCCGCGTGGCATGACCTTGCGTCTGAAGACCAGCAGGCCGAGGGTGAAGAGTCCGCAGACCAGGGCCAGGGCGAGCCAGTGCCCCGGGTTGCTCGGATCGATCTGCTCGCCCTGCGCGGCCAAAACGACATGCCTCACGGTGACCCCCTGGATGTGGACCGTGTCCACCCTGGACCGTACGTACGCCGGTCCATCCCGTCAACCGGCTTCCCGGGGGCTCAACTCGCCCTCACAGGAGTGGGCTTCGGGTCCCGTCCGGCTGATCTCCGTTCGCGGCGGTGGCCCGGGCCGCCGGGTTCGCGCTCCCGATGCCGTGCACCGCCCGCTACGTCGCTGCCGTGTCGGCGCCAAGGCCGCTGTCCGGTGACCGCCTCCGGCGACCGGGCGGGTTCAGGCCGGGGCGGCGTACAGGACCTCGCGCAGTCCCGGCACGGTCTCGCGGCCCGCGCGCCAGACCAGGCGCAGGCGCAGCGGCGGGGGAACGAGCGGCAGGCGGACCAGGGTGCCGGCGGCCAGCTGGTCGTGGACCGCGAACTCCGGCAGGAGCGCGACGCCGAGGCCCTGTTCGGCGCAGGCACGGGTGACGGCGACACCGCCGGTGCGGACGCGGTCGACGTCCTGGCCGAACAGGCGCTCGCCGGCGAGGCGGAAGGAACAGGCAGGGGTGTCGACGAGGAGGCGCCGGCCGCGCAGGTGCTCGCGGGTGAGCGAGGTGGCGCCGGCGAGCGGGTCGGTGGGGGCGGCGACCAGGGCGAGCGGGACGTCCTGCAGGTCGACGTGGTCGAGCGGGGCCGGGGGCAGGTAGAAGCCGAGGTCGCCGAGCGGGCCGGCGGTGTCCAGGATCAGCGCCGCCTCCAGGGCCCCGGCCGCGACCCCGCCGAGCAGGCCGTCCCGGGCGGTGCCGGTGTGCAGGGATATCTCCAGGCCGGGCCGGTGTTCGGCGAGCCGGGCGAGCACGGCGGGCAGGTGGGTGGCCGCGATGCTCCCCAGTGCGCCGAGCCGCAGCCGGGCACGGACGGCGACCACCTCCCGCCGGGCCTGCTCGGCCTGCTCCAGCAGCCGCCGGGACCACGGCAACAGCCGCTCCCCGGCCGGGGTGAGGGTCATACCGCGCAGGGCCCGTTCGAACAGCTCGGTGCCCAGGCTCCGCTCCAGCGTGCGGATCTGCTCCGAAACGGAGGACGGGGCGAGTCCGAGCGCCACGGCCGCGCCGGGCACGGTGCGGTGGGCGACGACGGCCTCGAAGACGCGCAACTGACGTAGTTCCACTGGTTTCCCCGACTTCCGAACGACCTCGTCTGTCCGTGTTGCGGGACAGCGTACGGCCGTGCCGTGCGCGTGCGTTCGGAAACGTCGGACGTCGGACGTCGGACGCCGGACGGGATCGAGGGAACGCGGCTCAGAGGCTCACCGTCGTCTCCCGCGTCATGTACGTCAGCTTCTCCGGGTTGCGCACCGAGTAGATGCCGGTGATCAGTCCCTCGTCGAGCCGCATCGCCACCACCAGGTCGATCTCCCCGTCGATCCGCAGGACCAGCGCCGGGTGCCCGTTGACCTGGGCGGGTTCGGTCGTCACCACCGGGCCCCACAGGGCGACGCCGGCGGTCAGCAGGCGGGCGACCGGCTCGGCCCCGACGGTGGGCCGCGGCATGGCCTGCTTGATGCCGCCGCCGTCGCTGAGGGCGACCACGTCGGGGGCGAGGAGGTCCAGCAGGCCCTGCAGGTCACCGGTCTCGACGGCCCGCTGGAAGGCCGCGATCGCGGTCCGGGCCTGTTCCGGCGAGACGGTGCCGCGCGGACGGCGCGCCGCGACGTGCACCCGCGCCCGGTGGGCGATCTGGCGGACCGCGACCGGGGTCTTGTCGACGGCCTCGGCGATCTCCTCGTACCCGAGGTCGAACACCTCGCGCAGTACGAACACGGCCCGCTCGGTGGGCGCGAGGGTCTCCAGGACCATCATCATCGCCATCGAGATGCTGTCGGCCAGCTCGACCTGTTCGGCCACGTCGGGCGAGGTGAGCAGCGGTTCGGGCAGCCACGGCCCGACGTACGACTCCCTGCGCCGGCTGAGCGTGCGCAGCCGTCCGAGTGCCTGCCGGGTGGTGATCCGGACCAGGTAGGCGCGGTGGTCGCGCACCGTGGCGAGGTCGACGCCCGCCCAGCGCAGCCAGGTCTCCTGCAGGACGTCCTCGGCGTCCACCGCCGAGCCGAGCATCTCGTAGGCGACGGTGAAGAGCAGGTTGCGGTGGGCGACGAACGCCTCGGTGGCCGGGTCGGGACGGCGGCCGTCGTCGCTCTCGCTGCTCATGGTCTCTCCTCCTGGTTCGGCGCTGCCTCCCACAGGACGCCGGACCCGGCCGATCCGTGACATGCCGCGCCGTGTGTCCCGCGCCACACCGGTGCGGTGTCACGGCTCCGGGCCCGGCGGTATCTCCATGCCGACGAGCAGACGGCAGGGAGGCAGAGATGAGGGTGATTCCCGAGATGAAGGTCGTCGTGGTGGGCGCCGGGTACGCGGGGATGCTCGCGGCCAACCGGGTCGCGAGGAAGGTGCGGGCCGCCGAGGTCACGGTGGTCAACCCCCGCCCCGACTTCGTGGAACGCGTCCGGCTGCACCAGCAGGTCGCCGGGACGGCCGTCGCCGCGACGCCGATCGCGGCGATGCTCCGCACCGGGGTGGCGCTGCGGGTCGGCGCCGTCGACCGGATCGCCGAGGGCCGGGTCGTCCTCGACGACGGCGCGTCCCTCTCCTTCGACTGGGCGTTCCTCGCCGTGGGCAGCACGGTGCGGCCGCTGCCGGGCACCGTCCCGGTCGGTACCTGGGAGGGGGCGGAGCGGGCGCGGGCACTGCTCGCCTCGCTGACGCCGAGCAGCACGGTGACGGTGGTCGGCGGCGGCGCGACGGGCATCGAGACGGCGGCCGAGGTGGCAGGGGCGCGGCCGGACCTGAAGGTGCGGATCGTCGGGCCGGCGGTCGCCGACGGCTTCACCGACCGGGCGTACCGGAAGGTCCGGGCCGGGCTGGAGCGGCTGCGGGTCGAGATCACGGACGACGGCGTCACGGCGGCCGCCGACGGCGTCGTGCACCTGCGGTCGGGCGTGTCACTGATCTCCGACCTCACGCTGTGGGCGATCGTGTCCGGCGTCCCCGACCTGGCGACGCGCAGCGGTCTGACCGTGGACGAGGACGGCCGCGCGGTCGTGGAGGCGTCGCTGCGCAGCGTCGACGACGAACGGATCTTCGCCGTCGGCGACTGCGCCGCGGTCCCCGGCGCCCGCTTCGCCCGTGCCCTGGCCGGCCCGCAGGCCGCCCACGCCGTCGACAACGTGGCCCGTCTGATCGCCGGCCGCACCCCCACGCCGTACACGCCGCGCTACATCGCCCGCGCCGTCACCCTCGGCCGCCACGACGCCGTCGGTCAGTTCACCCGGCGCGATGACACCCTCCGGCGGGTGCACGTCAGCGGGCGCCCCGGGGTCGTGATCAAGGAGCTTGCCTCGCGCGGCGGCCTGTACGGCGCCCGCACGGGGCACGGCGGCTGACCGGGCCCGGGCGGGCCCGTCACGGGTGCCGGGCGGCGGTGTGGCCGGTGCTCACCAGGTGAGGAAGTCGGGCAGTTCGGCGGCGGGCGGGAGCGGTGCGTCCGCCGGCAGCGGGCGGATCTGGACGAAGGCGTGCTCGAACTGCGAGTAGGAGAAGCCGTCCAGGCCCGGGGCGACGACCAGGACGTTGTCGCCCCGGCGCCAGATCCGGTACCGCCAGTGGTAGTCGAACCCGGGCCGGCGCCGGTGCGTCACGTCGTGGTCGGGCGGGCCGAGGAGTTCGGTGAACAGGTCGGCGACGGCGTCCAGTTGGGCGTCGAAGGTCCCGGCGGGCGGGTCGACGAGGCTGTGCCAGCCGGGCTGGTCCGCCCAGAAGTCCTCCGTCCAGACCCCGTCGGGGTGGATCCAGTACTCGTAGGCGAACGGCATGGCGAGGCGGTCGTCGCCGTACACCAGGTGCCCGGCGGGGGTGTACGCCTTCTCGTTGAAGTCGCCGTAGTGGGCGCCGGTCGAACGCCAGCCGGCGTCCAGCACGGCCTTCTCGGTGAGTTCGGGGTCCTCCCAGTCGAGTTCCACCATCCCGGCGATCCGGGCGGCCAGTTCGGGGGTGACGGGGCAGACCGCGACGGTCCACGGGGCGTCCTCGTCCTCGTCCTCGTCCTCGACGGCGTCGGCGTCGGGGTCGGGGTCGGGGTCGGCGAGGGGCCCGTCGGAGACCGGGGCGAGGGACTCGGATGTGGCGGTCACCGGCTCGGCGGACACGGCGTCGTCTGACACGGACTCGGCGGACACGGGGAACTCCGTTCTGGTGCGGCGCGGGGCGTTCACCCTACGCGCACGCGGGAGCGGCGGTTCACCCCGCCGGCGGTCGGAAGGTGACCGGCGCGTCGAAGGCGGCCCGGCGAGTGGTGCGGCGCAGGGCGCGCAGGACGGGGGTGCCGAGGGTGAGGCACAGGACGACGGTCAGCGCGGCCCTGGGCAGGTCCCAACCCAGTGACGTGGTCAGGCAGTAGGCGGCGAAGCGGACCAGGTTGGCGGGCAGCGGGTCGCCGGGGACGAAGGAGACCGAGCCGGCCAGTCCGCCGATGTACGGCCAGCCCTGCAGATTCATGATGGTGCCGTACAACAGGGCGGACACCGCGCCGTATCCCGCCAGCAGCAGGAGTTCGCGGCGTCCGCGCAGCGCGGCGGAGCCCGGCAGCAGTCCCGCGCCGAGGCAGACCCAGCCCATCGCCAGCATCTGGAACGGCAGCCACGGCCCGACCCCGCCGGTGAGCAGTGCGGAGGCGAACATCGACAACGAGCCCAGGACGAAGCCGAAACCGGGGCCGAGCACCCTCCCGGACAGCACCATGAGGAAGAACATCGGCTCCAGCCCGGCCGTTCCGGCGCCGAGGGGGCGCAGCGCCGCGCCTGCCGCCGCCAGGACGCCCAGCAGCGCGACGGACTTGGCGTCGAGCCCCGGGGCGCCGCCGCCCGCCTGCCGCCCTTCGGAGATCTGCGCGACGACGACGGCGAGCAGGAGGGGCAGCAGCAGCGCGAACAGCCAGGGCGCGTCGGTGGCGTGGCCGACCAGCGCGGACTTGGTCGAGGCGAGCAGCGGCCAGCCGAAGGCGGCGACGCCGACCAGCGAGGTCAACGACAGCACCGCGACCGACCGTCGGCCGAGCGGGACCGGACGGCTCATGCGCCGATCGCCTCCCCGACCTGGCGCACGGTGAGCCACGGCCCCGGCGCCAGCACCTTGGCGACCTGCGGGGCGAACGCGGGGGAGGAGACCACGACTTCGGCCGTCGGTCCGTCCGCGACGATCTCGCCCTCGGCCAGGATCACCGTGCGGTGGGCGAGTTCGGCCGCCAGCTCGACGTCGTGGGTCGCCAGCAGCACCGCGTGGCCCTCGGCAGCGAGGCCGCGCAGGATCTCCACCAGCCGGGCCTTGGCCGCGTAGTCCAGGCCGCGGGTCGGCTCGTCGAGCAGCAGCAGCGGGGGCCGGGCGGTGAGCACGACGGCGAGTGCGAGGGTGAGCCGCTGGCCCTCGGAGAGGTCGCGCGGGTGGGCGGCGTCGGCGATGCCGGGCAGCAGACGTTCGACCAGGGCGCGGCAGGTGCCGGGTTCGGCGCCCGCGTCGGTGTCGGCCGCCGCGCATTCGGCGGCGACGGACTCGCCGTACAGCAGGTCGCGCGGGTCCTGCGGGACGAGGCCGACCTGCCGGATCAGTTCGGCGGGGCGGGTGCGGTGCGGGACGTGGCCACCGACCCGGACGCTGCCGGAGGCGGGGGCGTGCAGGCCGACCAGGCCGCCGAGCAGGGTGGACTTGCCGGCGCCGTTGCGGCCCATCAGCGCGGTGATCTCGCCGGGGCGGAGTGCGAGGTCCACGCCGCGCAGGGCGTGGACCGGGCCGCGCCGGACGGCGAGGCGGTCGGTGACGGCGATCGGTTCCCCGGTGGGGGCGGGCGCGGCGGCGGGCGCGCGGCCGTCCAGCTCGGCGCGCAGGGACGCCGCCCTGCGTCGCGCGTCGCGCACCGACAGGGGCAGCGGCCGCCAGCCGGCGAGCCGGCCGAGGCCGACGACGGGCGGGTGCACCGGCGAGTGCGCCATCACGTCGGCCGGTTCGCCCAGCACCGGGGGCGCGCCCGGGGTCAGCAGCAGGACCTGGTCGGCGTACTGGACGACGCGTTCCAGCCGGTGCTCGGCCATCAGCACGGTGGTGCCGAGGTCGTGCACCAGTCGCTGCAGGACGGCCAGTACCTCCTCGGCCGCGCCCGGGTCCAGGGCCGAGGTCGGCTCGTCGAGGACCAGCACCCGCGGGTGCACGGTGAGCACCGAGCCGATGGCGACGCGTTGCTGCTGGCCGCCGGAGAGGGAGCCCAGCGCGCGGTCACGCAGGTCGGCGAGGCCGAGCAGGTCGAGGGTCTCCTCCACCCGGCGGCGCATCACGTCGCCCGGCAGGCCGAGTGACTCCATGCCGTAGGCGAGTTCGTCCTCCACCGTGTCGGTGACGAAGTGCGCCAGCGGGTCCTGCCCCACCGTGCCGACCAGGTCGGCGAGTTCGCGCGGCCGGTGTTCCCGGGTGTCCCGGCCGCCGACGGTGACCCGGCCGTGCAGGACGCCACCGGTGAAGTGCGGCACCAGGCCGCTGACCGCGCCCAGCAGGGTCGACTTGCCGGAGCCCGACGGGCCCACCAGCAGGCAGAGTTCACCCTCGGGGACGGTGAGGTCGACGCCGTCGAGGACGGGTGCGGCGGACTCGTCGTACCGGACGGAGACCTGCTCGAAGGTGATCACGATGCCCTCCGGGGCGGGGTCGGGGCGGCGAACGCCGGTACCAGGCCGAGCAGGACGGTCAGGACGGCGGCCAGCGGCAGCGCGGGGACGGTCGGCGGGACGACGGTGGGGGCGAAGGCGGCCGGGTCCCGTGCGGCCAGGTAGGTGGTGAGGGCTGCCACGGCGACTCCGGATCCGGCGGTCAGCCACTCGGGCAGCGCCCAGGGGTCGGGCCGGTAGCGGGTCCTGACGGATCGCCGGCTGCCGAGGAGCAGTCCGGCGAAGGCGGCGGCCAGGCCGAGCGCCAGCACCGGGAGGGCCCAGCCGGTGCCGCCGGCGGTCAGCAGCCCGTACGCGGCGAGGCAGACGCCGAGCAGTCCGGCCAGGGTGAGTGCGGCCGTCACCCGGGCGAGCCGGCGCGGGATGTCGGCGGTGCGGCCGAATCCGCGGGTGTCCATCGCGGCGGCCAGCGCGATGGAGCGCTCCAACGCACCCTCCAGTACGGGCAGTCCGACGCTCAGCACGGCCGTGACGCCCTTGTCGCTGCGGCCGCGCAGCCGCCGTGCGGCGCGCAGCCGGCGGACGTCCGCGACCAGGTTGGGGGCGAAGGTCATCGCCACCACCACGGCCACGCCCGCCTCGTAGAGCGCGCCGGGCAGGGTGCGCAGCAGCCGGGCCGGGCTGGCCAGGGAATTGGCGGCGCCGACGCAGACCAGCAGGGTCGCCAGGCGCAGCCCGTCGTACAGCGCCGCGAGCAGGCCTTCGACGGTCACCCGGCCGCCGATCCGCACGCCCTGCGCCCAGGCGGGCAGCGGCACTTCGGGCAGGGTGAACAGCACGTGGGTGCCGGGGATCGGCGAGCCGAGGAACACCGCGAACACCAGCCGGATCCCGAGCACCAGCAGGCCCAGCCGCAGGAACGCCCCGTACGACCGCGACCAGGGCGCGTCGCCGCGCCGGGCCGCGACCACGTACCCGGCGACGGCGGCGAGCAGCAGCAGGATCGCCGGGTTGGTGGTGCGGGTCGCCGCCGCGCCCAGCCCGAGTGCCCACAACCACCAGGCCCCGGGGTGCAGTTGGCGGGGCCCGGTGGGCGGTCGGGTGCTATGGGTGGAGGTGCTGCGCACGGCGGCTTCCTGGGCGGGGTTCACGGGTCCATGGCTTCACGGCTTCACGGCTTCGCGGGTTCACGGCTTCACGGGGTGCGGCGCCGGCGCGCCTGCCAGACGGCGCCGCCGGCGAGGACGGCGACCAGCGCGCCGCCGGCGATCAGCCCGATGTCCGGGCCGCCGCCGTGGTCGCCGGACGGACCGGGCCCGGCCGGCCCGGCCGCGCCCGCCGCGCCGACCTGGTCGCCGCAGCCCGCCGTCGGGTACCCGGCGATGGCGCACAGCAGCCCGTTGGTGTCGTACCGCAGCGGCGGTGCGACGGCGGCCAGCACCTCGGCCGAGGTGGCCCGCGGCGCGACGGCGGCGCACGTCGTCCGCGGCTCGGGCACCGCCCCGGCCGATCCGGCGTCCTCGGCGGTCCCGAAGTCCAGCACGACGGCGACCCGCTTGTGCCCCTCCTGCGCGGGCGTCTGCGCGCAGATGTCGGCGAAGCTCGCGGCCGTCCGCGGTTTCGCGGCGTCCTGCCCGCCGTCCGGGCTCATCGCGAACCGCCAGCCGTCCACGGCCCCGTCCGGCGGTACGGCGATCGCCGGGCCCTGCTGTTGGTAGGCCCAGCCGCCGTCCGTGCCGCGCCAGAACGACCAGTACCGGTATCCCGCCGCCTGCGCGGGAGCGGCACCGGCGACCACCGGCAGTGCCCCGACCAGCGCCGCCACCAGCAGTGCCCCGACCGGCGCCCCGATCGACGCCCCGACCGGCGGCAGGTGCGGTGCGGTGCGGCGGCTGTGCGCGCGGACGGCGCGGGCCCGGCGGTTCGGGTGCGTCACAGGTGCGGGTTGCGCTTGCGCTGGAGGCTGAGCAGGAGGCCGCCGCCGATGCCGATGAGCAGGCCGACGCCGATGATCCAGTACTGGCCGATGCCGTCGTTCTTCTTCTTCGCCGGGGTGGTCTCGTCCGCGGTGGTGGCGGCGGCCTTGGGGGCCGGGCCGAGGGCGGTGAGCTTGCCGGTGAGGTCGGCGGTGGCGCGGTGGCCGGCCTGGGCGACGAGCAGCAGGGTGGCGGTGGCGCCGGCGTCGGTGCCGTTCTTGGTCCAGGCGGCTTCCTGGCCGTCGAGCCAGTCGATGGCGTTGGCGGCCTGGTCGGGGTGGCCGCTCTGGACGAGGGCGAGGGCGGCCCAGGCGGTCGCGGTGTGGTCGGGGGTCGGGGCGGCGCCCGGCGTGGTGAGGGTGAGGTGGTTGCCGCCGGCCTCCAACTGGGCGGCGAGGTAGGCGGCGACGGCCTCGCCCGACTCGGCGTGCGGCACGGTGGCGGGCGCGGAGCCGTCGGCGCAGGCGAGCGGCTTGGCCTCGTCGTCGGCGCGCACCGAGCCGACGACCGGCAGGTGTCCGCCGGCGGCGGCGAGCGCGGCCTGGCCGCCGGCCAGGGCGTTGGGGGCGAGGGCGCCGGTGGCGGCGTCCGGCTGGTAGGCGAAGGCACCGCGCTGGTCGACGGGGGCCGTGCAGCCGAGCTGGAAGCGGGCGAGGCCGTCGAAGGCGTTCTTCCCGGCGCCGCCGGTGCCCGCCTTGGCGACGCTCGCCGGGTCGGTCCGGGCGGCGAACAGCGCGTTGACTGCGAGTCCGGTGGAGTTGGCGTCGCCCGGGCTGCCCGGGTTGTAGGCCCAGCTGCCGTCGGCGTTCTGGTTGGCCTTGAGCCAGGCGACGCCCTTGTCGACGGCCGGCTGGTGCCCGCCGAGGGCGACCAGGGCCTGGATGGCGACGGCGGTGGCGTTGCTGTCCTCGGTCTTGGGGTCGCAGGCCGCGCCGGTTGCCCGGTAGGAGGGCCAGCCGCCGTCCTCGCACTGCTGGCCGGTGAGCCAGCCGACCGCCGAGTCGGCGGGCGTGACCTTGGCGGCGGTCAGCGCGGTGAGCGCGAGCGACTGCCGCCAGACGCCGTCGTAGGTCGGGTCGCCCTTCCCGTACAGGCCGTCGGGGACGGCGGCGGGGGTCGGTGAGGGGCTGTCGGCCAGGGCCGGTCCGGCGGCGACGCCGGTGAGCAGCGCGGCGGACAGGGCGGCGGCGCCCAGGCGGGCGGCGGTCAGCATGGTGCGGTTGTGCCTTTCGGTGAGCGGTGGTGGCCCGGGCGGGGCCGTTCCGTAGTCCTCGACGGTGCCGGGCGCGTGCGTCCGGACTGGCCGCTCGCCCCGCCCCGGGTGCTCCGACTCGTCCGGGGCCAGGGGGCCGGACTCACGGTTGCGGGGTCAGCGCCGGATTCGCACCGGCTTCCCCCGGGGGAGGAGCGGATGGAGTTGTGCTGCCCGTCGACTCTAGCCGCCGGAGCGCGTCGGCCACCGCGCCGTAGCAGGAACAGGTTCCAGTCGGCGGGTGTCGGACCGGGGTGCGGTCAGGGCAGGGTGAGCAGCCGGGCCGCCGTGTGCAGGTCGGCCCGGACCTCGGCGATCGAGGCGCGCCCGGACAGCCAGGCGACGAGCGCCGAGTGCCAGGTGTGCTCGATCACCCGGACGGCCGCGCGCTGGCTGTCGCTGGCCGGGCCGGACTGGCCGATCGCGTCCAGGATGAGCTGTCCGGTGGCGGCGCTGACCTGGTCCACCTCGGCGCCGACCGAGCGGTCGGCGAAGGACAACGCCCGGACCATCGCCTCGGCCAGCAGCGGTTCGCGCTGCAGCGCGTGGAAGGCCCGGGTGAGGGTGTCGGCGACCCGCAGGGCCGGTTCCGGGTCGGTCGGCGGGTGGCGCCGGATGTGCTCGTGCAGGCCCTGGAGCTGTTCCAGCATCACCGCGACCAGCAGGTGGACCTTGGACGGGAAGTACCGGTAGAGCGTGCCCAGTGCGACCTGCGCGCTCTCCGCGACCTCCCGCATCTGCACCGCCTCGTACCCGCCCCGGGCGGCCAGCGCGGTGGCGGCCCGCAGGATCCGCCGGCGGCGCTCGGCCTGGCGCGTGGTCAGCGGCAGCTCACCGGGCCGGGGCACGAGGGGGGTCGGGGTCAGGGGCTCGGTCGACGGCGGCAAGGGTGCTCCCGGGCGGGCGAGAGTGGCGGTGTGCTCCACGGATCGGCAAGGTGGGCAAGGTCCGGCGTGGCGGGAATCACCAGCCCTGGCTCCTGAGGGAAAGCTACGGGCCGGTATCTTCGAGGTCTCTCATTGTTCACGTGGTCGACGGCGAGTTCCCCAGCCACTGAAACCTGATCTACTTTAGCGACCGGCAGCACAGATAGCAGCTAGAGATGAGGGCCCACGATGACCGCGCAGCCGCTGCGGATTGCCCTGCTGTCGTACCGCGGGGACCCCTTCTGCGGCGGTCAGGGCGTGTACGTACGGCACCTCTCCCGTGAGCTGGCCAGGCTCGGCCACCACGTGGACGTGATCGGGGCCCAGCCCTACCCGGTGCTGGACGACGTCGAGGGCCCCGGTTCGGTGCGCCTGGTGGAGCTGCCCAGCCTGGACCTCTACCGCGCCGACGACCCGTTCCGCACCCCCGACCGCGGCGAGTTCCGCGACCCGGTGGACGTGCTGGAGTTCGCCACCATGCGCACCGGCGGCTTCCCCGAGCCGCTCACCTTCTCGCTGCGCGCCCGCCGGTACCTGGCCCGGCACAAGGGCCGCTACGACGTGGTGCACGACAACCAGACCCTCGGCTACGGCCTGCTCGGCCTGGCCCGGCACGGCTTCCCGCTGGTCACCACGATCCACCACCCGATCACCGTGGACCGGCAGCTGGAGCTGGACGCGGCCCCCACCCGGCTCAAGCGGCTGTCGCTGCGCCGCTGGTACGCCTTCACCCGGATGCAGCGCCGGGTCGCTGCCCGGCTGGACCACGTGATCACCGTCTCCGGCAGCTCGCAGCGCGAGATCGCCGAGCACCTGGGCGCCGCGCCCGGCGCGATCTCGGTGGTGCCGATCGGCGCCGACACCCGTCTGTGGTCGCCCTCGGACGCGGTCGGGCGGGTGCCCGGCCGGATCGTCACCACCTCCAGCGCGGACGTCCCGCTGAAGGGCCTGGTCTTCCTGGTCGAGGCGCTCGCGAAGGTCCGCACCGAGCGGGACGCCCACCTGGTGGTGGTCGGCAAGCCGCAGAAGGACGACGGGCCGGTGGCCGAGGCGGTGCGCCGCTTCGGACTGGCGGAGCACATCGAGTTCCGCAGCGGCCTGACCGACGGGGAACTGGTCGACCTGTACCGCTCGGCAGAGGTGGCCTGCGTCCCGTCGCTGTACGAGGGCTTCTCGCTGCCCGCCGCCGAGGCGATGGCCACCGGCACCCCGCTGGTGGCCACCACCGGCGGGGCGATCCCCGAGGTCGCCGGACCGGACGGGGAGACCTGCCTGGCCGTGCCGCCGGGCGAGGCGGACGCGCTGGCCGCGGCGCTCGGCCGGCTGCTGGACGACCCGGAGCTGCGCGCGGGTCTCGGCGCGGCCGGCCGGGAGCGGGTGCTGGCCCGGTTCACCTGGGAGCGGGCCGCCGAGCTGACCGCCGAGGCCTACCGTGCGGCGATCGCCACCGGCGCCGGCGCCCGGGCCCGCTCCGGGCCCGGCTGGCGGTACGTGGCCTAGCCTGCCCGGGCCGGACGCGCCCCCGGCGCGGATCCGCCGCCCGGGGCGCGCGCCGCCCAACGAAGCGTGACGAAGCGTCAAGGGCGCTTGGTAGCAATAGGAATGGGAGTCCTGCAGTGCTGACCGTCGATTTCTCGCGCTTCCCGCTCGCCCCCGGCGACCGGGTGCTCGACCTGGGCTGCGGCGGGGGCCGGCACGCGTTCGAGTGCTACCGCCGCGGCGCCAACGTGATCGCCCTCGACCAGAACACCGAGGAGATCGCCGAGGTCAGGAAGTGGTTCGCGGCGATGGAGCAGGCCGGTGAGGCCCCCGAGGGCGCGTCGGCGGTCGCGATGGAGGGCAACGCGCTGGCGCTGCCCTTCGAGGACGAGTACTTCGACAAGATCATCATCTCCGAGGTGATGGAGCACATCCCCGACGACAAGGGCGTGCTCAACGAGATGTTCCGCGTCCTCAAGCCGGGCGGCCTGCTCGCCGTCACCGTGCCGCGCTGGCTGCCCGAGAAGATCTGCTGGGCGCTGTCCGACGAGTACCACGAGGTCGAGGGCGGCCACATCCGGATCTACCGGGGCGACGAACTGCTCGGCAAGCTCAAGGACGCCGGCCTGGAGCCGTACGGCACCCACCACGCGCACGCGCTGCACTCGCCGTACTGGTGGATCAAGTGCGCGGTCGGCGTGGACAACGACAAGGCGCTGCCGGTCAAGGCCTACCACCAGCTGCTGGTCTGGGACATCGTCGGCACCCCGGTGATCAGCACCCTCACCAAGGCCGCCGAGCGCGCGCTCAACCCGGTCATCGGCAAGAGCTTCGTGGCCTACGCCTCCAAGCCGAACCGCGCCCCGGGCGGCGTGGCGTGACCGCCGCCGTCCCCGAGGTGCTGCTCCTGGACGGGGTCCTCGACGCCGAGCAGGCCGCCGACACCGTGCGCAGCATCCTGGCCGAGCAGCGCCCCGACGGCGCCATACCGTGGTTCGCCGGCCACCACCTGGACCCCTGGGACCACACCGAGGCCGCGATGGCCCTCGACACGGCCGGCGAGCACGCCGCCGCCGAGGCCGCCTACCGCTGGCTCGCCGGCACCCAGAACCCGGACGGCTCCTGGTATGCCGCCTACACCGACGGCGTGGTCACCGACCGCGCCAAGGAGAGCAACTTCTGCGCCTACGTGGCGGTCGGGGTCTGGCACCACCACCTGAGCACCGGCGACGACGCGTTCCTGGAGTGGATCTGGCCGGTCGTCCGGCGCGCCCTGGACTTCATCGTCGCGCTGCGGCTGCCCGGCGGCCCGATCGCCTGGCGGGTCGGCGAGGACGGCACGGCCACCGAGGAGGGGCTGCTCACCGGCTCGTCCAGCATCCTGCACGCGCTGCGCTGCGGGCTGGCCATCGCCGACTACCTGGAGGAGCCCCAGCCCGACTGGGAGCTCGCGGCCGGGCGGCTGCGGCACGCCATCGCCCACCACCCGGAGCGGTTCCTGGACAAGGACCGCTACTCGATGGACTGGTACTACCCGGTCCTCGGCACCGGCCTGCGCGGCGAGGCGGCGTTGGCCCGGATCGAGCGGGACTGGGAGCGCTTCGTCGTCCCCGGCCTCGGCGTGCGCTGCGTCAGCGACCGCCCGTGGGTGACCGGCGGCGAGAGCGCCGAGCTGGCGCTCGCGCTCTGGGCGATCGGGCAGTCCGACCGCGCGGTGGACATCCTGCGCTGGATCCAGCGGCACCTGCGGCACGAGGACGGCTCGTACTGGACCGGCTACGTGTTCGAGGACGACGCGATCTGGCCGGAGGAGCGCACCACCTGGACGGCCGGGGCGCTGCTGCTCGCGGTGGCCGCGCTCGGCGGGGACCCGGCCACGGTCGCGGTCTTCGGCGGGGACCAGCTGCCCGCCGGACTGGTGGTCCAGGACTGCTGCTGAGCACGTCCGGCCGCTGAGCACGGGCACGAGGAAGGGGCGGGACCGGAGAACCGGTCCCGCCCCTTCCTCGTGCGTCCGGGGACGTCAGCCGCGCTGGAGGCCCGTGGTGTCGGTCAGCACGCCCTGGGTGCCGTCCGCGAGCTGCGCGACCAGCGCGGCGCCGCGCTGCTCGACGGCCAGGTACCAGGTACCGGGCACGACCTCGCCGATCGGCGCGCCGGCCGGGTTGTCCTTCGGCGCGAGCTGACGCGGCGCCGGGACGGCGAACCAGAACGGCTGGAAGTCCGCCGCCGGGGCGGCCTGCTGCGCGACCGGGCTCGGCTGCGGGGCCGGGACACCGGCGTCCTGCGGCTGGGCCGGCTGGCCGGGCTGCGGCTGGCCGGCGGCCGGGTAGCCGTAGCCGGCCTGGGCGCCGAACGCCGGGTCGTGGCCCTGCGCCGGGTAGCCGTACTGGCCGGGCGCACCCGGGTGACCGGGCTGACCCGGGACGGGGTAGCCGCCCTGGTACGGGACGGCCGGGCTGTCGGAGACCAGCGGGGCCTTCAGCGCCGGCAGCAGCGGACCGGCGGCCGCCGCACCGGCGAGCACGATCAGCGCGATGAAGCCGAGCCAGGCGCCGAAGCCGTGGCTGATGCTGCCGCCGGACGGGCCGCCGCCGAGCGACCAGATCGAGGTCCAGAGCGCCGCGACGGCGAAGGCGATGCCCCACTGGTCCAGTCGCAGGCCGAGCACCTGGCGGTTGGCGGCCCCCTGGCCCTGGAAGCGCTGCACCAGGATCAGCACCGCCGCGGCGATGCCCAGCAGGTAGATCGAGGGCAGGATGGGGAACAGCTCGGTGCTCCACGCGTTCTGCGAAGCGTCCGGACCGCAGTACTTGCCGGAGCAGTTCACGGTCCAGTAGGGCAGGAAGGAGGCGATGAAGAGCAGGACGGCCGCGCCTGCGACGGCGGCGTCTCCCCTGGTGAGAGCGCGCAGATTCACTAACGTTCCCCTCGTTGACGTGTCTTGGACGGTGGTTCGTGCGGTCGGGCTGACCGGCCGAAACTCCCGAACGGACCAGAAGCCTAGGCCCAACCGTCCTGCCGGTGCACGGCGGGACCGGGAACGGGGCGAAGTCGTTGCAAACCAGGCGGGCCGAGCGGTAGTGCCGCCCGGCCGGGTGTGCGGCTCAACTTCCGTACTGGGTCTTCGAGTCTTCTCATTGAGTCGTCAGGAACGCGGTGAGCGCGTCGGCGATCCCCTGGGCCGCCTGCTGGCGCCACTGAGGGTCCGTCATCCGCTTCGCGTCCGTCGAGTTGCGCATGTTACCGCACTCGATGAACACCTTGGGGACGGTCGACAGGTTGAGGCCGCCCAGGTCGGAGCGGGTGTCCAGGCCCTGCTCCGCGATGTAGTCGGCGTACGGCTCGCCGGTCGCGGTGTGGAAGCGGTCGCGCAGCAGCAGGCCGAGCCGGTGCGAGGGTTCGACGATCGCCGAGGTGTCCGCCTTCCCGGCCGTCACCCTGGCGGGCATGATCACGTGGAAGCCGCTGCCGCTCGCCGGGCCGCCGTCCCCGTGCACCGAGACCGCGGCGTCGGCGTGCGCGTCGGCGCCGGCCCGGGCGCGCTCGTCGATGCACGGGCCCCAGGGGCGGTCGCCGTCCTGTACCAGCACGACCTTGGCGCCCCGGGCGGTCAGGATGGCGCGGGCCCGGCGGGAGACGTCCAGGGTGTACTCGGCCTCGCTGTAGCCGGCGTTGGTCTCGGTCCCGGTGGTGTCGCACTCCTTGCGGGCGTTGCCGATGTCCACCTGACGGTTGATCTCGGCGGTGTGCGCGACGTTGCCGGGATTGTGGCCGGGGTCGAGGACGACGGTGCGGCCCGCGAGGCCGCCCGCCGCGGCGGGCGTCGGGGTCGGGGCCTGCGGGGGCGTCCCGGCGGGCGGCTCGGGCGCCGGTGCCTCGGAGCTCGGCGGCGGCGCGACGGGGGGCGTGAGGGGCGCAGCGGCGGGGTCGGCGGTGCCGGTCGCGCCGTCCGTGCCGGTTCCGCCGGGGGAGGCCGCCGTCGTGGGCGGGGCGGAGGCGGCGGTGGCGCCCGCCGGGTCGGGGTGGTCGAGGGCCTGCCAGCCGAACCAGCCCGCCGTGCAGAGCGGAACGGCCGCGGCCACCACGGTGGTGACGCGCAGCAGGGTGGAACGGCGGGGCGGTCGGGGGGCGGTGCCGGTCACGAGTGGGTCAGATCCTGTCCTGGGTCCGCGGGGTGAGGCCGTAGGTGTTGGCGATCGGGTTCCACTTGGTCATGAAGTCGGTCTTCGCCTGGGTCGCCTGCGGGTTGAGCTCGTCCGCGTGCTTCTTGTCCTGGGTGGTCGGGGCCCTGCCGGAGCAGCCCTGGGCGGCGACGGCGCGCGCCCAGCTCGCGTACGCCTTGTCGATGTCGGCGGACAACTGCCAGGCGGATTTCAGTGAGTTCAGCGCTTCCTGGCCGCCCGGCACGTCCGTGACGCTGAGCTGGGCGAGCTTGGTCAGCAGGGTGGCGCGCTGGGTGGCGCCGGTGTCGAAGACCTGGGCCGCGCTCTCGATGTCGGCCTTCGACGGGCAGCTGCTCACCTTGGCGACGGCGCTGCCGATCGGGGCCTTGGCGTTCTCCCCCTCGCCGAGCAGGCCGTCCAGCGCCTGGGCCTGCGCCTGGGCGCCGGGCCCGGCACCGGTCGCGGTCGGCGAGGGCGCGGTGGTGGGCGAGGCCGCGGCGCTCGCGGCGCCGCCCGGTGCGGCGTCCGTCCCGGTGGGCGTCGGGGCGGGCTGCGGATTGCCGGCGCCGCTGGCGGCCGGGGCCGGTGCGGCCCGGCCGTCCTTGTCGCCGCCCCTGGCGGCGAACAGCAGGCCGCCGCCGATCGCCAGCACCAGGAGCAGGGCGAAGCCGATCAGCAGCGGGGCCCTGCGGTTGGCCGGGCGGTCCTCGTCGTCCTCGTGGCCGGCCCGGTGGTCGGCGGCCGGGTACGGGGGCTGGGCGCCGTACGGGGGCTGCGGCGGGGTTCCGGGGGGCTGGGGGTAGCCGTAGCCCCCCGGCGGCTGGTGCTGCGGGGCCTGGTGCAGCGCCGTCGCGTGGGAGGGGAACGGCGAGGCCGCGGGAGGGGCGGCCGGGGGCTGCGGCGGTGCGGTGGTGCGGGGGATCGGGGCCGTCGGCGGGTCGTAGCCGGGTGCCTCGGCCAGGTACGGGCGGGCGCCCAGCGGTGGTCCCTGGTCGCCGACGGCGCCGGGGGCGGGCGGTGGGGTGACCATGCCGAGACGGGGGTCGACGGGGGTCTGCGGGCCCGCGGGCGACTGCGGGGCGACCGGCGCGGGGGCCCGCGCGGCGGGCTCGGAGCCGGCCGGGGGCTGCGGGCCGCGCACCCAGCCGCCGGCCCCGCCGCGCGCCGTGGGGTCCCAGACCGCCGGGGCGGTGTTCTGCTGGTCCGTCATGTCGCTGCTGGCCCCCACCGTCCGCCGATGCTCTGCCTGGTGCTGCGCGGCCACCGTACCGTTCGACCCCCCGCCCGACACCCCCGGCACGACGTTAGAGCATCGGTGCGGGGCCGTGGGGCGGCTCGGGGGATCCGCCCGGTCGGGGGGTGCCCGGGGTCAGCGGGCGCAGCGGCGCAGGACGCGCAGGGAGCCGGTCACCGAGACCTCCTCGAAGCCCTCGGCGAGCGCCCGCAGGTACACCCGGTACGGGGCCTGGCCGCCGTCCGCCGGGTTCGGGAAGACGTCGTGCACCACCAGCAGGCCTTCCGGCGCCAGGTGCGGCACCCAGCCCTCGTAGTCGCCGGTCGCGTGCTCGTCGGTGTGGCCGCCGTCGATGAAGACCAGGCCCAGCGGGCGCCCCCAGAGGGCGGCGATCCGCGGCGAGCGGCCGACCAGCGCCACCACGTGCTCCTCCAGCCCGGCGGCGTGCAGGGCGCGGCGGAACCGGGGCAGGGTGTCCATCAGCCCGACCTCGGGGTCGACCAGGTCCGGGTCGTGGTACTCCCAGCCGGGCTGCTGCTCCTCCGAGCCGCGGTGGTGGTCCACGGTCAGCGCGACCGTCCCGGCCTCCCGGGCCGCCGCGGCCAGCAGGATCGCCGAGCGGCCGCAGTAGGTGCCGATCTCCAGAACGGGCAGGCCGGTTTCGCGGGCGGCCGCCACGACCGCCCCGTACAGCGCGAGACCCTCGTCGACCGGCATGAACCCGGTGGCCGCCTCGAACGCCGCCAGCACCTCGGGCGCCGGGCGGGCGCTCTGCAGCAGGTCGGACATGCGATGCTCCTCGGGTCGGGACGTGGACGGACGTGGTCGGACCCTACTGGACGGTAGTGGTGGTGGCGCGGGCGGGCCCCGGGGCGCCGGCCGCAATCGGGCGGTCGGGGCTTTCGGGCTTTACCCACCCTTTTGAAACCCGTTCTACTGATATTGCGGAGGCCATGTCAGAATCGCCCCGTCCTCGGATCCACTCCGCGTCACCCGATGCACACAGGGAGCAGCCCCATGCGCGCAGCCGTCCTGCACAAGACCGGCCAGGACACCCTCGACGTCCGCGAGGACGTGACCGCGGTCGGCTTCAGAAGAGGCAGCGTCCGGGTCCGGATGCGCGCCGCCAGCCTGTGCCACTCCGACCTCTCCGCGATGAGCGGCGTCCTGCCGCAGCCCGCGCCGTTCGTCCCCGGGCACGAGGGCGCCGGTGACGTCGTGGAGGTCGGCGAGGGTGTGAGCGGCTTCCGCGTCGGCGACCGCGTGCTGCTCTGCTGGATGGCCCCCTGCGGCCGGTGCGACCACTGCGAGCGGGACCGCGGCCACCTCTGCGTCGCCAGCCTGCGCCGGCTCGGAGCCCCCGGGTTCCGGATCGAGGAGGGCGGCCTGATCGCCTCCGGCTTCTACGGCACCGGCGCCTTCGCGGACGAGGTCGTGGTCTCCGCCAACGCCCTCGTCAAGGTGCCCGCGGACCTGCCCTACGAGGTCGCCGCACTGATCGGCTGCGGGGTGACCACCGGCATAGGGGCGGCGGTGAACACCGCCCGGGTCGAGCCCGGGGCGTCCGTCGCGGTGATCGGGGCGGGCGGCGTCGGCGTGGCCACCGTCCAGGGCGCCCGGGTCTGCGGCGCCGGCCGGATCACCGTCGTCGACCCGGTCGCCTCCCGCCGCGAGCGCGCCCTCGCCTTCGGCGCCACCGAGGCGATCGCCCCCGAGGACCTGAAGGCGGTGGCCAAGAAGCTGCCCGGCGGCGGCTTCGACTACGTCTTCGAGGCCGTCGGCCGCGCGGCCACCGTCCGGGCCGGGTACGACGCCGCCCGGCGCGGCGGCGCGGTGGTCGTCATCGGCGCGGGCGCCCAGGACGACCTCGCGCAGTTCACCATGGGCGAGCTGTTCTTCAACGAGAAGCGTCTGCTCCCCTCGCTCTACGGCGGGGCGACGGTCGGGCGCACCGTGGCGCTGGTCGTGGACCTCTGGAGGGCCGGTCGGATCGACCTCGAAGGCATGATCACCCACCGGGTCGGCCTGGCGGACGTCAACGAGGCGATCGCGCAGATGCGCAGCGGCGAGGCGCTGCGGACCGTCGTGACGATGGACTGACGTCCGGACCGGCGCGCCCGGACGGGTCGGGGCGCCGAGCGGCGTGCCGACCGGGGTCGGAACGGACCGGGGCCCGTCGGGGGAGCGTTGCTCTCCCGACGGGCCCCGTGCTGTGGGGGTGGGTTCAGCCCTGCGCCACGGCCGCGCGGTGGCGGCCGTGCGGGTCGTACTCCGGGCTGTCGTCGGAGGCGGACCGGCCGCGGTGGCGGCCGTGCGCGGCGTCCTTGGCCGTCCTCTCGTCGGCGTCGGTCCCGATCGCGGGTCCGGTGGTGTCGGTGAGGGTGTCGGACATGAGAAATCGTCTTTTCCGTGCGGAGGGTGCTGGTCATCGGCGCCCGGCCGGCGCCGGTGGCGCACGGTCGAGTCCCCGATCGGGCGCTCGGTACGCGCCCCAGCCGGTGATCGCGGCCCGTGCCCCGGCCACCATAACGGCCGGAACGGACGAGATCCTATCGAGATCACGACGCCGTCCCCGCGCTGGTCCGGGGCCCGGAACCGAGCCAGTGGCCGACCGGCTCGCGGTGGAACGGGGACAGCACCTGCGGGTCGCCGTGCCGGGCCGGCACCCCCGGCCGCCGTCCGGCAGCAGCACCCGGTCCGCCCGCAGCGCGGAACTGATCCGGTGCGCCACGACCACCAGCGTCCCCGGGCGGGCCGCGAAGGCCCGCTCGACCCGCTCCTCGGCCCCCGGGTCCAGGTGGCAGGTCGCCTCGTCCAGCACCACGACCGGCGCGGGGGACAGGTACGTCCGCACCAGCGCCGGCAACTGACGCTCACCGGCGGAGAGCTCACCCGGATCGCGGAGCGCGGCGGCCGGCCCGCCCAGGCGTGCCACCAGCTCCTCCGCGCCCAGCAGCGCCACCGCCGCGGCGAGCCGCTCGTCCGCGACGCCCGGGGCGGGCCGGGCCAGGTTCTCCCGCACCGAGCCGGGGAAGACGTACGCCTCCTGCGGCACCAGGGCCACCAGCCGGCCCGGCACCGGTCGCACCCCGCCGACCGCCACCACCCCGCGTCGGCGCCACCACCCCGGCCGGCAGCACCGCCAGGGTCGACTTCCCCGCCCCGCTCGGCCCGACCACCGCCACGTGCTCCCCGGCGGGGAGACGGGTGAGTAAGGAGAGGACGGGCGCGTCCGGAGAAGGCCTGCGAGCGGGAAGACGGCGGGTGCCGTCCCCGCCTGTCCGGACAGGCGGGGACGGCACCCGGTGACCACCGTCGGATCAGCGGTCGGCCGAGCCGGTGGCTCAGCTGACGGTGAAGAGCAGACAGGTCAGGATCAGGCAGGTGTACTGGCAGCCGTTGCCGTGGCCGGTCAGCTCGACGGACTCGGTCTCCGGCAGGTCCTGCAGCGCCGCGAGATCGGTCTCGAAGTCCACCGTGTTCTCCATGGTCGGTTCCTCCCCTTGAGGTTGCGCCCACCGCGATCTGCGCGCGGGCGTCGGGTATCGCACCCCGGTCGGCCTCCATCCACCGCGTCGGGGTCGTGCCCCGGGCCTCGGCGGGCCCGGGAGTCTGTGGGTGTGGGTCTGTGGGGTCGTGGGTCCTGGCGGGGTGCTCAGCCCGGCCGGCCGGTCCGCAGGAACGCGGCCAGCAGCTCGTGCAGCACGGCGGCGCCCTCCTCGGCGAGCACCTCGTGCCCGGACCCGGCCGCCTCGACGTACCGGAAGTCCTCGCCCTCGATCCGTCCGATCCGCAGCAACTCGTGCCGCAGCGAACGGGACTGGCTGACCGGCACGACCTCGTCCCGGTTGCCGTGCACCACCAGCAGCGGTGCGCTCAGCCGGTGCGCCAGCTGCAGCACGTCGCGCGGGCCGCGGGCGTCCGCGATCGGCTCGCCGCCGCCCAGGCGGGTGGTCAACGCCCGTACGGGGGGCGCCGCTTCGGCCAGCAGCCGGGCGCCGGACAGGAACGGGGCGACCACCGCGCAGCGGGCGACCTGCTCGGCCGGTGCGTGCGCGGCCGCCAGCAGTGCCAGGAACGCGCCGTAGCTGACCCCGAACAGTGCGGGCGGCTCCAGGCCGAGCGCCGCGCGCTGACCGGCGATGCCCTCCAGCAGGTACAGCACGTCGTCCAGGTCGGGCCCGCCCCAGTTGCCCCGGATGGCCAGCGCGTGCGCCACGCCGTAGCCCGTGGAACCGCGCTGGTTGGGCGCGACCACCGCCAGGCCCTCGGCGGCCATCCGCTGCAGTGCCGGGTCGAACTCCAGCCGCCAGGCGTCGGCCGGCCCGCCGTGCAGCGCCAGCACCAGGTGCGGGCTGCTCAGCCAGGCGTCGCCGCCGTACACCACGGCCTCCAACGGGCCTGCCGGGCCCGCCAGTTCGAGGCTCTGTGCGGGCTGCCAGCGGCCGCCCTCGCCGGGCGGGGTGCTGCCGTCCAGCCGCCAGCCGGGCGGTGGGGTCCGGACGGCCGGCACCTCGCCCGGCTGCCAGGGCAGGACGGTGTCCCACCACGGGCCGGGCAGTCCCGAGGTCAGCGGCGCGAGTTGCAACGGCAGCGGCATCGGGCCGGTGGGGGCCGGGACCGGACCGTGCGCCAGCAGCGCGTCCACGTCCAGGGTGGCCAGCGCTGCTGGGTGGTCGGGCGAGGAGTAGGGCAGCCGTAGCCCCGCCGCGTCCCAGTGCCCGACTGCGCCGAGCCGTCCGGGGGGCACCGGCAATGGGTCCAGCCGACCGGTGGACGGCCGCCACAGCGCGAGGGCGGACCCGGCGCCGTGGTCGATCTGCACCACGACCCGGGGGCCGTCGGCCCCCTGCCGCAGCGCGACCGGCCGCAGGAACATGCCCGCGACGTGCAGGCACTCCGGGAACCGCAGCGGCTCGCCGCCGCCGAGGACGCCCCAGCCGAGCCGGTCCGCGCCGGGGGCGTCGCTGCGCACCATCGCGAACCGGCTGTCCGGGTCGAACAGCGCCAGCCGGTCGTTGCTGCGCTCGCCGATCTCCAGCAGCGGGGTGGTGGTGCCGCTGCGCAGGTCGAGCGCCACGCTGCGGACCAGGCCCGCGTGCACCCGGTCCAGCGCGAGCAGCGCGCCGGTGTGGTCCAGCCAGGTGCCGCCGCCGTGCAACCCCGCGATCTCGGCGACCCGTTCGGGCTCGCTGCCGTCCGTCCGCACCAGCCAGACGGTGGTCGCCGGACGGGTGTCGGTGCCCAGGGCGACCGCCACCGGCGTCCGGGGCCCGGCGCCGACCGGCACGGGGAGCGGCAGCAGCCGCAGCCCGGCCATCCGGAGGGAGGCCAGCGGCTGCTCCACGGTGGCGGTTTCCCCGTAGTGGAGGCGGACCAGGTCGTGCCGCTCGCCGTCGTGCCGGCAGACCAGCGCCGAGCCGTCCGGCAGCGCGACCAACTGCGAGCGCAGGCTCTCCGAGCGGTTGCCGGACAGCGGCAGCGCGAGCGGCGCGGCCGGGGCGTCGTCCTGCGGCAGCCGCCAACTCTCCACGTACCAGCCGCTGTCCGCGGACGAGGCCAGGCACGCGGCGTGGCTGCCGTCGGCGGCGAAGGTGAAGCTCAGTCGGCGCAGGGCCTGCGTCACGGTCCGGGTGACCACGTTCATGCTCCGCCCACCCCGCTTCCGTCGGGCGGGAGCCGGTGCCCGTCCGGAGGAAGCCGGCGCCCACCCGGCGGCACCGGGTCCAGCCAGAGCCGGGGTCCGCCGTGGCGCAGCCGCAGCAGGAAGGCCAGCGGGCCCGTCGTGCCGGTGCCGTACGCGGGGGCGCAGCCGGTACCGGTCTCGTCCGGGAGCACCAGGAGGCCGTCGCGCAGGGCCGCCCGGGCGGCCAGCAGGGTGGCCAACTGCTCGGCGCCGGTGCGGAATCCCGGCTCGCCGGTGGCCTCGGCGAGGTCCAGCAGGTACTCGCCGTCGCCGGCCAGTCCGTGGCAGGCGCTCGCTCCGCCGTGCCAGCGGGCGGCCAGCACGGCGCGTCCGGCGGCGCGGGCCAGGCCGAGCGCTTCGGTGTCGCCGGTGGAGCGCCAGAGCCGCAGCAGGAAGCTGCCCGTGCCGGAGGAGCCGCTGCACCAGTGCGCGAGCCGCACGTGCTCCGGATCGTCGGCGGCCTGCGGCCACCAGGCGGTCTCGCGTCCGGTGCCCGGGCGGTCGCCGGGCCCGTCGCCCCACCGCACGGTCGCGGCGAGCGTCCGCCCGGCTTCGGCGGCGCCGGCGAGCAGGGCCCGGTCCCCGGTCGCACCGGCGGCGGCCAGGAGGAAGGCGCCCACGCCGGCCACGCCGTGGGCGAAGCCGAGGTGGGTGATCCCGGCGAGCGCCGAGTCGAAGTCCCGGGGCACCGGCCAGACCGTCCCGTACGGCGTCCGGCGGGCCGCGGCGAGCAGGGCGCGGGCGCCGCGGGAGGCCCGGTCGAGGAAGTCCGGATCATCGACGTCATCTGCTGCGAATCGGAGTCGGGTGAATCCGGCGCCGGCTGCACCGTGGCAGACATCGGGGTTGGGCCATTCGACGGCGATCCGGCGGGCGAGCGCGGCGGCGCGGTCGGCGAGCGCGGTGTCGCCCAGCGCCCGGGCCGCGTCCAGCAGGGCCCAGGCCGTGCCCGACCGTCCGAAGTGCAGCCCGGGCAGCACCACCGGTTCGGCGGCGACGCGCCGCTCGATCCAGCCCGCGGCGGTCCGGGCCGTCCCTGCGGCCTCCGCCCGCACCCCGGCGGGCAGTCCCTCGGTCGCGACCGCCCGCGCCAGTACGGCCAGCACCCCGGCGGCGCCGTGCTGCACGTTGCAGGGGTCGGTCCGCTCGCCCGCGGGCACCACGGGCCACAGCCGGTCCCGTCGCTCAGGCGTCGCCGTGGCGGCGAGGTGCCGCAGGCCGTCGTGCAGGAGACGGTCGTGCAGGACGGGGTCGAGCGCCGGGGCACCGGCGGCGGTGTCCGGCGAAGCGGAGCCGGTGCCCGGTGCCCGGAAGAGGACGTCCGGAGCGGCGGAGGTGGTGGTCGGCGCCGCAGTGGCGGCGCTCCCGGGAGTGGTGGTCGTGTGGGCGCCGCCCGGCCGGGCGCCGGCGTGCCAGAGGGGTGCGACGACGGCGGGTCGCGCGGGGCCGCGCCCCGGCGGCGGGTCCGTGACGGCGGGCGTACCGGCCTCCACCGATCCCGCGTGCAGCGCCTGCCGCACCCGGGCGACTCCCCACCGCTGCCCGGGTTCCTCGGCCCGCAGCCCGAGGACCGCCGGGGCCAGCCGGCGCGCGGTCGCTCCGGTGCGGGCCGCGAGAGCGAGCCAGCGGCCGAGGCGTTCGGCGACCGGGCGGGCCTGGGGGAGGTCGTCCGGCAGGAGCGGGTCGTGACCGGTGGCCAGGAGGAAGAGCAGACCGCCGAGGGCATACAGGTCGACGGCCGGGTCCGCGACGCAGCTGCTCGCGGGGGCGAGCCGGCCGGGCCCGTGCTCGGGCGCGCGGTAGCCGGGGGTGCCGGCCGATCCGGCGACCCGGCCGGCCTCGGCGGCGAGTTCGAGGTCGACCAGCCGCAGGGTGCCGTCCGGGCGGACCATGACGTTGCCGGGGGAGAGGTCGCGCAGCACCAGGCCCTGGGCGTGCACCCGTTCGACGAGGTCGAGGAGGGCGTGGGCGACCGGCCCGGCCTCGGTCCAGTCGACGTCGGGGCTGCCGTCGCGGCGCAGCCGGGCGGCGACCCAGCTGCCGAGCGGCAGGCCGGCGACGCGTTCCTGCACCAGGAAGACGGAGTCGTCCTGTTCGATCAGTTCGACGGCGCGCGGCGCCAGGTCCTGCCCGCTCAGGCGGTCGAGCAGCGCGGCCTCGTGCCGCAGCGCGTCGCGGGCGTCGGTGCCCGCACGGTCGACCTCGATGTGCGCCCGGGCCTGCTTGACCACGACCTCGGCGCCGCTCGTCGCGTCCCGCCCGAGGAACACCCCGCCCTTGGCGCCGTGCCGAACGGCGGCGGTCACCGCGTAGCGCCCGGCCAGCAGCACGCCGCCCTTCCGCTTGGCCGAACCCGAACCCGAGCCCGAACCCGGGGCCGAGCCCGAACCCGGAGCGGGTAGCGCCGCGGCGGCCCGGGTGCGCAGCGGATCCCGCGCCCACCCCGGAGCCCGGTACGACCCGCCGCGCACGTCCTCGGTCCGCTCCCCGCCGGGCCCGCGCAGCACCGACCGGTACGCCCCGTCGTTGCCCAGCTCCGCCGGCAGCGCGAACGCGCCGTACCGGTAGTGCACCCGGCTCCCGGGCCGGTAGGGCCGGTCGGAGAGCACCACCGGCCCCGGCAGCCCGGCGGTGGCCCGGTCGAGCTCGGCCGCCAGCCGCTGGAACTGCGCGTCGTCCGCCGGATAGACGGTGATGAACTTGCCTGCCGAACCGCGGTCGCTGTTGCGGGAGTTGAGCTCGCTCAGCCGCCCCTGGGCGGCGGCGAACTTGAAGCTGCACGGATCCTCGGCGAGCACCCGGACGACGGCCGAGAGCACCTCCTCGCCCACCAGGGACGCCGCGCTCACGTGGAGCTTCCACCCCTGCTCGGGCAGCGGCGAGGACGCGGACGGCCTGGCCGTGCACCAGAAGCCGCCGACGGTGACGTCCCAGTCGCCGTCGCCTCCCCGGCCTCGGGCACCGGCCAGTGCCGCCCGCGTCGTCTGCGGCCACGAACCGGCATCGTCCGGTCCGCGCCCCACCGATCCCCTGTCCCCGGCCGTACGCAGCGATGTGCCCGCCCCCATTCGCCACCACATCCCTTCGTGTCCGCCGCCGCCGCGGGTGCCCACTGCTCGGGCACCCGGGCGTACGGCCCGGCCTGATCGGTTTCCGTCGGGGTCCCCGTCGCCGCCCCGCCGCACGGGGCGACAGGGCGGCGGGGGTGCGGCCGCCGGCGGCCCACTCGGGGCTACTGCCGGGGCAACTCCCGTTCGCAGGAATGAAGTTAGTTTCGAGAAAACCGGCTGCTCAACGCAGAGCCGGTCACTTCACTCGTAAGGGTGATCCGGGGGCGGTTTCGAATTTGTGCGAGAGCGCCGGTGTGCGCAACGGGCGCCCGGCGCACCGGCGCGCACGGCCCGCGCGGGGTCGTCCGAGCGCCCCTCGCTGCAGGTTGACGCGCATCCGTGCGCCCACGGCACCCCCGTCCGAACCCGGTCCGCGCGCCCGCCGTGAGCCGTTCGAACCCCCGCGCCGATCCGGCGTCGACCCCCGCGTCGACCCCCGCGTC
The DNA here is from genome assembly GCF_040651155.1 of Kitasatospora sp. NPDC048545. NCBI lineage: Bacteria > Bacillati > Actinomycetota > Actinomycetes > Kitasatosporales > Streptomycetaceae > Kitasatospora > Kitasatospora sp. NPDC048545. Next base: position 380,705 of record NZ_JBEZIQ010000001.1, read on the forward strand.
GATCCGGAGCCGGACCCCGCGCCGACCCGACGTCCACCCCCGCCGGACCCCCGCGGCACCCCCGTGACCGCCCCGCGGCAGCCCCGGCCCCCGAACGGCCGAGGCCCGATCGCCCCCGCGCGCACGGTAGTCTCGACAGGTGCCGAAACTGTCCGACGTCATCACCGCGCTCGAAGAGGTCTACCCGCCGGAGTGGGCGGAGTCCTGGGACGCCGTCGGCCTGGTCTGCGGGGACCCTCAGGCCGAGGTCCGCCGCGTGCTGTTCGCCGTCGACCCCGTCCAGGCGGTCGTCGACGAGGCCGTGGAGTGGGGCGCCGACCTGGTGGTCACCCACCACCCCCTCTACCTGCGCGGCACCACCAGCGTCGCCGCCACCACCTTCAAGGGCCGGGTGGTGCACACGCTGATCACCAACGGCATCGCCCTGCACGTCGCCCACACCAACGCCGACCACGCCGACCCCGGTGTCTCGGACGCGCTCGCCGAGGCGGTGGGCCTGCGGGTGACCGGTCCGCTGGTGCCGGACCCGACCGACCCGCTGGGTCGTCGCGGCAGCGGCCGGATCGGCCTGCTGGAGCCCCCGCTGCCCCTGTCGGCGTTCGCCGCGCGGGTCGCCGAGGGCCTGCCCGCCACCGCCGCCGGCGTCCGCGTCGCGGGCGACCCGAACCGGCTGATCAGCCGGGTCGCGGTGTGCGGCGGCTCGGGCGACGGCTTCTTCGCCGACGTCCGGGCGGCCGGCGTGGACGCCTACGTGACCGCCGACCTGCGCCACCACCCGGCCTCCGAGGCCGCCGAGGCGGCGCCGGTCGCGCTGGTCGACGCCGCCCACTGGGCCACCGAGTGGCCCTGGCTCGGCCTGGCCGAGCGCGCCCTGCAGTCCGCTGCGGACAAGCGCGGCTGGACCGTGGAGACCAAGGTCTCCCACCGGGTCACCGACCCGTGGACCGCGCACGCCCCCATGTCCTTCACCGCCTGACCCGATTCACAGGAGCTCTCCGCTTGAACGCCGCGCCCGCCGACCAGATCCGCCTGCTCGACCTCCAGGCCATCGACTCGAAGCTCGACCAGCTGGCCCACCGGCGCCGGACGCTGCCCGAGCACGCCGAGATCGACAAGGCCTCCGCCGACCACACCGCCCTCAAGGACCTCGTCGTCGCCGCCGAGGCGCAGAAGGGCGACACCGCCCGCGAGCTGACCAAGGCCGAGCAGGACGTCGAGCAGGTCCGCAGCCGGGCCGCCCGCAACCAGCAGCGGCTGGACTCCGGCGCGATCACCTCGCCGAAGGACCTGGAGAACCTCCAGCACGAGATCGGCTCGCTCTCCAAGCGCCAGGGCGACCTCGAAGAGGTCGTGCTGGAGATCATGGAGCGCCAGGAGAGCGCCCAGAGCCGGGTCGAGGAGCTGTCCGCCCGCCTGGAGCACTCCACCGTCGTCCTCACCGAGGCCGAGGGCCGCCGCGACGCCGCCTTCGCCGAGATCGACACCGAGGCCGACAAGGTCAAGCGGGACCGCGAGACGGTCGCCGCGGTCATCCCGGCCGACCTGCTGAAGGTCTACACCAAGCTGCGCGAGACGCAGGGCGGCGTCGGCGCGGCCCGCCTCTACCAGCGCCGCTGCGAGGGCTGCCGCACCGAGTTCTCGATCACCGAGGTGAACGCCATCAAGGCCGAGCCGGCCGACAAGGTCGTCCGCTGCGAGAACTGCTCGCGGATCCTGGTCCGCACCGCCGACTCGGGCGTCTGAGTCGGTGGCGGCGCGCTTCATCGTCGAGGCGGACGGCGGGTCCCGGGGCAACCCGGGTCCGGCCGGCTACGGCGCGGTGGTCCGTGACGGGGACACCGGGCAGATCGTCGCCGAGGCCGCCGAGTTCATCGGCCACGCCACCAACAACGTGGCCGAGTACAAGGGCCTGATCGCCGGGCTCAGGGCGGCCCGCGAGCTCGACCCGGACGCCTCGGTGGACGTCCGGATGGACTCCAAGCTGGTCGTCGAGCAGATGTCCGGGCGCTGGAAGATCAAGCACCCCGACATGCAGCCGCTCGCCGCCGAGGCCCGCACCGTGTTCGCGCGCGGCCGGGTCACCTACACCTGGATCCCGCGCGAGCGGAACAAGGACGCCGACCGGCTGGCCAACGAGGCGATGGACGCGGGCAAGGCCGGACGGCAGTGGGAGCCCGGGCCGAAGGCGCCGGCCGTCGACAAGCCGCCGCTGGAGACCGCCGCCCCCAAGGCCGGCTGGGCCGCCCCCGCCGACCTCGGCACGCCGACCACCTTCGTCCTGCTGCGCCACGGCGAGACCCCGCTCACCCCGGAGAAGCGCTTCTCCGGCAGCGGCGGCAGCGACCCGGAGCTCTCCGACAAGGGCCGCTGGCAGGCCGAGCGGGCCGCCGAGGCGCTCGCCGCGCGCGGCAGCGTCCAGGCGGTGGTCGCCTCCCCGATGCGCCGCACCCGGCAGACCGCCGAGACCGTCGCCGCCCGGCTCGGCCTGGAGGTCCGGTACGAGGACGGGCTGCGCGAGGTCGACTTCGGCGACTGGGAGGGGCTGACCTTCGCCGAGGTGCAGGAACGCCACCCGGCCGACCTGGCGGCCTGGCTCGGCTCCGCCAAGGCCAAGCCGACCGGCAGCACCGAGAGCTTCACCACCCTCACCCACCGGGCCGGTGTCGCCCGGGACAAGATCATCGCCCGGTACGCGGGGAAGACCGTGCTGGTGGTCTCGCACGTCAGCCCGATCAAGACGCTGGTCCGGCTCGCCCTCGGCGCCCCGCCGGACTCGATGTACCGGATGGAGCTGAGCGCCGCCTCGATCTGCGCCGTCCAGTACTACGCGGACGGCAACGCCTCGCTGCGGCTGCTCAACGACACCTCGCACCTGCGCTGACCCCCTCCCGGCTCCCGCTCCCCACGCCGGGGCGCGGGAGCCGGGACCGGGGCGGGCGCCGGTCGGCGCGGGGTCAGTGCACCTCGGTGACGACCACGTCCAGCTGCCACGGCTTGCGGGCCGTGCCCTCCGCCGCCTGCTCCACCCGGTGGCCCAGCGCCGACAGCGCGTCCATCAGCTCGCCGGGCGTCTTCGGCTCAGCCCCGGCGACCAGCAGGTCCCGGACCAGGCGGCCCTTGGTCGCCTTGTTGAAGTGGCTGACCACGGTGCGCCTGCCGTCGCGCTCCTGCAGCACCCGGACGGTCGCGGTCCGGGATACCACCTCACCGGCCGGCTTCCACGCCGCCGCGTACGCGGAGCTGCGCAGGTCCAGCACCAGCCCGTCCGCCACCTCCGGGAGCACGTCGGCCATCGCGCTCCGCCAGTACGCCCCGAGCGCTCCAGGGCCGGGGAGCTTCACGCCCATCGAGCAGCGGTAGGAGGGGATCCGGTCGGAGATCCGCACCGCGCCCCAGAGACCGGAGAAGACCAGCAGCGAGCGCTCGGCTCGGTCGCGGGCGGCCGGGTCCAGGGTGGCCAGGCCGAGGTTGTCGAACAGCACGCCGGTGTAGACCTCGCCCGCCGGACGGGCCCCGGCGGTCGGCAGGCCCGCGTTCTTGGCGATCTCGCCGCGCAGCCCGGGGGAGAGGCCGAGCACCTCGGCGGCGGTGTCCTCGTCTCCTCGGCAGAGGCCGACCAGCGCGTCCAGCACCGCCCCTCGCGCCGCCGTCAGCCCGGGCAGCGACAGCCGGTCCAGCGCCACCGGCCCGCCGTCCCCGGACCCGGCCTTGCCCTCCGAGGGCGGCAACAGCACCAGCACAGCGGACTCCTCAACACTTTGTGGCGGACGAACCCCGCCACCCTACTGCGGCCGCTCCGGCCCCCAACGCCACGCAGAGGGGCGAGTAGTACCGGCGGTCCAGCCGCCGGAACCGCTCCGAGCGCTCGATCACGCTGCCGAACAGCGCCGGCCCGCCGATCCCGCGCGCCAGCAGCACCCCGGCCACCGTCCGCACCCCGGCCCGTCGCACCCGTCGCGACCCCGCCCCGGGCAGCACCCCGGCCTCCGCCCCCACCAGGTACGCGGCCGTCCCCAGCAGCCCCGCCACCGCGAGACAGGCCGCCGCCGGCGGCGGCCCCTCACCCGCGCCCACCACGGTGTCCACGAACTCCTCCGGCGTCCGCAGCGGCCACGGCGTCACCGCCCACACCGCGTGCAGCACCCCCGTCACCGCCAGCGCGCCCGACACCACGACCCCGGTCGTCCTCACCGCACCGCTCATCACCCGAACCCCCTTCGCGCAGACCGTCTCCGACCCCCACCCTACGAACCCTTACACCGCCCCCGGCGCCACGGCTCCGTCCCACCCGGTCCCGCGCGACCGGGTGGGACGGAGCCGTGGCGACAATCGGGTGGGAACATCCCGCGCCCGCCACTACCGTGAGCAGCGAGGAGAGTGATCGAGATGACCCTGCGACCCCTGGACCTGGTGCCCGACGACGGCGACGCCGTGGAGGAGTCGCTGTCCGTGCGGCTGCCCGCGGGCCTGCCGGAGGAGACGCGGCAGGCGCTGGAGTTCGCGCTGCGGGCGACGGCGCAGGCGGTGATGGCCGGACGGGTGCGGGTGACCGGCGCACCGGGCGGGTCGGACACCGCGGAGCTGGCCTTCGAGGTCCGGCAGTCCGAGGTGCCGGAGGCGCTCACCGACCGGGCCGGGCCGGGCCGGGCCGAGCGCCGGGCGGCCATGGTGGCCCGGATCCGCGCCGCCAACGCGGAGACGCTGGAGAGGCTGAAGGACCTGTGACGGAGTCCACCGAGTACCTGGACCTGGAGGACGTCACCTACCTCGCCGGCGGCCCGGAGAACATCCGCGACCTCGGTGGCCTGCTCTCGGCGATCGCCCGTCCGCAGGCGAGCCTGTTCGGCGGCGACGCCTACCCGGACCTCTGGTCCAAGGCGGCCGCCCTCGGGCAGAGCCTGGCCCGCAACCACCCCCTGGTCGACCGGAACAAGCGGACCGCGTTCGAGGCGATGCTGCTGTTCCTGGACTACAACGGGGAGCCGTACACCGACCCGCGTCCGGACGACGCCGTGGCGTTCATGCTGCGGCTGGCCACCGGCGGGTACGACGACGCGCTCGCGCTCGCCGCGAAGGACCTGAAGTCCCTGCTGGGACGCTGAGCCTCCGTCCGGAATCACCCGATTCGCCCTACGCTGCCTCCATGCCTCGCCGAAAACTGCGCGTCAAGGCCGCCGACTCCGCCCGGATCAACACCGAGCTGACCGAACTCCGCACCCGCCTGGAGGTCCACACCGAGTGGCCGGAGGAGGTGCTGGCCGAGGCCGAGGAAGCGGCCGAGCGACCCCGGATGCCCGAGCACGACGCCACCGACCTGCCGCTGTTCACCGTCGACCCGCCCGGCTCGCGCGACCTCGACCAGGCCATGCACCTCACCCACCGCGCGGGCGGCGGCTACCGGGTGTACTACGCGATCGCCGACGTCGCCGCCTTCGTCCGCCCGGGCGGCGCGATCGACACCGAGGCCCGCCGGCGGGTCGAGACCCTCTACTTCCCGGACCACCGCGTGCCGCTGCACCCCACCCGGATCTCCGAGGACGCCGCCAGCCTGCTGCCCGGCGAGCCCCGGCCCGCCCTGCTCTGGCAGCTGGACCTGGACGCCGACGGCGCCGTCGTCCTCGCCGACCTGCGCCGCGCCCTGGTCCGCTCGCACCGCCGCCTCGACTACGCCGCCGTCGAGCGCGCGGTGGACCTGGGCGGTGCCGACGAACAGCTCGCCCTGCTCGCCACCGTCGGCCGGCTGCGCGAGGAGCAGGAGCGCGCCCGCGGCGGGATCAACCTGCCGGTGCCCGAGCAGGAGGTCGAGGAGACCCTGCACGGCTACGTCCTCGGCTACCGCGCGCCCGGCCCCGCCGACGGCTGGAACGCCCAGATCTCGCTGCTCACCGGCATGGCCGCGGCCGAGCTGATGCTGGACGCGGGCGTCGGCCTGCTGCGCACCCTGCCCGCCGCGCCCGCCGACGCGTACGAGCGGCTGCGCCGGATCGCCGCCGCACTGGACGTGCCGTGGCCGCAGGCGCTCCCGTACCCGGAGCTGATCCGCTCCCTGGACCCGGACGTGCCGCTGAACGCCGCCTTCCTGAACGCCTGCACGAGCCTGCTGCGCGGCGCCGGCTACCACGCCTTCGACGAGTCCCGGGGCCTGCCCGCACCCGCCGCGCCGGACCACGCCGCGCTCGCCGCGCCGTACGCGCACTGCACCGCGCCGCTGCGCCGCCTCGGCGACCGCTTCGCACAGGAGGTGTGTGCGGCGGTGGCGGCAGGGGAGGACGTGCCGGACTGGGCGAGGGAGGCGCTGCCGGACGTGCCGGCGCTGATGGCGGGCGGGGACCGCCGGGCGGGCGAGGTCGAACGGGCCTGCGTGGACCTGGTGGAGGCGGAGCTGCTGGCGGGCCGGGAGGGCGAGGACTTCCCCGCGGTGGTCATCGACGTGGACGAGAAGCGGCCCGCCGCCGGGACCGTGCAGCTGCGCGACCCCGCCGTCAGGGCCCGCTGCGACGCGTCGGCCGCCGCCGCCGGCCGGCTGCCGCTCGGACGGGTGATCGACGTCCGGCTGACGAAGGCCGACCCGGTCACCCGTACGATCCGCTTCGCGGCGGTGTAGCGGGCCACGGGTGGCGGGCACACGGCGCGTCCCGCCACCCGTACGGGTCCGTCCCGCCTCCCATGGCCGGTCCGCAGTGGGAGGATCGGTCCGTGCTCGATGCCCAGTCCCCCGCCGTGGCGCCCGCGCCCGCACCCGGGCGGCGCCGCCGGTTTCTCGTCCTGGCGATCTGCTGTCTGAGCCTGTTCATCGTCGGCCTCGACAACACCGTGGTGAACATCGCCCTGCCCGCGATCCAGCGTGACCTGCACGCCCCGGCGTCCGGGCTGCAGTGGATCATCGACGCCTACACCCTGGTGCTGGCCTCGCTGCTCATGCTGTTCGGCTCGGTGGCCGACCGCTTCGGCCGCCGTCGGGTGTTCCAGACCGGGCTGGTGTGCTTCGCGCTCGGCTCGCTGCTGTGCAGTCTGGCGCCGAACCTGCAGTGGCTGGTGGCGTTCCGGGCGCTGCAGGCGGTGGGCGGTTCGATGCTCAACCCGGTGGCGATGTCGATCATCACCAACACCTTCACCGATCCGAAGGAGCGGGCCCGGGCGATCGGCGTCTGGGGTGGCGTGGTGGGCATCTCGATGGCGCTCGGCCCGCTGCTCGGCGGCTTCCTGGTGGACGGCGCGGGCTGGCCGTCGATCTTCCTGATCAACGTCCCGGTCGCGCTGGCCGCCATCGCGCTGACGGCCCGCTACGTCCCGGAGTCCCGCTCGCCGCGGCCGCGCCGACCGGACCCGGTGGGGCAGCTGCTGATGATCGTGCTGCTCGGCTGCGGCACCGCCGCGATCATCGAGGGCCCGGGCAACGGCTGGACCTCCCCGCTGATCCTCGCCCTCGCCGGGGCCGCCCTGGCCGCGCTGGTCGCCTTCCCGCTGTGGGAGCGCCGGGTGGCCGAGCCGCTGGTGGACCCGCGGTTCTTCGCCAGCGCGCCGTTCACCGGGGCGACCGTCACCGCGGTCTGCGCCTTCGCCGCGCTCGGCGGCTTCCTCTTCCTCAACACCCTCTACCTGCAGGACGTCCGGCACTACGGACCGGTCGAGGCCGGCCTCTGGACACTGCCGATGGCCGGGATGATGCTGGTCTGCGCGCCGCTGTCCGGACGGATCGTCGGCAGCCGGGGCCCGCGCCTGCCGCTGGTCGTGGCCGGGCTCGGCCTCGCCGCGAGCGGCCTGCTGCTCACCCGGCTGTCCGCCGACTCCCCGCCGTCGCTGCTGCTGGCGGCGTACGCGCTGTTCGGTTTCGGCTTCGGCATGGTCAACGCGCCGATCACCAACGCCGCCGTCTCCGGCATGCCGCGCGCCCAGGCGGGCGTGGCGGCCGCGGTCGCCTCGACGAGCCGTCAGGTCGGCCAGTCGCTGGGCGTCGCGGTGATCGGCACGGTCGTCGCCTCGGCCCTGGTCGGCCCGGTCGCGACCGGCTTCGCACAGGCCAGTCACGCCGGTTGGTGGATCCTGGTCGGTCTGGGCATCGCGATCCTCGTACTGGGCCTGGTCACCACCACCGCCTGGGCGGGCGCGACGGCGGCCCGGGTGGCCGCCCGCCTCGGCGGCGAACCGCCCGCCGACCGGTCCGGTGTACGGGAGGCGCCGCCCGAGCGGCTACGATGACCACTACGGCGGAAGAGCCGGCCGGGCGGTCGCGACGGGTCACCAGACCCGCCGAGGAACGTCCGGGCTCCACAGAGCAGGGTGGTGGGTAACGCCCACCCGGGGTGACCCGCGGGACAGTGCCACAGAAAACAGACCGCCCTCCGCTTCGTGCGGTGGGTAAGGGTGAAACGGTGGTGTAAGAGACCACCAGCGACCGGGGTGACCCGGCCGGCTAGGTAAACCCCACCTGGAGCAAGGTCAAGATCGGTGCCCTCGGGCGCCGTGCGCGGACGATTGAAGGCTGCTCGCCCGAGTCCGCGGGTGGACCGCACGAGGCTGTCGGCAACGGCAGCCCTAGATGGATGGCCGCCTCCCCGGGCCGCGCAAGCAACCCGGGAGACAGAACCCGGCGTACAGGCCGACTCTTCCGCCCCCTCCCCGCCCCCCCCGGGCGGGACGCCCCGCGACTACGCGGGATGCGCGCCGACGGCGTCGCGGATCTGCTCGCCGAGGCCGCCGTTGACGCGGGCGCAGTTGGCGCAGCAGAAGAACATCCCGGCCACTTCGACGCCGTGGCCCACGATCCGGACGGTGCACTGTTCGCAGCGCGGCGCGAGCTTCTCCATCGCGCACTCGAAGCTGTCGAAGGTGTAGGTGTCGCCGGTGACCGTCTTGATCTCGAAGGCCAGCCAGTAGTCGTTGCCGCAGGTGACGCAGATGGCCATGGCGGCCGTCTCCTTCCGGTGGGGCCGCCCTCGGCGGGGCGGCTCCTCCCAGTGTCGAAGGCCCGGTCGGCGGCGGCCACCCGGCGGGACTGTCGGGCGGACCCCGGCTCAGTCCGGGGACGGGCCCTGGCGTTCGGAGAGGTCCTCCAGGGCGCGGACGGCGCGTTCGGCGTCGTCGGCGGCGACGAACAGGTGGTCGTGGTGGAAGCCGGCCACCACGTTGCAGCTGATCCCGTCCTCGGCGAGCCGCGCGGCCACGGCCGCGGTCAGGCCGACAGCCTCCAGGGCCGAGTGGATCTGCAGGGTGATCCAGGCCGCCACGTACTCGTAGCGCAGCCCGAGTGCGTCGGCCTCCTCCTGGGCGACCACCACCGTCACCCCCTCGGGCTCGGCGACGGTCACCACCGGCCGCATGCCGGCGGGCACCTTCGCGGGGAGGGTGCAGTAGACGTACCGCCCCGGGTTGAGCAGCGGGCGCATCCCGCGCAGCAGCGTCGCAAGATCTCGTTCTCCGGCCATGCCCGCCACCGTAGCGGCTGGGCGGTGGCCGCGTCCGGGCCTGGCGGCCGTGTCGGGCGCGGCCGGGCGGTCCGCCGGGGAACCGGTGGGGCGGTCGCCACAAGGCAGTCGAGTCGATCGACCTGTTCGAGGCGGCGGACTTCGAGGTCCAGATCGACCGCGCAGGCCAGCGCTTGGAATCCTGGGTCGTCTCCCTCCGTGGGGGCCTGCCCCCTGTGGACCGGGTGACACCCGCGGTGGGCCGGTCAGTTCGGGGTGGGCCAGGCCCGGAGGAGCTTGCGGGCGGCTCCGCTGTTTCCGAGCTGGTAGACGGCGACGGCGGCGGGGCGCACGGTGAAGGCGTCGAACGGCTCGGCCTCGATGGTCGTGAGGTCGTCGAGGGTGGCGAAGCCGACGGTGATGTGGGATTGGTACCGGTCGGGCCCGATCTGCGCTGGGACGTAGCCGTCGACCCAGTCGAGGGTGCTCTGGCTGATGCCCTCGCCGGGGTCGGTGACGAAGGCGGCGGCCGTGCCGCCGGACTCGGTGAACGGGGTGATCGCAGCGAGCAGCGCGGCCTGGAAGTCGAGGACCTGCGGTCCGGGTCGAAGGAGGATGGCCGCGAGGCCCTGCCCGGGCACGCCCCAGTCGGCGTGCCTGATGGCGACGGCCCGGTAGGACAGGGTGCCGGTGTCGGTCGCGGCCAGGGTCCGGTGGACGGCCTCGTACGCGTCGTCCAGGTCGGTGGTCCGGATGTAGCGCTGGAGGGTGGTGATGTGCGGTTGGTGGGAGGCGTCCAGGGCGAAGCCGTCCGGGACGCTCTCGCGCATCCGGGCGTTCCAGGCCTGGGCGTGCCTCAGGGTCGTCGAGTCCGGGTTGACGAGCACGTCGACGGCGGTCAGGTCGTTCAACGGGTCCTCCTGGTCAGAACAGGGTCGTCCAGTCGTTCTTCATGCTCACGATGGTCCAGCCGAGTTGCCCGGCGGTGGCGAGCGAGGCCTCGGCGCCCTTGGCGTAGGCGTACTCTCGCTGGTCGTCGTCGTGGCGGACGAGCAGCGCGAACGCGGCGCTCCGGAGCATCTCGATGTCGACGTCGGCGTTGCCGCCCGCGAAGGCGGGCAGTCGGCCGGTGTGGGCGAAGATGTGCTCGGGCTTGCCCGGCCCCAGGTCCAGGCCGCCCAGGAGCTCGCGGGAGCGGACGATCCTGCCGTCGGTGTAGGTGTAGGCGGCCGCTGAGCCGATGACGTTCTCCTTCGGGATCCCCCAGGTCTCCTCGGAGAACACGCGCATGAAGTCGCGGCCGCCGCCCGAGCATACGAACACCCGGAACCCGTTCGCGCGCAGGAGGTCGAACAGTTCCAGCATCGGCCGGTAGACCAGCTTCGTGTACGGGACGCCGAACCGCGGGTCCCGCACCGTCGTGGTCCACTCCCGGACCCGCGCGTCGAACTCCTCGGGCGTCGTGCCCGCCCACGACTGGGCGAACGCCTCCAACAGGCTCGCCACCGCCTGGGGCTCCTGCGTCGCCAAGCCCTCGAAGAACTGCTGGTCCCGCTCCACGAGCGCCTTGTACGGCTGTCGTTCCGCGAGCGAGGGGTCGGCCTTCACCTCCTCCTCCCAGGCGCGGAACACGAAGTCGAACTGCGGGGGCATCGGCTGCTCCACCCAGAGCGTGCCGTCGTTGTCGAACGTGGCGATCCGGTCGGCCGGCTCGACGAACGCCTCACCCGGCGTCGTCGCCTTGTGGACGAAGTCCAGGATCGCCTTCCTGGCCGGGCCCTCTTTCCAGCTCGCCAGCACCTGTTCGGTCACGGGCCACTCCTCTGCTCGGCAGTCGCGTCGTCCTCGCACGGCGACTCAGGGGCATTCGTGAGGCAATGGTCACTCCGGACGGCTCGGGGCACCGTGCAGACACGTCCGACACCCGCCGGTTACCGGCGAACCAGCCGCTGACCTGCGCGGTCAACCTTCAGTGACACAAACCGCTCTCCGTGCATCTTCGACGGCGACCGGTCAAGGTTCGCCGACCCGGGCCATCGGCGATATATCGGAGAACCGTTGACGAGCGACAGTCACCGATATATCGTCGAACTATCGAGACAGTGACTCGACTGGATCGGAGAACCAGGAGGTGGGCGCCATGCGCTCAGGAATGCGATTTCGTGGAGAGGGCCCGGGCGACGGCCGCTGGCCGGGGCCGGAGTTCCGGGGGATGCCCGGAGAGGGCTTCGAAGGTCGGCAGGCGTTCGGCGGCTTCGGCCCGCCGTTCGGCGGCGGAGGCCCCGGGCGGCCGATGGGCGGCCCGTTCGGGCACGGCTTCGGTGCGCACGGCGGCCGGCGCGGAGGCCCGCACGGGCGGCGCGGCGGCCGTGCGCGGCGCGGTGACGTCCGCGCCTCGCTGCTGGCCCTGCTCAAGGAACGGCCGATGCACGGCTACGAGATGATCGCCGAGATCACCGAGCGGACCGGCGGGGCCTGGCGCCCCAGTCCGGGTTCGATCTACCCCAACCTCCAGCTGCTGGAGGAGGAGGGCCTGATCACCGCGGAGGAGGTCGGCGGCAAGCGGCTGGTCTCGCTGACCGAGGCGGGCCGCGCCGAGGCCGACGCCGGACCGGCGGAGCCGTGGGCGGATGCCGGCCGGGAGGTCGACTGGGAGGCCGTCCAGGAGGTCGGTCAGGCGCTCGCCGCGCTCGACCAGGCGGTCCAGCAGGTCATGCGGACCGGCAGCGAGGCGCAGCGCGCCAAGGGCCTGACCGTGCTGACCGAGGCCCGCAAGAAGCTCTACCTCGTCCTCGCCGAGGATGACTGACCGGCGCGGGGGGAGACGCACCGGCGTGACGGGCGGTGCCGCTGCTCACGGGTGGACCACGAACAGGGCCGCACTGACCAGCAGCAGCACCGCCCAGCCGAACCAGAGCCAGCCGTTCGGGCCGATCGTCACCGTGTAGAGGCTCACCGCGAGCAGCAGCACCCCGGTGACCCCGGCGACCTGCCGGTTGTGGTGGGCGATCGCCCGGGAGCCGCTGCGCGGGTGCCGTACCGTCCTGGCCATGCCGACCTCCCGGGAGGGCGATGGGGGAGCGGGCGGCCCGCCGGCCGGAAGCCGTGTCAGCCGGAGGCCTTCGCGGAGGCCGCCTCGTCGTACTCGTAGCGCCAGAACCAGCTCAGGCCCCGTACCTGCTTGGCCCGGACGTACACCAGTGTGCGCGCGGCGGCGTCGCCGTGCGCGGGGACCGGGACCTTGTACTTCTTGGGCACGCCGAGCATCGGCCCCAGGGGGACCGGCAGGACCGTCCCGTCCAGGGGGCCGCCGACGAATTCGGTGTCCGCGCTCTTCATCCCTCCAGGGTCTCACCTCCGCGCGGGTGGGCGGTCTCCCCGCCGGGTGGCCGGGAACACCCCGGTGGGAAGGGAAGCGGGAGGCCTCGTGAGGGCCCGGTGCCGGGAGTGTGCCCGGGGTGCGCGCGGGAGTGTGACCGGAGAGGCACCGCCCCCGGTCATCCGGAGGCCCCGCGCACCCCTATCCTTTCCTGTACGCCCTCGGGGTTCACCCGGGTCAGCGGGCCCGTACGGGCCGGGCGAGGCGCGGATCCGCGCGCCCTCCGGCCGATCCGGCGCGGACAGCGTGCTGCCGTGACTGCGTACCGTGACCCGGGCGTCGGCCGTCCGGTGACCCCGGGCCGCGGCCGACAGGGCGCGGACGGCAGGGCCGAGCACCCCGGGAAGCAGTGGGGCGCTTCGTGCGTTGCGTCGGAGTGGAACGTCGAACGCTGTGTCGCACCAGGCACGGCAGTTGCGCGGAAGGGGCCCGATGGAAGCCGGCGGCAGGTGGACGACCTGGTGGCAGAAGCGTGATCGTCAGCGGGCTCGGGCGGGGGACCCGGACGGCCCGGCAGCCGGCCTGGACCAACTGCTGGACGCGGTGCGCGCCGGATTCCCGCTCGCGCCCGCCGCCCACCCGACCGGCTACCGCTGTTCCTGCGACCGGGTGGCCTGTCCGGCCCCGGCCCAGCACCCGGTCTCCTTCGCCTGGCAGACCCAGGCCACCACCGACACTGAGCAGCTCTCCCGCTGGCTCGCCCGCGACCCACGGGCCAACTTCATCACCGCCACCGGCCGGGTCCACGACGTGCTGGACGTCCCGGCGGAAGCCGGACGGCTGGCCCTGGAGCGGCTGACCGCGGCGGGCGTCGAAGGCCCCGTCGCCGCCGTCGGCGAGGACCGCTACCTGTTCTTCACCGCCACCCGCGGCACCCCGCAGGACGAGGACGAGTGGTGGCCGAGCGCGCTCGACTCCACCCCGGACACCATGTCCGAGCACCCCGGCCTGCGCTGGCACTGCCGCGGCTCGTACACCCTGCTCCCGCCCGCCGCGCTGCCGGACGGCTCCCGGGTGCGCTGGCTGCGCGGGCCCGAGCAGCCGCTGCCGGACCCGCTGCGCGTCCTGGACGTGCTGACCGACGCCTGCACCGAGGTGGGCGCGGTCGCCGAGGAGCAGTGGCTGATCGGCTGAGCGGCGGGAGCCGCCGCAGGCCCCGGGCCGGGCGGCCCGGGGCCTGCGGGGTCACGGCAGGGTCAGGACCTCGGCGCCGTCCGCGGTGACCACCAGGGTGTGCTCGAACTGGGCGGTGCGCTTGCGGTCCTTGGTGACGACGGTCCAGCCGTCCGGCCAGATCTCGTAGTCGTAGGTGCCCAGGGTCAGCATCGGCTCGATGGTGAAGGTCATCCCCGGCTTGATCACCTCGGTGGCGCGGTCGCTGTCGTAGTGCGGGACGATCAGGCCGGAGTGGAACGACGTGTTGATGCCGTGGCCGGTGAAGTCCCGCACCACGCCGTAGTCGAAGCGCTTCGCGTAGGACTCGATGACCCGTCCGATGACGTTGATCTGACGGCCCGGCTTGACCGCCTTGATCGCCCGGGCGAGGGACTCCCGGGTGCGCTCGACCAGCAGCCGGGACTCCTCGTCCACGTCGCCGACCAGGTAGGTGGCGTTGAGGTCGCCGTGCACGCCGTGGATGTACGCGGTGGCGTCGATGTTGACGATGTCGCCGTCCTGCAGCACGGTCGAGTCCGGGATGCCGTGGCAGATCACCTCGTTGATCGAGGTGCAGACCGACTTGGGGAAGCCCCGGTAACCCAGGTCGGACGGGTAGGCGCCGTGGTCGCACATGTACTCGTGGGCGACGGCGTCCAGCGCGTCCGTGGTGACGCCGGGGGCGATCAGCTTCGCCGCCTCCTCCATCGCCCGGGCGGCGATCCCGCCCGCGATCCGCATCTTCTCGATCGTCTCGGCGGTCTGCACCTCGGGCCCGGTGTACGGCGTCGGGGCGGGCCGCCCGACGTACTCGGGGCGCGCGATGTGCGCCGGGACCTTGCGGGTGGGGGACTGGATGCCGGGTACGAGAGCCATGGCCGCGAGTCTAGTCGCCGGGCCCCGCCGGGACGGGCGGTGCGCGGAGGTGGGCCGGAGGCCCGGGTGCGGAGGCGGGACGGAGGTCAGGGAGCGGGGTGCGGGTGTGGTGTGCGCGGTGGCCCCGGGCGGGGAATGATCGGTACGACCCCATCCGTGAACGCCGACCGCCCGAACGGGAGAGCCCGCCCATGCCCCTCGGATTCCACCGCAAGCCGACCGGAAAGCCCGGCGAGTGGTTCTACTGCATCAAGCACGGCAAGGTCGAGGAGGGCCCGGAGTGCCCGGCCAAGGACCGCCTCGGCCCGTACGACAGCCCCGCGGAGGCCGCGAACGCCCTGCAGATCGCGGACGAGCGCAACCGGGAGTGGCAGAACGACCCGCGCTGGAAGGACGAGCCGAAGGACCCCACCGAGTAGGTCAGCGCGGCTCGGGGCCGGTGAAGTACTCCTCGTCCACGCTCAGCACGACGAGGCGCCGCCCGGACGCGAGCGCCTGGGCGGCGGCCTGGCTCACGGGCGCCGCCGGCGTGGACTCCCGGTCGGCCCAGACCTTTGCCCCGGCGTTCGGCGCCGCGAGCTCCCGGGGAAAGCCCGTGCCCGGGGCGGGGGAAGCGGCCGTGTCCTTCCGCTCGTCGAAGGCCAGGCTCACCCCGAGCAGGTCGCGGTCACCGTCTGCGCGCGGGAACCCGTACCAGAGGCCCTCGCCCGGCCGGGGCGAGGCGTTGGAGTCGGCCGACTGGGCGCCCTGGGCGGCCGTCACCTGGTCCCAGCGCGACCGGGCCTGCTGCGGATCGCCGCTCACCGCGAGGTACTTGACCACCTGTCGGCGGCACGTCGGGGCCGGCCAGTGCACGCCGGCGCCGTCGGCCCGTCCGGGCCCCACGCCACAGCCGTCCTGGACGCCCCCGCCGATCTCCTGGCCACCGGACAGCGCCGGGAGCAGCGCGGCCAGCCGCCGGTCGATCTCGGCGGTGAGGGACCGGTCGGCGGCGGCCACCTCGGGGGAGGCGGCCAGCGCCGCGACGTCCGGCGGCTGCGGGGTGACCACGGCGGCGGGCGTGGTGCCGGTCGGGGGCGCGGGCTGCCCGGCCACGCGGCCGCTGCCCCAGAACGCCCAGCCGAACGCGCCGCTCACGGCGGTCACGACGACCGCCACGGCGGCCCACTGCTTCCAGCCCCCGGTCCTCATGCCGGGCAGTCTGTCACAGGGCGGCCGTCGTCCCCGTCGGTGTTTCCGGATTCGGCTCCGTGCTTCGGTCCGTCCCTCGGTCCGTCGCTTGGTCCGCCCTCGGCCCCCGCTCCGCCTCCCGCCCCGCCTCCCTCTCC
Organism: Kitasatospora sp. NPDC048545; assembly: GCF_040651155.1. NCBI lineage: Bacteria > Bacillati > Actinomycetota > Actinomycetes > Kitasatosporales > Streptomycetaceae > Kitasatospora > Kitasatospora sp. NPDC048545. The sequence goes on from NZ_JBEZIQ010000001.1 coordinate 396,847, forward strand.
GCCCGTTCGTGCTCGGCGCGGACGGCGGCGGCGTGCGGGTCCGTGCGGTCGTCGTAGGCGAGCAGCCTCGGCAGCGCGGCGGCGACCGCGAGGACGGCGACGACGCAGGCGACCCCGCCGGTCCAGACGGCGGCGCGCACGCCGACCAGCCCGGCCACCGTGCCCGCCCTGACCTGGCCGAGCTGCGGGCCGACGGAGTAGCTGAGCAGCTCGACGCCGGCCATCCGGCCACGGACCCCGTCCGGGATGGACTGGTTCCACATGGTCGAGCGGGCCAGCCCGCTGATCTCGTCGGCGCCGCCCGCCAGGGCGAGCCCGAGCAGCACCACCCAGACGCTCCCGGACAGCCCGGCCAGTGCCATCGCCGCACCCCAGCCGACGGCGGCGACCACCAGCAGCCGCCCGTGTCGGTGGACCCGGGAGGTCCAGCCGCTGGTCGCCCCGACCAGCAGGGCGCCGGCGGCGGAGGCCGCGTACATCGGGCCGAGCGCCCAGTCCGCGCCCAAGTCCGAGGCCAGGAACGGGAAGACCGCCACCGGGTAGGCGAACAGCATGGCGCAGACGTCGATCGCGTAGGTGCCGAGCAGGTCCTTGCGGCTCCACGCGTACCGGACGCCGGTGAGCACGGCCCGGACCGACGGCCGCTCGGCGCCGGTCGCGGGCGGCACCGCCCTGATCCGGACGAGCAGCAGCAGCGAGGCCGCGAAGGTCAGCACGTCCAGCGCGTAGGCGGTCTGCACCCCGGCGAACGCCACCACGACCCCGGCCAGCGCCGGCCCGGCCACCGAAGCGGCGTTGTGGTAGAGGGACTTGAGCGCGAACGCGGCGGCCAGGTGCCGGTGCGGGACGAGCCGCGGGGTGAGCGAGTCCAGGGCCGGGCGCTGCAGGCCGTCGGCGGCCGCGACCAGCGCGGCGACCAGGTAGATCGGCCAGAGCAGCGGGTGCGGCAGCAGGGCGTTGACCAGCAGCAGCCCGGCCAGCAGGCCGAGCGCGGCCTCGGCGCGCAGCACCAGCTTGCGACGGTCCAGGGCGTCGGCGAGGGCGCCGCCCCACAGGCCGAAGACGATCAGCGGGACGAGTTCGACGGCGCCGATCAGGCCGACCGCCAGGGAGGAACCGGTGAGCTCCTTGATCTGCATCGGCACGGCGACGAGGGTGAGGAAGCTGCCGAAGCTGGTGACGCAGCCGGAGGTCCAGAGGTAGCGGAAGTCGCGCGAGGCGCGCCACGGTGACAGATCGGGCACCAGCGAGCGCAGCGCCGACCGGGCCCGACCGGGCGCCGGAGGATGCGGGGGTTCGTCGACGTTCACGAACCATCATCCTGGGAGGGCGGCCGCCGGCTCCGCAAAGGGTTTTCGAGCGACCCGCGACCGCGCCTACCAGCGGCTGAGCGCGGGTGCCGAGGCCAGCCGGCCGGCCAGGGCGGCGAGGCGGTCGAGGGAGGTGCGGCGGGCCGGGGGCAGTCCGGCGGCGGCGCTGACCAGGTGCTGGGCGAGGTCGAACGGTTCCTCGGCGGCGGTGCCGACGGCCAGGCGCTCGTGCGCGAGCCCGCCGAGGTCGCCCGGAGCGGCGCCGTCCAGCGCGAGCACCGTCGCGCCGTGCCGCCGGGCGTCGCGCACCCGCTCCAGCAGCGGAGCGCCGGCCGTCTGCGGGGCCACCACCAGGACGGTCGCGCCGCGCCCGGCCTCGGTGAGCCGCCGCAGGCCGTGCGCCAGGTGGGCCGGGGCCCCGGGCGGCGGACGGTGCCGCAGCAGGGTCGGAGCCAGCCGGGGCACTGCCGACCAGGCGGCCTGGTCGTCGAGGTGGGCGGCCAGGTGCCACGGCTCGTACGCCTCGGTGCCGACCAGTAGCAGGCCGCCCGCCCCGCGCCGCTCCACCGAGCGCCGCAGCGACCCGGCGAAGCCGCCGACCGCCTCCCACCAGCCCGTGCCCGCAAGCCTTTCCCGGAGTGCCGAAACTCTCACCGCGTCCATGCGGGCCAGGATGTCGCGCCGGGCCGGGGATTTGGCAGGATCGGCCCATGACTTCCCTCGATTCAGCGACAAACCCGGCCCACGAGCTGCCGGACGTCTCGCAGCTGGTGGTCGGCGTCCTCGGTGGCACCGGCGACCAGGGGCGCGGCCTGGCCCTGCGGCTGGCCAAGGCCGGACAGCAGGTGATCATCGGCTCCCGTGACGCCGCCCGGGCCGAGGCCTCCGCCGCCGAGCTGGGCCTCGGCGTGCGCGGCGCCGACAACGCCACCGTCGCCCGGGAGAGCGACGTGGTGATCATCGCGGTCCCGTGGGACGGCCACGCCGCCACGCTCACCGCCCTGCGTGCGGACCTCGCCGGCAAGATCGTCGTCGACTGCGTCAACCCGCTCGGCTTCGACAAGCAGGGCGCGTACGCGCTGAAGCCGGAGGAGGGCAGCGCCGCCCAGCAGGCCGCCGCCCTGCTGCCGGACTCCCGGGTCACCGCCGCCTTCCACCACCTCTCGGCGGTGCTGCTGCAGGACGAGTCGGTGGAGGAGATCGACACCGACGTCATGGTGCTCGGCGAGGACCGGGCCGCCACCGACGTGGTGCGCGCCCTGGCCGCCCGGATCCCCGGCATGCGCGGCATCTACGCGGGGCGGCTGCGCAACGCCCACCAGGTCGAGGCGCTGGTCGCCAACCTGATCTCGGTCAACCGCCGCTACAAGGCCCACGCGGGCCTGCGGATCACCGACGTCTGACCGGCCGGGGCCGCGCGGCCGTGTCGACCTCACCCCTGGACTCCTCCGGAGGTGAGGTCGGCGACAATGGGTCCCGGCCGCTTCCCGGCCGGCCGCACCCGTCCTAGGAGCCTCCCGCCATGCCCCGCACGTCCCTGCTCGCCCTGATCGTCGTCGTCCTCGCGCTGGTCGCCGCGGTCTTCTCGCTGACCCAGGGCCTCTGGCTGGGCCTGCTCTGGCTGCCGCTGGCCGGTGTGGCCAGCAACGTGCTGTGGCTGAACCGCCGCCGGGCGAAGATCGCCGAGGCCGTCGCGGCCGCCGAGCGGGGCTAGTCCGGGCGGGGCTGCTCCCCGCCCGGCGGCCCGCGGGGCTAGTTCTTCCAGAAGCTGAAGAGGTACCGCCCGAGCGTCGCGTAGTCCTGGTCCACGCCGAAGAGGTTCATCAGGCCGTGGACGACCCCGAAGAAGAACGAGTTCACCGAGGGCTGCCACAGCAGCGCGAACACCGCGAGCATCCCGTACGGGGCGAACGGCTCGACCGCGCGCCGGGTCTTGTACGACAGCCAGGGCTCGACGATGCCGTAGCCGTCCAGGCCGGGCACCGGCAGCAGGTTCAGCACCGCCGCGCTGATCTGGAGGAAGCCGAGGAAGCCCAGCGCGCCGGAGAACGGCGAGATGGTCAGCTCGTAGCCGTTCCAGAACGCGTGCACCGTCGGGTCGTCCAGCCAGCCGGCGCCGATCGGGACCAGCAGCGCCGCCGCGATGGCCAGGTTGACCAGCGGGCCGGCCGCCGAGATCAGGCTGTGCTTGAGCCGGCCCTGGATCCGGTGCCGCTCGATCCAGACCGAGCCGCCGGGCAGGCCGATGCCGCCGAGGATCACGAAGACGATCGGCAGGACGAAGCTGAGCAGCACGTTGGTGTACTTCAGCGGGTTGAGCGTGAGGTAGCCCTTGGCACCCACCGTGATGTCGCCGCCGTGCAGCGCCGTGCGGGCGTGGGCGTACTCGTGCAGGCACAGCGAGACCATCCAGCCCGCGACCACGAACAGGAACACCCCGAACGAGGCGTTCCCGTAGCCCGCGTACACCGCCCAGCCGGAGGTGCCGAGGATGGCGAGGAGCACCCAGAACACCGGGCTGATCCGGCGGTCCTCGCTGCGGGAGCGCGGCGTGGCGGCGAAGGTCATGGTGTGGGTGCTCCGTGGGCAGAGGGAGGGCGGGTGTCGGGCCGGGGTCCGATCATGCCGGGCGGGCGGTGACCGGACAAGCCGCTCCGGGTGAACGTCCGGGCACCCGGTGGCGTTCCGCCGGGCCGGGCCGGAGCGGCGGGGGGCACCTGCACAATTGTGCGGCCGCACTCCCGCCGATCGACCAGAATGGTGCGGTGCACTACGGCATCCTCGGGACGACCACGGCCCACCACGACGACGGAACCCCGGTGCCCCTCGGCGGCGCCCGGCTGCGGGCGCTGCTGGCCGCGCTGGCCCTGCGGCAGGGCCGCCCGGTGCCGGCCGACCTGCTGGTGGACGAGGTGTGGGACGCCGATCCGCCGCAGGACTCCTCCGCCGCGCTGCAGACCCTGGTCGGCCGGCTGCGCCGCACCGTCGGCCGGGACGAGATCGGCTCCGGACCGGCCGGGTACTGGCTGACCGGCCCGGGCACCGACCTCGCGGACTTCCAGCGGCTGAGCGCCGAGGGCCGACGGGCCCTGGACGCCGGGGACCACGCGCTGGCCGCCGAGCGGCTGCGCGCCGCCCTGGCGCTGTGGCGCGGCCCCGCCCTCGCCGACCTGCCGGACCGCTCGGGCCCGGCCGCCAGGCTGGAGGCCCAGCGCGAGGAGGCCCGCCGGCACCGGATCACCGCCGACCTGGGGCTCGGCCGGGCCGCCGACCTGGTCGCCGAGCTCGCCGAGCTGTGCGAGCGGCAGCGGCTGGACGAACCGCTGCAGCTGCTGATGATCCGGGCGCTGCACGAGAGCGGCCGGACGGCCGAGGCGCTGCACCACTACGAGCGGACCAGGCGGGTCCTGGCCGACGAGCTCGGCGTCGACCCGGGTCGGCACCTCCGGTCCCTGCACGCCGAGTTGCTCGCGCCGGGGGCCGGTCCGGGGCCGGTCGTCGAGCCGGAGCCGCACCCCCGGCCGGAGCCGTCCGGGGGTGCTCCGGCGACCCAACTCCCGCGCCCCGGTGGAAACCTGCGCGGGCGGCTGACCAGCTTCGTCGGCCGGGAGGCCGATCTCGCCTCGCTGCGAGGGCTGTTGACGGAGCGCCGGCTGGTGACCCTCACCGGCCCGGGCGGCTCCGGCAAGACCAGTCTCTCGGTCGAGGCCGGCCGGGCCGAGCAGTCGGCGGGGGCCTGGCCGGACGGCGTCTGGGTGGCCGAACTCGCCCCGCTGGAGAGCCCGGACGCGGTGCCCGCCGCCGTGGTGTCGGCGCTGGGCCTGCGCGAGATCGTGCTGCACAGCAGCAGCATGGTCGCCGAGGTGATCGAGAAGCGCGTCGAGGACCCGGTGCGCCGGCTGGTCGAGCACTGCGGCCACCGCCGGATGCTGCTCGTCCTGGACAACTGCGAGCACCTGATCCAGGCCGCCGCCGACCTCGCGGACGTGCTGCTGGCCGACTGCCCCGGGCTGACCGTGCTCGCCACCAGCCGCGAGCCGCTCGGCGTGCCCGGCGAGACGGTGCTTCCGGTCGAGCCGCTGCCCGACCCGGTCGCGCTGCGGCTGTTCACGGAGCGCGCCGCCACCGCCCGTCCCGGCTTCGACCCGCAGGGCGATCCGGAGGCCTGCGCCGAGATCTGCCGTCGGCTGGACGGGCTGCCGCTGGCCATCGAACTGGCCGCGGCCCGGCTGCGGGTGATGACGGCCCGCCAGATAGCCGACCGGCTGGACGGCCGGTTCGCGCTGCTCACCGCGGGCAGCCGCACCCTGTTGCCGCGCCAGCAGACCCTGCGCGCGGTGGTCGACTGGAGCTGGGACCTGCTGGGCAAGCGCGAGCGGGCGGTGCTGCGCCGGCTCTCGGTGTTCTCCGGCGGCTGGCAGCTGGAGGACGCCGAGGCGGTCTGCGCCGACGGCGTCGAGGTGGCCCCGGGGGAGGTCGCCGACCTGCTGCTGTCGCTGGTCGACAAGTCCCTCCTGGTGGCCGACCTGGACGGCGCCAGCCTGCCGCGCTACCGGATGCTGGAGACCATCCACGAGTACACGACCGAGCGCCTCGCCGAGTCCGCCGCCGAGCGCACCGCCACCGAGGCCCGTCACCTGGCGCACTTCCGCGCCGTGGTCGCGGAGGCGGACCTGCACATCCACGGGCCCCGGCAACTGCACTGGCTGACCGTGCTGGAGCGGGAGCAGGACAACATCCGGGCCGCGATGCGCCGCGCGATCGACCTCGGGGACGAGGAGGAGGCACTGGCCCTCACCCTCGGCATGAGCTGGTACTGGTCGCTGCGCAACTACGGCCTGGAGGCCCGGAGCTGGTACAACGCGGTCGCCGCGCTGGGCCCGGACCCGTTCGGCCCGTCCGCCCCGCCGCCGGTGCCGCTGGAGCGCGGCGTGCTCGAGTACGGCCTCCCGATGCCCGAGGGGGTGGTCGAGGAGGCCCGCCGGCTGCTCGCACTGCACCGGCTGATCGGGCTCTTCGAGGGGAACCTGGAGCTGCTCGGCGACGCACGGGCCATCGAGGTCGCCCAGCAGCTCCTGGACGTCTACACCCCGGACCTGCCGCAGTCCTACCGCTTCCCCGCACTGATGCGGGTCTTCGGCGCCTTCCTCTCCGGTCGGCTGGACCTGATGACGCACCTGCTGGACGACGCCGTCGCGGGCTGCGAGCGCCACGGCGACGCGAACGACATGGCGTTCATCCTGCAGCTCCGGGCCAAGATGCTGAACGACTGGCCGGGTGGGGCGGAGCAGAGCGTCCTGGACGGCTCGCGCTCCCTGGAGCTCTACCAGCAGGCCGGCAACCTCTGGGGGGTCTCCCAGGCGCTGTCGGCGCAGGGCGAGTCGCTGGCCAACCGGGGCGAGCCGGAGGCGGCGGCCGCCGCCTACGAGCGGGCGATCGGGCTGGCCGAGGAGCTGGGGGCGACCCAGGAGGTGCCGATGCTGCAGGTGAACCTCGGCAACGCCCTGCTGGAGGTGGACCTGGAGCGCGGCGAGCGGATCGTCCGGGAGGCGCTGGCCTCTCTTGGCTCCCCGGGCCTGAACCAGACCGGCACCGGCGCCTGGCTGTTCGGCCACCTGACGCTCTGCGGCGTGCACGCCCAGCGCGGCGAGTACGCCCGGGCGCTGGCCGAACTGGACCTGATGGACGTCACCAGCGTCGACTTCGCCGCGCCGACCGTCGTCTCCGGGCTGCTGAACGCCGCCCGGGGCTGGATCACGGCCCGGGCCGGCGAGCCGGAGCGGGGGCTCGAACTGATCCGCAAGGGCCGGCGGATGCTGCGGTCGATCGCGATGGGCTCCGGCTTCGTGGAGCAGATGACGGTCATGGTGGTCCCGGCCGTGGTCGGGGTGCTGCGGGTGTTCGCCGAACGCGACCGGGACCTGGAGCGGGGCCGGCTCGCGGCGCTCCTGCAGGGCGCGCACAACGGGCTGAACGGCCCGAAGGGCGGCTTCCTCGACCGCGTCGAGCGGGATCGGTCGGCCGCGGCCCTGCGGGGGCTGCTGGGCGACGCCGCGTACGAGGAGGCCTACGCCTGCGGCGACGGGATGACGCAGGACCAGACCCAGGCCCTGCTGACGGAGCTGATCGGCTGACGGCGCCCGGCGGATCGTCGGTCCGGGGGGCGCGGCGGGGGCCCGGCGGACTCGTCGTCCGGGGGACGCAGGAGGGCCCGGCGGGCCGGTGACCGTCCCCTGGTCACCGGCCCACCGGGCCCCTGCGACGGCCGGCGCCTGTCCCGGGCGGCCGGCCGCCCCGTCCGTCGGCCCTCCCCCGCGGAGGGCCGACGCGGTCCGGGGTCAGGTCCGCTTGCGGAAGCGGGCGACCGCGAGCGGGGCGAAGACCGCGGTGACGGCGGCGGACCAGATCAGCACGATCATCACCGGGTGGGCGACCGCGCCCTCGCCGTTGAGCAGTGCACGGGAGGCGTCGGCCAGTGCGGACAGCGGGTTCACCTTGGTGAAGGACTGCAGCCAGCCCGGCATGGTCTGGGTCGGGGCGAAGATCGAGCTGCCGAACTGCATCGGCATCAGGACCAGCATGGAGACGCCCTGGACGGCCTGGGCGCTGCGCAGCGCCATGCCGAGCAGCATCGAGATCCAGACGATCGACATGCCGAACACCAGGGCCAGGCCGATGGTGGCCAGCACCTCCAGCGGACCGGTCTTCACCTCGAAGCCGATGCACATCGCGAAGCTGATCAGGATCGCGAAGGAGAGCAGCCCGCGGAGGGTCTCGGCGACGATCTTGGAGAGCAGTACGGAGGCCCGCCCGATCGGCAGGGTCCGGAAGCGGTCCATCACGCCGGTCTGGAAGTCGCTGTTGAGGCCGGTGCCGACGGCCATCGCCAGGGTGAGACCGGTCTGTCCGAGCAGGCCGGGGACCAGGTACTGCCGGTAGGCGTCCTGGTTGCCGGCCATCGCCCCGCCGAAGACGTAGACGAAGAGCACGGTGAAGATGACCGGCATCAGCACGGCGTCGAACATCGACTCCGGGTCGGCCTTGATCCGCATCAGGTTGCGCCGGGTCAGTGCGCCGACGTGGCGCAGGGTGCCGGACAGACCGATCCGGGAGTCCTCCACCCGGGCGGGGGCGAGTGCGGCGGTGGTCATGCGACGGGCTCCTTGGGGAGGCTGGGGGCGGCGTCCGCGGCGGCGGAGGCGGGCTTGCCGGTGATGGCAAGGAAGACCTCGTCGAGGCTGGGCACCTTGGTGTCGATGCCGGCGATCGCGAAGCCGCGGCCGCCGAGCACGCCGATCACGGTGGTCAGCTGCTCCTCGCCGGTGATCGGCACCGCGAGCAGGCCGGTGTCGGCGGAGAAGGTGGCGGTGGTGATGCCGGTGTCGTGCAGGCAGCGGGCCATCTCGGGCAGCTCGGCCGCGTGGACCGGGCGGACCTGCAGGGTCTGCCCGCCGACCTTGGCCTTGAGTTCGGCCACCAGCCCGGTGGCGATCACCTTGCCGCGGTCGATGACGGTCAGCTCGTTCGCGAGCTGCTCCGCCTCCTCCATGTACTGGGTGGTCAGCAGCACGGTGGTGCCCTCGGAGACCATCCGCTGCACCTCGTCCCAGACCTCGTTGCGGGTGCGCGGGTCCAGACCGGTGGTGGGCTCGTCCAGGTAGAGCACCCGGGGGCGGCCGATCATGCTGGCGGCCAGGTCGAGGCGGCGGCGCATGCCGCCGGAGTAGGTCTTGGCGGGCCGCTTGGCGGCCTCGGTGAGCGAGAAGCGCTCCAGCAGTTCGGTCGCGCGGGCCTTGGCCTCGCGGCCGGGGAGGTCGAGTAGCCGGCCGATCAGGTAGAGATTCTCGTACCCGGAGAGGAGTTCGTCGACGGAGGCGTACTGGCCGGTGAGGCCGATCGTGCGGCGCAGCTGCTTGGGCTGGCGCAGGACGTCGTAGCCGCCGACGAAGGCGGTGCCGGCGTCCGGCTTGATCAGGGTGGAGAGGACCCGGACGAGGGTGGTCTTGCCCGCGCCGTTGGGGCCGAGCACACCGAGGACGGTGCCTTCCCTGACGGTGAGGTCGACCCCGTCGAGGGCCTTGGTGGTGCCGTAGTGCTTGACGATGCCGCGGACCTCGACGGCATTGCCGGCGGCGGCTCCCCGGTCGTTCGGGGCGGTGGCGATTCGTGTCATGCCACCAGGTTGTCCGGCCCGGCTGTCAGCCCCCTGTCGCAGCGGTGACGGCGGCGGCGGCCCGCTGCCAGGCCGCTGTCACGCCGCTGTCATCGGCGGCCGGACGTGCCGGCGGCCCTGCTCCGCGGGCGCGGGGCAGGGCCGTGACCGGTGCGAACGGTCAGTGGAAGCTGTGCTCCTCCGCGGGGAAGGCGCCGCCGCGGACGTCCTCGGCGAAGGCCCTGGCGGCGTCGGCCAGGACGGCCCGCAGGTCGGCGTACTGCTTGACGAACTTCGGCACCCGGCCGGCCGTCATGCCGGCCATGTCGGTCCAGACCAGCACCTGGGCGTCGGTGTCGGGGCCGCCGCCGATGCCGACGGTGGGGATCGCCAGCTGCTCGGTGACCTGGGCGGCCAGCTCGGCCGGCACCGCCTCCAGGACCACCGCGAAGGCGCCTGCCTGCTGGACGGCCTTGGCGTCGCGCAGCAGCTGGTGCGCCGCCTCGTCGCCGCGGCCCTGGACCGGGTAGCCGCCGAAGGCGTGCACGGACTGCGGGGTGAGGCCGATGTGCGCCATCACCGGGATGCCGGCCTCGACCAGCAGCTCGATCGAGCGGGCGCTGCGCTCGCCGCCCTCCAGCTTGACCGCGCCGACCCCGGCCTCCTTCATCAGCCGGGCCGCGTTGTGCATGGCCTGCGCGGGGGACTCCTGGTAGGAGCCGAACGGCAGGTCGGCGACGATCATCGACCGCTTGGTGCCGCGGACGACGGCGGCGGAGAGCATCACCATCTGATCCATGGTCACCGGGACGGTGGTCTCGTAGCCGAGGTGGCAGTTGCCCGCCGAGTCGCCGACCAGCAGCACCGGGGTGCCGGCCTCGTCGAACACGCCTGCGGTCAGGGCGTCGTAGGCGGTGAGCATCGACCACTTCTCGCCGCGCTGCTTGGCGGCGGCGAGGTCGCGGACGGTCACGCGGCGGTTGGTGACCCCGCCGTAGAGGGTGGCGGTCGACGCCTGGTTCTGGGCAGGCGAAGGCGAAGAAGCGTTCATCGAACGGACTCCTGAAGGGTTGTCGTCTCGTGGCGCCGTGCGGCGTCCCCGGATCACCTCCATGCTTGCACGCCCCGGCGTGCGCGCAAAGAGGGGTGCGTTCGTCCCGGTGCGATCCGTGACACACCGGGGCCGGCCGCGGCGGGCCGGGGTTCGGGGGAGGCGCCGGGCTTTGCCTCCATTTTGCGAAACGGTGTCGTCTCGTATCGTATGTCCCCGCTACTCTGGTGCGGGGGGTTACGAGACGTTTCCGACTCGGAATTGCCCGCCAGTGCCACGCCAACACGGACGGGAAGACCAATGACCACCGCAGCCGCGCCACCCCGCGTGCCGGAAGCCATCCACCGTCGGCGCTGGGCGATCCTCTGCACCCTGGTGCTCGCCCTGCTCGTCGTCGTGCTCGACAACTCGATCCTCAACGTCGCGATGAAGACCATCGCGACCCCCGCTCCGGTCGGCCTCGGCGCCACCCAGAGCGACCTGGAGTGGTCGATCAACTCCTACACGCTCGTGTTCGCCGGACTGCTCTTCACCTCGGGCCTGCTCGGCGACCGCTTCGGCCGCAAGCTCGCGCTGCTGGCCGGCATGGTGGTCTTCGGCATCGCCTCACTGCTGTCCTCGATGGCCGGCTCGCCCGGTGAACTCATCGGTTTCCGCGCTCTGATGGGCGTCGGCGCCGCGCTCGCGATGCCCGCCACGCTGGCGATCATCATGAACGTCTTCGAGCGCTCCGAGCAGCCCAAGGCGATCGGCATCTGGGCGGGCGCGGTGGGCCTGGCCATCGCCATCGGCCCGATCACCGGCGGTCTGCTGATCGAGCACTTCTGGTGGGGCTCGGTCTTCCTGATCAACGTCCCGATCGTGATCGTCGCGGTGATCGCGATGGCGATCCTGGTGCCCGAGTCCAAGGACCCCGCCCCGGGCAAGCTCGACCCGGTCGGTGTGCTGCTGTCGATCATCGGCCTGGTCGCCCTGATCTACGGGATCATCAAGGGCGGCGAGCTGGCCGACTTCACCGCCCCCGGGGCCTGGGTGCCGACCCTGGTCGGCGTGGTCGCGCTGGTCGCCTTCGTCTGGTTCGAGCGCCGCACCGCGTTCCCCGCACTGGACGTCACCTGGTTCCGCAACAAGGTGTTCAGCGCCTCCGTGGTGGTCGTCGGCGTGATCTTCTTCGCGCTGATGGGCGTCTCGTTCTTCGGCGTCTTCTACATCCAGAGCGTGCGCGGCTACAGCGCCCTCCAGGCAGGCCTGTTGATGCTGCCGCTGGCCGTCGCCCAGCTGCTCTTCGCGCCGCGGGCCCGGCTGGTGGTCGACCGCTTCGGCGTCGCCGCCACCGCCTCCGGCGGCATGCTGCTGGTCGCGCTCGGCTTCGTCGGCTACACCGTGCTCACCGCCACCACCCCGATCTGGGTGCTGATCGTGCTCGGCCTGGTGATGGGCGCCGGCATGGCGCACGTCATGCCGCCGGTGACCGTCGCGATCATGGGCTCGCTGCCCCGCGAGAAGGCCGGCGCCGGCTCCGCCGTCAACAACACCTTCCGCCAGGTCGGCGGCTCGCTCGGGGTCGCCGTGCTCGGCGCGGTGCTCTCCACCGTCTACCGCGACGGGATGTCCGACACCCTGAACCAGCTGCCGGAGAACCTGCGCGACAAGGCCGGCGAATCGCTGGAGGCCACCCTGGCCATCGCCGGCCGGATCCCCGGCGGACAGGCCCTGATCGGCCCGGCGAACGACTCCTTCATCCACGCCATGCACGTGGTGGCCTCGCTCTCGGTGGGCATCTCGGTGATCGGCGCGATGGTCGCCTGGTTCCTGCTGCCGCGCCGCTCGGCCGCCCCCGGCGCCCCGGCCGGTCCGGCCGCCGGGCAGCCGGACGCGACCCGGGAGACCGCGGCCGCGGAGGCCTGACCCGCCACCGGACCGGACGCCGGCCCGGTGCCGCAGCACGGCCGGGGGACAATGGCCCTGCCGCCCGGTACGCCCGGGTGGCAGGGCCTCGGCCCGGCGGCGGGTCCCACCCGCCGCACGGGCCGCCAACGACACGGACGGCGCCCGCGCGCCCGGGCACAGCGAGGGAGAACAGCGGGGATGAAGACGGACACCCCGACCGCCGGCACCGAGCAGGACTGCGCCGCCGACAGCGGCCCGGCCTGCGCCGCCACACGCCGCGGCCGGCCCCGCAGCGAGGCCGCCGAGCAGGCCATCTTCACCGCGGTGGAGGACCTGATGGCGGGCGGCACCACGATGGCCGAGCTCACCATCGAGGGCATCGCCACCGCCGCCGGCGTCGGCAAGGCCACCATCTACCGGCGCTGGCCCAACAAGGAGGCCCTGCTGGTCGACGTGGTCGGCCGGCTGGAGGTCCCGATGCCGGAGCCGACCGGCGGCGGCGCGCGGGCCGACCTGATCGAGATGATCGACTACATGCGTCGGCGCGGCCTCGCCAAGCGCACCCGCTGGGTGCTCAAGGCGGCCCTCGGCCAGATGCAGAGCCTGCCCGAGCTGCACAACGCCTACCGCGACCGGGTGGTCAAGCCCCGCCGGGAGGCCGGGCTGGCGCTGATCCGCCGCGCCGTGGACGAGGGCGTGCTCCGCTCCGACCTCGAACTGGACCTGCTGGGCGACCTGTTGATGGGCCCGATCCTGTACCGCAGCATCCTGTGGGACGACTCCGACCTGGAGGACCCGGACCTGGCCCGCAAGATGGTCGACTCGCTGCTCGACGGCCTCGCGCCGCACTGACCCCGGACGCCGCCCGCCCGACGCCGTCCGCCCGGCCCGCGCCGCCCCCGGGGCCGCGTCGGGGCCGCGTCGGGGCCGCGTCGAACGCCCGGCCGTCCCGACCGGACGTGGTCTAACTCACCAAACGAGGCCGCGCCGGAACCCGCTCCGGGGGAGTGACGTCTCTCCCGGCATAGGCTGAGCCGGGTATCCGATCGAACCGGCACCGGTCCGGCACCGTGCCCGTCCGCACGGGCCGGACCCCGGACCGGCGGACGAAACGAGCGAACGGGAGCCACGCAATGGTGCAGGCGGACAGGACCGAGCGGACCGCGGCTCCCGGAGGTGCCGACGACTCGGCCCCCGCGGCCCCGTCCGGCGGATTCCTCGGCCTGCGGGACTGGGGCCGGGACGCCCGCGGGGCCACCACCTGGCGGCGCGGCCTGGTGGTCGCCGTCCTGGCCGCGCTGACCGCCGCGCTGTTCGCCTTCCACGCCGAGGTGCCCAACGGCGTCGGCAACCTCGGCAGCCTGCTGGAGACCTTCCTGCCCTGGCTGGGTCTGGCCGTCCCGTTGCTGCTGGTGCCCGCGCTGCTGCGCCGCTCCGCCACCGCGCTGCTCACCCTGCTGCTGCCCGTGGTGCTCTGGGCCAACCTGTTCGGCGGCCTGCTGACCGACAAGAGCGGTGGCAAGGGGGACTGGACGGTGGTCAGCCACAACGTCGCCGCCGGGAACACCGACGTCCCGGCCACCGTCCGGGGGCTGGTGGCGTCCGGCGCCCAGATCGTCGCCCTGCAGGAGCTGGCCGGCCGGTCGCTGCGCTCGTACGAGACCGGGCTCGCCGAGGCCTACCCCTACCACACGGTGGAGGGCACGGTCGGGCTCTGGTCGAAGTACCCGATCAGCGGGGTCTCCCCGGTGGACCTCAAGATGGGCTGGACCAGGGCGTTCCGGGCCCAGGTCGGCACCCCGCAGGGCCCGGTCGCGGTGTACGTCGCGCACCTGCCCTCGGTGCGGCTGAAGGCCGAGGGCGGTTTCACCGTCAACCAGCGGGACGCCAGCGCACAGGCGCTCGGCGACGCGATCCAGGCCGAGCCGGTCAGGAAGGTGCTGCTGCTCGGCGACCTCAACGGCACCATGAACGACCGCAGTCTGGCACCGGTCACCTCGCAGATGCGCTCGGCCCAGGGCGCCGCCGGGGACGGCTTCGGTTTCAGCTGGCCGGCGGCCTTCCCGATGGCCCGGATCGACCAGATCATGAGCAGGGGCGGGCTCGAACCGGTCGACTCCCGCACCCTGCCTCAGGACGGCAGCGACCATCTCGCGGTGGTCGCCACCTACCGGTACTGACGGGTCAGCCGCGGCGCCAGCGGTTGGTGATCGGCAGCCGGCGGTCCCGGCCGAAGTTCTTCACCGAGATCTTCGGGCCCGGCGGGTACTGGCGCCGCTTGTACTCGGCGGTGTCGACCAGCCGCACCACCCGGTCCACCACGGCCGGGTCGAAACCGGCCGCGACGATCGCGTCCCGGCCCTCGTCGCCCTCGATGTAGCGGGTCAGCACGCTGTCCAGCAGGTCGTAGTCGGGCAGCGAGTCGGTGTCCTTCTGGTCCGGCCGCAGCTCGGCGGACGGCGGCTTGACGATGGTGTTCTCCGGGATCGGAGCCACCTCGCCGCGCTGCCCGGCCTCCTCGTTGCGCCAGCGGGCCAGCCGGAAGACCAGCGACTTGTAGACGTCCTTGATCGGCCCGAAGGCGCCCACCGAGTCGCCGTACAGGGTCGAGTAACCGACCGCCAGTTCGCTCTTGTTGCCGGGCGCGAGCACGATGTGCCCCTCCTGGTTGGAGATCGCCATCAGCAGCGTGCCGCGCAGCCGGGACTGCAGGTTCTCCTCGGCCAGGCCGCTCAGCCCGGTGGCGCCCATGTAGGCGTCGAACATCGGGGCGATGGAGACGGTCCGGAAGTGCAGGCCGGTCCGACGGGCCAGGTCCGCCGCGTCGTCCTTGGAGTGCTCGGAGGAGTAGCGGCTGGGCATCGAGACGCAGTACACGTTCTCGGCGCCGATCGCGTCCACCGCGATCGAGGCCACCAGCGCCGAGTCGATGCCGCCGGAGAGGCCGATCAGCACCGAACGGAAACCGTTCTTCTCCACGTACGCCCGGGTGCCGGAGACCAGCGCGGCCCAGATCTCGGCCTCGTCCGAGATCCGCGGCGCCACCTCGGCGGCCAGCGTCGGTACGGGGGCGGGCCGCGGCTCGCCGCTCAGCTCGGTGCGGACCAGGTGCAGGCCGTCGCTCAGCAGCAGGCCGTCGGTGTGGTCGCTGCTCGCGGCCGGCAGGTCGAGGTCCAGCACCATCAGGTGCTCCTCGAACTGCGGGGAGCGGCCCAGCACTTCGCCGTCCGCCCCGACCACGATCGAGTCGCCGTCGAAGACCAGCTCGTCCTGGCCGCCGACCATGTTGACGTAGGCCAGGGCGCAGCCCGCCTCGGCCGCCCGGCGCCGCACCAGCTCCAGCCGCTCGTCGTCCTTGTTCCGCTCGTACGGCGAGCCGTTGACCACCAGCAGCAGCCCGGCCTCGGCCTCGCGGGCCGCGGTGACCCGGCCGCCGTCCTGCCAGATGTCCTCGCAGATCGCCAGTGCGACGTCCACCCCGTGCACCCGGACGACCGGCAGCTGGTCGCCCGGGACGAACCAGCGGAACTCGTCGAACACGCCGTAGTTGGGCAGGTGGTGCTTGGCGAAGCGGGTCACCACCTCGCCCCGGTGCAGCACGGCGGCACAGTTCTGCGGCGACCCGGCCGGGCGGTTGAAGCGCGGCGAGGCGTGCTCGGAGCGCCCGAGGTAGCCGACCACCACCGGCACCTCGCCCAGACCCTCGACCGCCAGCCGGGCGGCCAGCTCGACCAGCGCGCCCCGGGAGGCCTCGACGAAGGAGCCCCGCAGGGCGAGGTCCTCGACCGGGTACCCGGTGAGGGCCATCTCGGGGAAGGCGACCAGCTGCGCGCCGGCCTCGACGGCCTGCTTGGTCCAGCGCACCACCTCATCGCTGTTGCGGGCGAGGTCACCGACCCAGGGGTCGATCTGGCTCAGGGCGAGACGGAGATTGGGCATGTCCCCGAGTGTAATCGTCTATCTGACGCAATGTCCCGCGAGGGGGCGGTCCGGACGCCGTCCCGGGGGTCGGCACTGCCGTCCCGGCCGGTGATCGGCCATGATGGGGACATTCGCGGCCAGGGGTCTTCCGGAGGCCCCCCGGGCGTAACACGAGCGTAAAGAGCAGAGGTGAGACTGTCCCCATGGGCAAGCAGCAGCAGTTCGTGCTTCGGACGCTCGAAGAGCGTGACATCCGGTTCGTCCGGCTGTGGTTCACCGACGTGCTCGGGTTCCTCAAGTCGGTCGCGGTGGCGCCGGCCGAACTGGAGCAGGCCTTCGAGGAGGGCATCGGGTTCGACGGCTCCGCGATCGAGGGCTTCGCCCGGGTGTACGAGTCCGACATGATCGCCAAGCCGGACCCGACCACTTTCCAGATCCTGCCGTGGCGCTCGGAGACCCCGGGCACCGCCCGGATGTTCTGCGACATCCTGATGCCGGACGGCTCGCCGTCCTACGCCGACCCCAGGTTCGTGCTCAAGCGCACCCTGGAGAAGGCCTCCGACCAGGGCTTCACCTTCTACACCCACCCGGAGATCGAGTTCTTCCTGCTGAAGAACCTGCCCGGCGACGGCACCGCGCCCATCCCCGCCGACCAGTCCGGCTACTTCGACCACACCCCGCGCGGGGTCGGCCACGACTTCCGCCGCCAGGCGATCACCATGCTGGAGTCGATGGGCATCTCGGTCGAGTTCTCGCACCACGAGGGCGCCCCCGGCCAGCAGGAGATCGACCTGCGCTACGCCGACGCGCTGTCCACCGCCGACAACATCATGACCTTCCGCCTGGTCATGAAGGAGGTCGCGCTGGAGCAGGGCGTGCACGCCAGCTTCATGCCCAAGCCCTTCTCCGAGCACCCCGGCAGCGGCATGCACACCCACGTCTCGCTGTTCGAGGGCGACCGCAACGCCTTCCACGAGTCCGGCGCCGAGTACCAGCTCTCCAAGGTCGGCAGGTCCTTCATCGCCGGCCTGCTGAAGCACGCCGCCGAGACCGCCGCCGTCACCAACCAGTGGGTGAACTCCTACAAGCGGATCTGGGGCGGCTCCCAGCGCACCGCCGGCGCCGGCGGCGAGGCGCCGTCCTACATCTGCTGGGGCCACAACAACCGTTCGGCGCTCATCCGGGTGCCGATGTACAAGCCGGGCAAGCAGGGCTCCACCCGGATCGAGGTCCGCTCCCTCGACACCGGCTGCAACCCCTACCTCGCCTACGCCGTCACCCTCGCGGCCGGCCTCAAGGGCATCGAGGAGGGCTACGAGCTCCCGCCCGGCGCCGACGACGACGTGTGGGCGCTGTCCGACTCCGAGCGCCGCGCCCTCGGCATCCAGCCGATGCCGCAGAACCTCGGCGAGGCCATCGACCTGATGCAGCGCAGCGAACTCGTCGCCGAGACCCTGGGCGAGCACGTGTTCGACTTCTTCCTGCGCAACAAGCGCCAGGAGTGGGAGGAGTACCGCTCCGAGGTCACCCCGTTCGAGCTGCGGAAGAACCTCCAGGTGCTGTGAGCGGGTGACGGCCGCTCGCACCGCCTCCGGCCCGCCGTCGCCCGTGAGGGCGGCGGCGGGCCTTCGCGTGGACGGACCGGCGGTACGGGCCGCCGCGACTGCCCGTACGTCCGCCCGGCGGTGGTGCCCGGCGCCGGGCCGTCCGGGCGCGTAACCTGCTGGGGCGGACGGATGGAGGGGTCGATGGCGGTGGAGGATCAGCGGGCCGGGAGCCGGGTCAGCAGGCCGGAGAACCGGCTGGTCCGGCGCGGATTCGGCGACCCGGCACGGGCGGTGCGGCTGCTGGAGGGCCCCGGGCTGGAAGGGCTCGCCGACGACCCCGTGCTGCTGGACGCGCTCGGCGCCACCGCCGACCCCGACCTCGCGCTGCTCGGCCTGGCCCGGCTGATGGAGGCCGCCGACGAGACCGACCGGCACACCCTGCGGGACACCCTCACCACCTCCAAGCCGCTGCGCGACCGGCTGCTCGGCGTGCTCGGCGTCTCCACCGCGCTCGGCGACCACCTGGCCCGGCACCCGCACGACTGGCACATGCTGGTCACCTTCGAACTGCGCGACATGCACCCCGGCCCCGAGGACTTCCTCCGCGCCCTCGGCGAGGGCGTCCGCGAGGGTGACCGCGGCCCGGCGGACGCCCTGCGGGTCGCCTACCGCCGCTGCCTGCTCACCATCGCCGCCCGTGACCTCACCGGCACCAGCGACCTCGCCCGGACCGCCGCCGAACTCGCCGACCTGGCCGGCGCCACCCTGCAGACCGCCCTGGACCTCGCCGCCGAACACGACCCGGAGGCCGCCGCGGCCTGCCGGCTCGCGGTGATCGGCATGGGCAAGTGCGGCGGCCGTGAACTCAACTACGTCTCGGACGTGGACGTCATCTTCGTCGCCGAGCCGCGCGAGGGCGTGGACGAGCACGAGGCGGTCAAGGCCGCCACCCGGCTGGCCGCCGCCCTCACCCGGCTCTGCGCGGACACCACCGGCGAGGGCACCATCTGGCCGGTGGACGCCAACCTGCGCCCCGAGGGCCGCCACGGCCCGCTGGTGCGCACCCTGGCCAGCCATCTCGCCTACTACCAGCGCTGGGCCAAGACCTGGGAGTTCCAGGCGCTGCTCAAGGCCCGCCCGGTCGCCGGGGACGCCGAACTCGGCGCCGCGTACGTCGAGGCGCTCGCCCCGATGGTGTGGCAGGCCGCCGCCCGGGAGAACTTCGTCACCGACGTGCAGCAGATGCGCCGGCGGGTGATCGACTCCATCCCGGTGACCGAACTGGACCGCCAGCTCAAGCTCGGCCCGGGCGGGCTGCGCGACGTCGAGTTCTCCGTCCAGCTGCTCCAGCTGGTGCACGGCCGCACCGACCCGGCACTGCGCAGCGGCAACACCCTGGAGGCGCTGGCCGCGCTCTCCCGGGGCGGGTACGTCGGCCGGGCGGACGCCACCTCGCTGGACACCGCGTACCGCTTCCTGCGCTCGCTGGAGCACCGGATCCAGCTCCACCGGCTGCGCCGCACCCACCTGATGCCCACCGGCGCGGAGGACCTGCGCCGGCTGGCCCGCTCGCTGACCGCGCTGATCAACGACGACACCCGGGCCGACCCGGTCGCCGCGCTGCAGCGGGAGTGGAAGCGGCACGCGGTGGAGGTCCGGCGGCTGCACGAGAAGCTGTTCTACCGGCCGCTGCTGGACGCGGTCGCGGAGCTGCCGCCGGGCGCCGCCGGGCTGACTCCGGACGCCGCCCGGGCCCGGCTGGAGGCGCTCGGCTACACCGACCCGGCGGCCGCGCTGCGGCACATCAGCGCGCTGGCCTCCGGGGTGAGCCGCAAGGCGGCGATCCAGCGCACCCTGCTGCCGGTCCTGCTCGGCTGGTTCGCCGACTCGGCCGACCCGGACGCCGGGCTGCTCAACTTCCGCCAGGTCTCCGACGCGCTCGGCCGCACCCCCTGGTACCTGCGGCTGCTGCGGGACGAGAGCGCCGCCGCCGAACAGCTGGCCCGGGTGCTCTCGGCCGGCCGGCTCGCGCCCGACCTGCTGCTGCGCGCCCCCGAGGCGGTGGCCATGCTGGGCGACCCGCACGGCCTGGAACCGCGCGGGCGGGCGGCGCTGCAGTCGGAGATACTGGCCGCCGTCGGCCGGGCCGGGTCCACCACGGCCGCCGTGGCCGCCGCCCGCTCGGTGCGCCGCCGGGAGCTGTTCCGCACCGCCGCCGCGGACGTCCTCGGCCGGCTCGGGGAGGACCCCGCCGAGGCGCTGGACACCGCGGGCGAGGCGCTCACCGCGCTCAACGCCGCCACCCTGCACGGCGCGCTGCGGGCCTGCGTCGCGGGCTGGGAGGCCGAGCACGGGGACCTGCCGACCCGGATCTCGGTGGTCGCGATGGGCCGCTTCGGCGGCCACGAACTGGGCTACGGCTCGGACGCGGACGTGCTCTTCGTCCACGAGCCGCTGCTCGGCTCGCTGGAGGAGGACGCCGCCCGGGCCGCCCAGGCGGTCTGCCACGAGCTGCGCACCCAGCTCGGCGCGCCGTCCACCGAACCGCCGCTGGTGGTCGACGCCGACCTGCGGCCGGAGGGGCGCAGCGGTCCACTGGTGCGCAGCCTCGCCTCGTACGCGGCGTACTACCGGCGCTGGTCGCACGCCTGGGAGAGCCAGGCGCTGCTGCGGGCCGAGCCGGTGGCCGGGGACGAGGACCTGGGCGCGCGGTTCCGGCAGCTGATCGACCCGCTGCGCTACCCGGGCGCCGGGGTGCCGGAGCGGGACCTGATGGAGATCCGCCGGATCAAGGCCCGGATCGAGGCCGAGCGCCTGCCGCGCGGGGCCGACCCGACCACCCACACCAAGATCGGGCGGGGCGGCCTGGCGGACGTGGAGTGGACGGTGCAGCTGCTCCAGCTGCAGCACGGGCACGAGGTGCCGGCCCTGCGGACCACCCGGACCAGGGCGGCGCTGGCGGCCGCGGTCGAGGCCGCCCTGGTGGGGCAGGAGGACGCGGAGGTGCTGGAGGCGGCCTGGGTGCTGGCCTCCCGGGTGCGGGCGGCGGTGATGCTGGTGCGCGGCCGGCCCGGGGACAGCTTCCCGGGGGAGGCCAGGGAGCTGTCCGGGGTGGCCCGCTACCTCGGGTACGGCGCCGGGCACAGCGGGGAGCTGCTGGACGACTACCGGCGGACCACCCGGCGGGCCAGGGTGGTGGTGGACCGGCTGTTCTACGGCCTGTGACCGATCCACGGCCGGCGACCGACGGCCGGTGGACCCCGGAGGCGCTCCCGGGTACGCGGAAGGGGCCCCCGCCCGGGGGCCCCTTCCGCGTACCCGGGTGTCGCCGTGCCGGCGAGTGCCGGGCCTATCGGCGCGCGGTGCTGACCGCGGGCTCGCTCCACTGCTCGGGAACGGTGATCGGCTGCTCGGCGGCCGTCTCCCGGGAGGGCACCCGGGGCAGCTTGTAGACCCAGTCGTGGTAGAGCCAGCGGGCGGTGAGGAAGCCCAGGCTCAGGCAGATCTCGCCGCCGACGGCGTCCATCCAGAAGTGGTTGGCGGTCGAGACGATGACCAGCAGGGTCGCGGCCGGGTACATCAGGCCGAGTGCCCTGACCCACTTCCGGCGGGCCAGGAAGAAGATCGCCAGGCCGCACCACATCGACCAGCCGATGTGCATCGACGGCATCGCGGCGTACATGTTGGAGACGTGCGCGGCGGGCCCGGAGGCGAAGGAGCCCCAGGTGCCGTGGGTCTTCACGGTGTCGATGAAGCCGCCGTCGGCCATCAGCCGGGGCGGGGCCAGCGGGAAGGAGTAGAAGCCGACCAGCGCGATCAGGGTGGTGACGAACAGCACGGTGCGGGCGGCCACGTAGCGGCCGGGGTGGCTGCGGTAGAGCCAGATCAGCACGCCGATCGTGATCACGAAGTGCAGCGTGGCGTAGTAGTAGTTCATCCCTGTGATGAGCCACCCGACGCCGTCCACGGCGTGGTTGACCGAGCGCTCGACCGCGATGCCGAGGTGCTGCTCCAGCTCCCAGATCCAGCGCGCGTGCTTCTGGGCTATCGCTTCCTGCTGGGGGACCGCGTTGCGGACGATCGAGTAGATCCAGTAGCTGATCCCGATCAGGGCCAGCTCGAACCAGATCCGCGGCCGGGCCGGTGACCGGCGCTGGTCGCGGAAACGATTGCGCAGTGCGGCGCTGCGGGTCTGGGCGGCACGGGTGGCTCCGTCGGGCTGGCGACCGGGCTCGGCCGTCACCGCTTCGGAACCGCCACCGCTGGCCGCTTCGGCGCGCCCGGCGTCGCCTCGCTGGATCTCGGTCGGTTCCCCCATGGACGAGAAGTCTGCCAGACCGCTCGTAGCCGTCTGCTCATCCTCTGGAAGTGGATTCTTCACCGGCTGTCCCCCTTGAGGGCTAGGGGCCGGCTCCCACCGGGGTAGGGGGTGCGCGGGGATCTGGTGCTAACCGGTGGGACGGACATACGTCCCATTGTCACGCCCGTCGCTCCGGGGGAGTAATCGGGGTGGCCGGAGACGGTCGGCGGCCTGGATTTTCCCCGAACGAAACGGTTTCTGCATCTTGCTGAAACATATTGCAGGCCGCTAGCTTCCTGGGAAATCGATCGCCCCTTCCCCTAAGGGAGCCCTCAGTGGCCGATGCCCCGCCCCGCCCCCGACGGAGCAGATCCCCCCGCGGTCCCGGCCGCACGGCCGTCCTGCTCGCGGCCTCGCTGACCGCCGCCACCCTCGGCGGCGCCCCCGCCGCTCTCGCCGCCGCGCCGCCGCCCCCGCCCTCCGACGCCGCCCTGGCAGCCACCGCCGGACGGCACGACCTCACCCGCGAGCAGTTCTACTTCGTCCTGCCCGACCGCTTCGCCAACGGCGACCAGGCCAACGACGGCGGCGGCATCACCGGCGGCCGCCTGGAGAACGGCTTCGACCCCGCCGACAAGGGCTTCTACCACGGCGGCGACCTGGCCGGCCTGATCCGGAAGCTCGACTACATCCAGGACCTCGGCACCACTGCGATCTGGATGGCGCCGATCTTCAGGAACAAGCCGGTGCAGGGCAGCGGGGCGGAAGCCTCGGCCGGCTACCACGGCTACTGGATCACCGACTTCACCCAGGTCGACCCGCACTTCGGCACCAACGACCAGCTCAAGGAGCTGATAGCCAAGGCGCACGCCCGCGGCATCAAGGTCTTCTTCGACGTCATCACCAACCACACCGCCGACGTCGTCGACGACGCCGAGCAGCAGCACGGCTACCGCTCGACCGGTGCCTACCCGACGCTCGACGTCGACGGCAACCCGGTCGACGAGACCGCCGTCGCCGACGCTCCCCCGGCCTTCGGCGGGGAGGTGCCCCCAGCGGCCCCCTGGCCACGCATCACCAAGGACTCCTTCCCGTACACCCCGGTCTTCCGCAACCCCGGGGACGCGACCGCCAAGACCCCGTCCTGGCTCAACGACCCCTCGCTGTACCACAACCGGGGCGACTCGACCTTCGTCGGCGAGTCCGCCACCGAGGGCGACTTCAGCGGCCTCGACGACCTCGACACCCAGAACCCCCGGGTGGTGAAGGGCTTCGAGAAGGTCTACCAGCAGTGGGTCAAGGACGTCGGCGTGGACGGCTTCCGGATCGACACCGTCAAGCACGTGAACATGGCCTTCTGGCAGCAGTGGGCGCCCGCGCTCAAGGACTTCGCGGCCAAGCAGGGCAACAAGAAGTTCTTCATGTTCGGCGAGGTCTACTCCGGCGACCCGGCGGTCACCTCGCCCTACGTCACCAAGGGCAAGCTGCAGGCCACCCTGGACTTCCCGTTCCAGGGCGCCGCCCGGTCCTACGTCTCCCAGGGCGGATCGGCGAAGACCCTCGCCGACGTCTACGGCCAGGACTACCGCTACACCGGCGCCGACACCGACGCGTACGAGCTGCCGACCTTCCGCGGCAACCACGACATGGGCCGCTTCGGCTCCTTCCTGCTCGCCGACAACCCGGGCGCCGACGAGGCGACCCTGCTGAAGAAGGACCGGCTCGGCAACGAGCTGCAGTTCCTCACCCGCGGCCAGCCCGTCGTCTACTACGGCGACGAGCAGGGCTTCACCGGGGCAGGCGGCGACAAGGACGCCCGGCAGGACCTCTTCGCCTCGAAGACCCCCTCCTACAACGGCGACCGGGTGCTCGGCGGCGCCGCCGGTCCGGCCGACCGCTACGGACAGGGCGGCGAGCTCTACCAGGGCATCGCCGGGCTGGCGAAGCTACGCCGGGACAACCCGGCGCTGGCCGACGGCGCCCAGATCGAGCGGTACGCCGCCGACGGCCCCGGCGTCTACGCCTTCTCCCGGATCGACGCGGCGCAGCAGGTCGAGTACCTGGTGGCGGTCAACAACGCCACCGAGGCGAAGACCGTCACGCTGGACACCTTCTCGGCCGGGACGGGCTTCGACCGGATCTACCCGGCGGCGGGGGAGCGGGTCACCAGCGGCGCCGACCGCAAGGTGACCGTCACCGTTCCCGCGCTCTCCTCCGTGGTGCTCAAGGCGGCCGGCCGGCTCGCGGCCCCGGCCGCGGCGCCGCAGCTCTCGGTGCAGCCGCCCGCGGACGGCGCCACCGGGCTCGTCACGGTCGGCGCCGGCGCCGACGGCAGCGGGTTCGACCGGGTGAGCTTCGCCGCCCAGATCGGCACCGGGCCCTGGCAGACGCTGGGCACCGCCGACACCGGGAAGCCCGGCCCCGACGGCCGGAGGAACTTCCTCGTCACCCAGGACCTCGGCGCCGTCGCCCCCGGCACGGTCGTGCGGTACAAGGCGGTCGTGCAGGACTCCGGGGGCCACCTGCGCTCCGCCACCGCGAGCTTCACCACCGGCACCCCCGCACCCAAGCCGGTGCCCACCGCGGGCGCCCGCCCGTACGCCGTCGTCCACTACAACCGGCCGGACGGCGACTACGACGGCTGGAACCTCTACGCCTGGGGCGACCTCGCCGACGGCGAGGCCACCCAGTGGCCCGCCGGGCACGGCTTCACCGGGCGGGACGCGTACGGCGCCTTCGCGTACGTGCGGCTCAAGCCGGGCGCCTCGGACGTCGGGTTCGTCGTGGAGAAGAACGGCGTCAAGGACGTGGACGCCGACCGGCACGTCGACATCGGCAGCACCGGCGAGGTGTGGCTGAAGCAGGGCGACCCGGCCGTGCGCACCGCCGACCCCGGCCCGGCGAACACCCAGCCGGCGAACACCGCCGTCATCCACTACAACCGGGCCGACGGCGACTACGACGGCTGGGGCCTGCACGACTGGACCGGCGCCGCCGCCCCCACCGACTGGGGCAAGCCGCTGACGCCGGTGCGCCGCGACGCCTTCGGCGCCGTCTTCGAGGTGCCGCTGGCCCCCGGCGCGACCAGCCTCAGCTACATCCTCCACAAGGGCAACGACAAGGACCTGCCCGCCGACCAGTCGCTGGACTTCGCCGTCAACGGCAAGGAGGTCTGGATCCTCGGCGGCCGCGAGGGCTACCTGCTGCCGCAGAACCCGGCCGCCTCCTCGCAGGTCGACCTCGGCACCGCCAAGGCGCAGTGGATCGACGCGCGGACCGTCGTCGTCCCGGCGAACTACGGCGCGGGCGACGACGCCCTGGCCGGCGGCACCAGCGCCCAGCTGGTGTACGACCCGTCCGGCGGCATCAAGGCCGACAAGGGCGTGCTGACCGAGCCCGGCCGGTGGCTGCGGCTCACCCCGGTCAAGGGCGGGCTGACCGACGCGCAGAAGGCCGCGTACCCGCACCTGGCGGGCTACCGGGCCTTCACCGTCGACGCCCGGGACACCGCCCGCGTCCCGGCCGCGCTGCGCGGCCAGCTGCTGTTCACCGAACACCTGCCCAGCGGCGCCCTGCTGGCCGGGACCGGGGTGCAGATCCCGGGCGTGCTGGACGCGTTGTACGCCGGGCGGACCGGCAAGGTCGACTTCGGCCCGACCTACTACGACGGCAAGGTGGCGCTGTCGCTGTGGGCGCCGACCGCGCAGGAGGTCTCCGTCCAGGTCTTCGACGGCCCGACCGGAGGCACCCCGAAGACCCTGCCGCTGAAGCGGGACGACGAGACCGGAGTCTGGGAAGTCGTCCGTGACAAGGGCGAGTTGGACGGCAAGTACTACCTCTACCAGGTGAAGGTCTGGGCGCCCTCGGTGCAGCAGATGGTGGTCAACACCGTCACCGACCCGTACTCGGTGGCGCTGTCGACCGACTCGAAGCGCAGCCTCGTCGCGAACCTCGACGCCAAGGAGCTCAAGCCCGCGGGCTGGGACGACCACGCCCGCCCGCAGGCCGTGCCGCCCGCACAGCAGCAGATCCAGGAACTGCACGTCCGGGACTTCTCGGTGGCGGACACCACTGTCCCGGCCGCCGAACGCGGCACCTACCTGGCGTTCACCGAGTCGCAGTCGGCCGGCATGCGGCACCTGCGGGACCTGGCCGCGGCCGGGGTGACCACCGTCCACCTGCTGCCGACCTTCGACATCGCCACCATCCGGGAGAACCGGGCCGACCAGAAACTGCCGGCCTGCGACCTCGCGTCCCTCCCCAAGGACGGCCCGCAGCAGCAGGAGTGCGTGGCGGCGGTCGCCGCCGACGACGCCTACAACTGGGGCTACGACCCGCTGCACTACAACGTGCCGGAGGGCTCGTACGCCACCGACCCTGGGGGTACCTCCCGCCCGGAGGGTGGGGGAGGTGCGGCCCGCACCGTGCAGTTCCGGCAGATGGTGCAGGCCATGCACGCGGCCGGGCTGCGGGTGGTGCTCGACGTGGTCTACAACCACACCGCCGCCAGCGGACAGGCCGAGCACTCGGTGCTGGACCGGGTCGTCCCCGGCTACTACCAGCGGCTGGACGCCGACGGCAAGGTGACGGCGGACAGTTGCTGCTCGGACACCGCGCCCGAACACGCCATGATGAACCGGCTGGTGGTCGACTCGGTGACCCTGTGGGCCCGGGAGTACAAGGTGGACGGCTTCCGCTTCGACCTGATGGGCCTGGACCCGAAGTCCACCATGCTGGACGTGCAGGCCGCACTGCGGAAGATGACGCCGGACTCGGACGGCGTGGACGGCAAGAACGTCCTCCTGTACGGCGAGGGCTGGAACTTCGGCGCCGTCGCGAACAACGCCCGGTTCCAGCAGGCCACCCAGCTCAACATGGCCGGCACCGGCATCGCCACCTTCGACGACCGGATCCGCGACGCCGCGCGCGGCGGCAACTTCATGCTCGACTCCGCGCCGCAGCAGGGCTTCGCCTCAGGCCTGTTCACCGACCCCAACGGCTCGCCCGCGAACGGGAGCCCGGAGGAACAGAAGGCCCGGCTGCTGCACCAGATGGACCAGCTGAAGGTGAGCCTGACCGGGAACCTCGCCGGGTACTCCTTCACCGACAGCTCCGGGAAGGCCGTCACCGGCGCCCAGGTCGACTACAACGGCTCCCCGACCGGGTACGCGGCCAAGCCCGGCGAGGCGGTGGAGTACGTGGACGCCCACGACAACACCGACCTCTTCGACGCGCTCGCGTACAAGCTGCCGACCGGCACCGCGCCCGCCGACCGGGCCCGGATGCAGGCGCTCGGGCTCTCGCTCACCGCGCTCACCCAGGGCGCGGGCTTCGCCCAGGCCGGCAGCGACCTGCTGCGCTCCAAGTCGCTCGACTCCAACTCCTACGACTCGGGCGACTGGTTCAACGCGATCCACTGGCCCGACCCGTCGACGGGTGCCGTGGACGGCAACGGCTGGGGCCGCGGCCTGCCGCCGGCCGCCGACAACAAGGGCATGTGGCCGACCGCGCAGTCCCTGCTGGCGAACCCGAAGCTGACCGTCGGTGCGGCCGACATGCGGGCGGCCTCGGCGCAGTACCAGCAGTTCCTGCGGATCAAGCAGTCCTCGCCGCTGTTCTCCCTGCCCACCCTGGCGGCCGTCCAGCAGCGGCTCTCGTACCCGCTGTCCGGCACCGCCGGCGAGCTGCCCGGGGTGATCACCCTGCACCTGGACGGCACCGGTCTGGCCGGGGCGGAGAAGGGCGTCACGGTGGTCTTCAACGCCACGCCCACCGCACAGGCGCAGACCGTGGCCGCCCTGCGGGGGACGGGTCAGGCGCTGCACCCCGCGCAGGCGGGCGGGACGGACCCGGTGGTGAAGCAGTCCGGCTTCGACGCCGCGACCGGCACGTTCACCGTGCCGGGGCGGACCGTGGCGGTGTTCGTCCAGCGCTGAGCCGGGTGCCGGGGCCGTTCCGGTGTCGATCCGACACCGGCCCGGCCCCGGCGCCGTTCCGACACAGTTCCGACACCGGGCCGTACACCGGCTCCGACAGGTTCCGGCACCGGGCCGTACACCGGTCCCGGCACCGGATCGGACACCGGTCCGTACACCCGGGCAACCGCCGGGCCCCGCACCGCCGTTGAGGCGGAGCGGGGCCCGGTTCCGTTCCGGTCACGGTTTGGCCGGAAACAGTTCCTGGCACGGCCGGAACTGTGACGTGCCGCGCCCGCGCGGCGCTGTCCGCCGCCCGGCGGGGCGGCTCGGACTCCTGAGCGCTGGTCAGTGACCGCCGGTAGTGATCGAACTTTGTCCGGAGCATGAAAACCGTGTTCACGAGTTCGCAATGGCGTAGCACAACTGACGGACCGCCGTGCATACGGTTTCGGTAATGAACCGGCCAATCCGTGGCATGCATCTGTCATTGGCGGCCGGTTTGCTGCCACGATTCCTCCGGCTGCAGACGTGGGGGCCCCACCCCCCGGTGCAGCCGTTCCAGCCGAGGTGCAGCGCGTCCCGCCCCTGCAACGGGTTGTGTGCACCGCAACCCGCTACCGCACCCCCGTCGCACCCGGCGGGGGCCCCCACTGCGCCGCAACCCCGCGGCCCAGGTTTCTCTCCACCGGTGCGACCCAGCGCCGGTCGGAAAAGGAGTCCGCATGTCCCGTTACGCTCACGCCCGGAAGGCGGCGGTCGTCATGGCCGCCTCCACCGCGCTGCTGGTCACCGGCATACCGGTCATCGCCCAGGCGGCCACCCCGGACGCGCCGGCCGCCGTCGCGGCCCAGCAGACCACCCGGGCCGCGCTGATCGCCTCGGCGAACCAGCAGACCGCCTCCCTCGCCCAGGCCCTCGGCCTGAGCGGCCAGGAGAAGCTGGTCACCAAGGACGTCGTCCAGGACACCAACGGCGGTCGCCACCTGCGCTACGAGCGCACCTACGCCGGACTCCCCGTCCTCGGCGGCGACCTGATCGTGCACCAGGACGCGAACGGTGCCACCAAGAGCGTGACCAAGGCCAGCGAGGCCAGCCTCGCCGGCGTCGACACCACTCCGGCCCAGGCCGCGCCGAAGGCCCAGGCCGCCGCGCTGGCCGTCGAGGCGGGCTCCGTCGACACCGCCCCCCGCCTGGTGGTGTGGGCCGCGGACGGCACCCCGAAGCTCGCCTGGGAGACCGTCATCGCCGGCCGCGAGTCCGACGGCACCCCGAGCAAGCTGCACGTGGTGACCGACGCCAAGACCGGTGACGTGCTCAGCAAGGCCGACGGCATCAAGCGAGGCTCCGGCACCGGCGTCTTCGTCGGCAACGTGCCGCTGACCACCACCCAGAGCGGCTCGACCTACTCGCTGAAGGACGCCACCCGCGGCGGCCAGAACACCACCGACATGAAGAACGGCACCTCCGGCAACGGCACGCTGTTCTCCAAGTCCTCGGACACCTGGGGCAACGGGCAGGCCAGCAACCGCGAGTCGGCCGCCGTCGACGCCCAGTTCGGTGCCGCCGCCACCTGGGACTTCTACAAGAACACCTTCGGCCGCAACGGCATCCGCAACGACGGCGTCGGCGCGATGAGCCGCGTCCACTACGACACCGGCTACGTCAACGCGTTCTGGGACGACAGCTGCTTCTGCATGACGTACGGCGACGGCTCCGGTGACACCCACCCGCTGACCGAGCTGGACGTCGCGGGCCACGAGATGAGCCACGGCGTCACCTCGGCCACCGCCAACCTGAACTACTCGGGCGAGTCCGGCGGCCTCAACGAGGCCACCTCGGACATCTTCGGCAACATGGTCGAGTTCTACGCCAACCTGCCCGCCGACACCCCGGACTACCTGGTCGGCGAGCTGATCGACATCAACGGCAACGGCACGCCGCTGCGCTACATGGACAAGCCCTCCAAGGACGGCACCTCGGCCGACTCCTGGTACTCGGGCGTCGGCAACCTGGACGTGCACTACTCGTCCGGCGTCGCCAACCACTTCTTCTACCTGCTGGCCGAGGGCAGCGGCGCCAAGGTCATCAACGGCGTCAGCTACAACAGCCCGACGGTCAACAACATCACCGTCACCGGCATCGGCCGGGACAAGGCCGCGCAGGTCTGGTACAAGGCGCTGACCGCGTACATGACCTCCACCACCGACTACGCGGCCGCCCGTACCGCGACCCTGAACGCGGCCACCGACCTGTACGGCGCCAACAGCGCCGAGTACAACGCGGTCGCCACCGCCTGGGCCGGCGTCAACGTCGGCTCGCTGCCCAACCCGGGCGGCGTCACCGTCACCAGCCCGGGCAACCAGTCGACCGCCGTCGGCACCGCCGTCAACCTGGCCATCAAGGCCTCGGGCGGCACGGCTCCGCTGTCGTACTCGGCGACGGGTCTGCCGGCCGGTCTGGTGATCAACGCCTCGACGGGTGCGATCACGGGTACGCCGACCGCGGCGGGCACCTCGAACGTGACGGTGACGGCGAAGGACTCGGCGGGCAAGACCGGTACGGCGAGCTTCACCTGGACCGTGACCACGGGTGGCGGCGGTGGCTGCACCCCGGCGCAGCTGCTGGGCAACCAGGGCTTCGAGACCGGTTCGGCGGCGCCGTGGACGGCAAGCTCCGGCGTCGTCGACAACAGCTCCAGCCAGGCCGCGCACGGCGGTTCCTGGAAGGCGTGGATGAACGGCTACGGCAGCACGCACACCGACTCGCTGTCGCAGACGGTGAGCATCCCGGCG